>NZ_CP014145.1:922431-1229908 GCF_001542775.1 Microterricola viridarii
TGCCGTAGTCGCCCCACACCGAGTTGAGCAGCTTCTTGGTGTCGATGGCCGAGTAAACGGCCTTGCGCACGGCGACCTGGTCGAACGGTGCGACCTTGTCGTTGAACGCGAGCAGCTCCTTGGTGGTGGAGTCGCCGTCGCTCACGACGAAGTCCGGGTTGTCGGTGAACTGGCTGAGCTGGTCGGGGCTCTGCACGCTCGTGATCACGTCGATCTGGTTGGTGACCAGCGCGTTGCTGAGTGCCGTGGCATCCGTGAAGTAGTTGAAGACGACCTCTTTGTTGGAGGCCTTCTCGCCCCAGTAGCCGCTCCAGCTGTCCAGGCTGAGCGAGCTGCCGCGCTTCCAGTCGCCGACCGTGTACGGGCCGGTGCCATCCTCGGTCGTCTTGATGTCGGTGGCGGCATCGTTGACGATCCAGATGTAGCTGAGGTTGTAGATGAAGGAGATCGACGGTGCAGACAGCGTGATGACGACGGTTGCGTCATCCGGGGTCTGGATGTCGCTGATCACCGAGAAGCTCTTCTTGCGGGCCGACTGCGAATCCTCGGCCGTGACGCGCTCGATGCTCGACTTGACGTCGGCGGAGGTGAGCGGGTCTCCCGAGTGGAAGGTGACGCCATCCTGCAGCGTGAACGTGTAGGTCAACCCGTCATCGCTCACCGAGTTGCTGGCGGCGAGCACTGGCTCGACCTCGCCGGAGTCGGTGAGGCGGAACAGGCCCTCATAGACGTTGCCGGTGAGCGCCTCGGTGACGCCCTGGCCGCCGCCGCCCACGTTGCTGAGGTTCTGCGGCTCGTACAGCGATCCGACCTCGATGGTGGCGTCGGCGGCAGTCGCCCCGCCGGTGTTGCTGGTGCCGCCGCCCGCTGCGCAACCCGACAGGGCCAGCGCTGCGGCGACGGACAGGGCAATGGCGCCCGTGGATCTCTTCACGTGTTACTCCTGGGGGTTGTGGTGCTGTGGGGAAGGTGGTGCTGGGGAGGTGTCTAGCTAGAGGGTGTAGATGTCGAAGCCGCCGGTGAACTGGGCCACCCGCTCGCCGGCCTCTACGGGCAGGGCGAAGCGGTTCTGGGCCGGCGGCATCGGACAGTTGTACTGCACCGAGAAGCCGCACGGCGGCACGAAGGCACGGTTGAAGTCGAGAGTGACGGGGCCGGGCGTGCCGAAGCTTCCACCGTCGCTGCGCTGCACGAACAGGAAGCGACCGGAGCCGTACGTTCCGGTATCGCCGGCTTGGCCGTTCGTGGCGTCGCCGAACACGAGCAGCAGGGTGCCGCCGTCGTCGAAGGCGCTCATGGTGTACTCGGTGTCGCCGAGGGTGAAGCGGATGTCGCCGGGCACGACGAGGTCGCGTGAGCCGCCGTTGTCGCGGATGTGCTCGAACGGCACGGTGCGGCCCTCGGCGACCGGGGTGAACTCGGCCTGGATCAGCCAGGCCGGGTCGTAGTCGAAGACGGGGACGGTGTCGAAGGCCTGGATGGCAGGGGAGGCGGAATCCCAGAGGCGCACGCCGTGCTCCGGCGCGCCCGTGTCCAGGTTGCGGCGCTGCAGTACCGTCGCGGTCACCGTCGCGGGCTGGCCGACGAGGGCGTCGCTCGCGCTCTGCTGCACACCATCGGGCAGCCAGCGGGTCTCCACCAGCGCCAGGTTGCCCTGCGGGGCAATGAGGGCCGCGAGGCGCGCCTCGTGCCACTCGGAGTGCTCGGCGATGACGTCGGCGACGGGGGCTGCGACGGAGGCGGTGCTGGCTGACATGATCTCGATTCTGGGCGGGTGCCGCGGTGTGTGCGAATTGTGTTACCGCATGGGTCAAACCGCTGTGGGGCACGAAGAATTCCATCGCGGATGAAGAATCATCCGATTCGGCGAAAGCCTTCGTGCGGACTGCGCGGAGCTGATCGGATCAGCGGCGCAGTGTTCTATATATTACACGTGATTAAGGAAGCCATAACCGTTCGGCATGTGTCTGACCGCCGTACGGGCAGGTGAGGACCCAGTACGTGGCGTGCCGTCCTCCTTCGGGAGGATTTCCGAGGCGTTGCTCGACGGGATCACGGCAACGGAGCGCATCCTCGCCGAGACGCGCGGGCGCGGTGACGCGACCGCGCCTCGTATCATCATCCTCACCACGCACCAGCGCGAGGTGGCAGCGTTGCGCGCCATCACGGCGGGGGCCAGCGGATTCCTGATGAAGGACGCGACCCCGGAGTTCTTGCTGGCGGCCATCCACGCCGTGCACCACGGGGAGTCGGTGGGTGCCCCGAACTCCACCGTGGCTCTCCTCAAGGATGTGCCGTATGGCGTCCAGCGGCCCGCGAACGACAGCGTGATTGCGCCGCTCTCCGCGCGGGAGAAAGAGATGTTCCTGCTGGTCGCGCGTGGCCTCAGCAACGCTGAGATCGCGGCATCCGCTTACATCTCGGAGACGACCGTGAAGAGCCACATCTCGAGCATCTTCGTCAAGCTCGACCTGGTGTCGCGGCTGCAGATCGTCGCTTTCGCCTACGAGCACCGCCTAGTGCGCTAGGCAGGCGGCTCGACCACCTTCTGCCAGGAGGCGATGTAGCCGACAGGTTCGAAGCCGAGCCCGCTGTTGATGCGCAACATGTGCTCGTTCTCGTCGGCGTTCCAGGTGTAGACCCGCCGCCTGGCCGGGGCGACCTCGGCCAAGCTGAGCAGGTTGGCGGTCTTGAGCAGCTGGCCCAGGCCGTGCCCGCGGTGCTCCGCGAGCACGAGCGTGTCGCCCTGGTGGGCGAGGGTCGGATGCTCTGCCGGCAGCTCGAGCTCGGTGTAGGCCACGACGGCACCGGTGCTGCGGTCGAGGGCGACGGCCCGCAGCAGGCCCCTGCCCGCCTCGGCCGCCTCCGCCTCGTACTCGCGCACGCGCTCGGCGTTCCACCGCTCTGCGCCGACCACGAGGTCGGCCGCCGGAGCGTCGGTCGCCATGTGGCCGAGCGCCGCAGCGAAGGAATCGATGTGTTCCTCCGGCGTCTCCTCGCCCCAACTCTGCAGCTCGTACTGTTCGCCCGTGTGCTGGGCGGCCTCGGCGAGCTCCCGCTGCAGCGCAGGCAGGCCGTCCTCGCCATGCCCCCGCTCGAACACACTCACCCGCTCCAGCTGGGCCAGCGTGTAGCCGTGCCGCAGGGCGAAGCGCGCCCGCGGGTCGGTCTCCGGGATGACGGCGGCGCCGGCGGAGGCGGCCAGCCGGTGCGCGTCCTCCGGCGCCGCCGCGAGGCTCTGCGCTGAATGGTCGGTGTAGCTGGAGAGCACGGTGCGGCCGGCATCCAGCGCGATCTGCTCGGCCGCGGCGAGCAGCCGGTCGCCGAGTCCCTGCCCGCGCAGCCGGGGCAGCGTGGCCACCCACAGGAACGCCGTCGTGTCACCGTCCTCAAGCTCGTAGCGCACCCGCGCACTGCCGACGACCTCCCCGCCCTGCCAAGCCGCCAGCAGCACCCGGCGGGTGAAGGCGCTCTGGCCGTACTCGGGCAGGGCGGATGCCGGCCCCAGCCACGCGTCGCGGTGCCCCCACGCCTCCGCCTCGATGAGCCCGGCGAACTCGATGGCCAGCTCGAAGGAACGCCCGCCGACCCCGCCGAGGTGGTTGGGGATCGGCACCTCGCGGATCTCGATCGGCATCCCGTCCTGCGCGGTGTGGTCGCTCATGGCGTGCTCCGTCCGTTCTGCATGTGCGCAGCGCGCACCCGCCTGTGCCGATTCTGTCTGTGCCGATTCTGCATCCGCAGCGCCGATTCGGCTAGGGATCGCATCGAAGGAGGGCAAGTCTCGTCCTCCCGGTGCAGTCCACCGCCGCGCCTCCACGGCGGTGCCTGCGTAGGCTGGCGCGATGAGCTCAACGCCGAAACCGCGCGCCCGCCGCTGGGTCATGCTCGGCCTGAGTGCGCTCGCGACGATCGCCGTGGGGCTCATGGCGCGGTTCGCGCTCGGCGGCATTGTCGGCGACATCCTCGGCGGCGTGCTCTACGCCGTGCTGGTGTTCCTGCTCGTGACCGCGGCGACCTGGCTGCTGCGGCCGCGGGGCCGGGTGAGTTGGTGGGGCATCGCCCTGCTCAGCGCGGCGCTCTGCTGGGCCGTCGAGCTGTTGCAGCTCACCAGCCTGCCGGGGGAGTGGGCGGCGGTGTTCCCGCCCGCCCGCTTGGTGTTCGGCACGACCTTCTCCGCTGTGGACCTCGGGGCCTACGCGATCGGCGCCGTGCTGGCCGGTGCCGTCGCGATGCTCGCCTCTCGGCGCGAGGATCTGCCGCTCACCGGGTGATTCTGCGGGATTCTGCGGCGAATGCCGGTACCGTAGAGCCAGTATCCGCGCGGGATGCGAGCCCAAACCCGACGGGCAGATCACCGGGCACAGAGAGAACGAGGCACGCGTGTATTTGAAGAGCCTGACCCTCAAGGGGTTCAAGTCCTTCGCGCAGCCGACCGTCTTCGCCTTCGAGCCCGGCGTCACCTGTGTGGTCGGGCCGAACGGCTCCGGCAAGTCCAACGTCGTCGACGCCCTCGCCTGGGTGATGGGGGAGCAGGGCGCGAAGACCCTGCGCGGCGGCAAGATGGAAGACGTCATCTTCGCCGGAACCTCCTCCCGCGGCCCGCTCGGCCGGGCAGAGGTCACGCTCACCATCGACAACTCCGACGGCGCCCTGCCGATCGAGTACACCGAGGTCACCATCAGCCGCACGCTGTTCCGCAACGGGGCCAGCGAGTACGCCATCAACGGCCGCGGATGCCGGCTGCTGGACGTGCAGGAACTGCTCAGCGACTCCGGCCTCGGCCGCGAGATGCACGTCATCGTCGGTCAGGGCCAGCTCGACTCCGTGTTGCGCGCCAGCCCAGAGGAACGCCGCGGCTTCATCGAGGAGGCCGCCGGCATCCTCAAGCACCGTCGCCGCAAAGAGAAGACGCTGCGCAAACTCGACGCGATGCAGGCCAACCTGACCCGGTTGAGCGACCTGGCCGGCGAGATCCGACGCCAACTGAAACCCCTCGGCAAGCAGGCCGCAATCGCCCGCGAGGCGCAGTCGATCGCCGCCGTCGTGCGCGACGCCCGCGCCCGCCTGGTCGCCGACGAGGTCGTGGGCCTGCGCCGGGCCCTCGACGACTACACCCGCACAGAACACGAGCGACACAGCGAGCGGATCGTGTTGCAGGAGCAGCTCGAGCAGAAGCAGCATCGCGTGCTGCGCCTTGAGCAGGCCCAGCTGGGCGACGCCGTCGACGTGGCCCGCCGCACCAGCTTCGGCCTGGAATCGGTGCAGGAGCGCCTGCGTGGCCTGTTCACCCTGGCCAACCAGCGCATCGCGCTGCTCGGTAGCGAACCGGGCACGCTCGAGCGCGGCGCCGGCATCAGCCAGGCGATGCTGCAGGAGGCCCAGGAGGAGGTCGAGCGGCTGCGCGAGAACGTCGCCGCCGCCGAGGCCGGCCTGCTCTCCGCTCAGAACAACACGGCCGCAGCCCGGCAGCGGCTCGACGCCCTCGACGACGAGATCGCCGCGCAGAGCGCCCTCGTCTCGCGGCACGACCTCGAGATCACCAAACTCACCGGCACGGCGGATGCCGCGGCCTCCCGCCTCGCCGCCGTGCGCGGCGAGGTGCTCCGCCAGCAGAACGCCTCGGAGGCGGCTGCGGAACGCCGCGCCAAGGCCGAGCGCGACTTCGCCGAGCTCGAGTCGGCGGCCGAGCAGAACGAGGCCAGCGAGACGAACCTCGACGAGGGCTACGAGCTCGCCCAGGCGCAGGTCACCCGGGCCGAGGCCGAGATCGAACGCCTGCGCGATGAACTGCACAGCGGCGAGCGGGAGAAGGACGCCCTCGCCGCCAAGGTCAGCGCGCTCTCCCGGGCCCTCGACAGCAGCGACGGCTCGGCCGAGTTGATCGCGGCCGGCCTGAACGGCGTGCGCGGCATCGTCGCCGAGAGCGTGCAGGTCAGGCCCGGCTTCGAGGCCGCCATCGCCGCCGCGCTCGGCACCCTTGCCGACGCCATCCTGGTGCAGAGCAGCGCGGACGCCCACGCGGCCGTCGACCACGCGGCGGAGCACGGCCTCGGCCGGGTCGAGCTCGTGATCGCCGACCCAGATTCCGACAGCGCCTCCGCGCCCGGCGCTGATTCCGGCCCGCGCCGGCCCAGCCTGCCCGGGAGCGCGCTTCCTGGAATCACCGCCCCGACATCCGTCGTCACCGCCCCGCCCGGTGTGCTCGGCGTGCTTGCCCACGTGGTCATCGCCGACGACCTGGCCACCGCCCGTGCAGCGGCGCCGCAGCTGGCTACCGCCTCCGCCGGCACCCCTGTCACCGTCGTCACCCGGGCAGGCGAGGTCCTCACCGAGTATGTGCTGCGCGGCGGATCCGGCGGCGAGCAGGGCCGCATCGAGCTTCTCGCCGAACGGGATGCCGCGGCCGAACGGCTCGGCGAGCTGGGCTCGCTGATCGAGCGCGCCCGCTTCGCCCTCACCGAGCAGCGGGCCAGCCACCAGACCGCGAAGTCCCAGGCTCAGGCGGCGTTGGCCTCCCTGCGCGAGTTCGACTCGGCACTCGCCGCGCAGACAGAGCGGCTGAACCGCGCCCGGGTGCAGGCGGAGGCAGCCGTCGCCGAGTTCGACAGGCTGAGCAAGGCGCTCGAGCTGGCTGCCGGCCGGGTGGGCGAGGCCGAGGCCGCCGCCGTGAAGGCGAAGGCCGAGCTGGACACGGCGCGCTCCCGGCCGCGGCCGCTGCTGGACGCGAGCGCGCGCGACGCGCTCTACGCGGAACTCGAGAAGTCCAGGGAGACCGAGATCGAGGCCAGGCTCGGCCTGGAGACGGCCCGGGAGCGGGTGCGCGCAGAGCATGCCCGTGGCGAGGCCCTGGCCAGGCAGCGCGAGCAGGAGCGGGCGGCCGCCGAGGAGGCGGCGCGACTGGCCGTCATCCGTCGGCGCCAGGTGGACGCCGCCAGCGCCGTCGTGAATGCGCTACCGCCCATCCTCGCCTCCGTCGACGCTTCCGTCGCCGAGGCCCGGCTGGAGCTGACCACGGCGGAAGGCAAGCGCGCGACCGAGAACGCCGAGCTCGCCACGCTGCGTCGTGAGGAGCAGGCCCTGCGGGAGCGCCTCGCCGTCATCACCGAGAACGTGCACGGGCTCGAACTGCAGATCTACGAGAAGAAGCTTCATCTCTCCAGCCTGCTGGAACGCGCCTTCTCTGAGCTGGGGCTCGACGAGGGCGTGCTGGTGAGCGAGTACGGCCCGGAGGTGGAGATCCCCGCCGAGGGCGACGGCGAGGAGCCCGGCCGCTTCGACCGGGCCGTGCAGCAGCGCCGGCTGGAGAAGGCCGAGCGCACCTTCGCGCAGCTCGGCCGGGTGAACCCGCTCGCTCTCGAGGAGTTCGCCGCGCTCGAGCAGCGCCACCTCTTCCTCACCGAGCAGCTCAGCGACCTCACGAAGACCCGCGCCGACCTGCTCAGCATCATCGAGGAGATCGACGAGAAGATGCAGACGATCTTCGCCGCCGCGTTCGAAGACACCCGGGAGGCCTTCGGGCAGGTGTTCCCCGTGCTGTTCCCGGGCGGTACGGGCAGCATCACGCTGACCAACCCAGATGACATGCTCACCACCGGTATCGAGGTTTCGGTCAAGCCGGCCGGCAAGAAGATCGAGCGGCTCTCGCTGCTCTCCGGCGGGGAGCGCTCGCTGGCGGCCGTCGCCCTGCTGATCGCGATCTTCAAGGCGCGCCCCAGCCCGTTCTACATCATGGACGAGGTGGAGGCGGCCCTGGATGACGCCAACCTCGGCCGGCTGCTGACGATCTTCCAGGACCTGCGCGAATCCAGCCAGCTCATCGTGATCACCCACCAGAAGCGCACAATGGAGATCGCCGACGCCCTCTACGGCGTCTCGATGCGGCAGGACGGCGTCTCCGCCGTCGTCGGCCAGCGCATCGCCGCCGAGAGAGGCTCAGCCGAGCCGGAGCAACGCGCCGGCTAGCCGCACTCGGCCTCGACGGCCCCGCTGTCCGGCACGACGAGACCTCGATTTCGACAGGCTCAATCAGCGGGGGTTTCGCACTCCCGTTGGCTCGAGGGAGCGCCAGCGACCGAAGCCAACCCCGCGGGAGCCGGGCGACGCATGTCGGTTGGCTCCGGGGCTTCGGGCGCTGCGCTGCTCCTTCGTCGCGGCGCTGCGCCCTCCAGCCGGCGTGCTTTCTCCCGTTGGCTCGAGGGAGCGCCAGCGACCGAAGCCAACCCCGCGGGAGCCGGGCGACGCATGTCGGTTGGCTCCGTGGCTTCGGGCGCTGCGCTGCTCCTTCGTCGCGGCGCGGCGCCCTCCAGCCGGCGTGCTTTCTCCCGTTGGATTGAGGGAGCGCCAGCGACCGAAGCCAACTCCGCGGGACCTGCCGCGCCCGTGCCGCTGCTCGGCCTGCCCCGCTGTCCGGGCTGTCGAGACCTCGATTTCGACAGGCTCAATCAGCGGGGGTTTCGCCCTCCCGTTGGCTCGAGGGAGCGCCAGCGACCGAAGCCAACCCCGCGGGAGCCGGGCGACGCATGTCGGTTGGCTCCGTGGCTTCGGGCGCTGCGCTGCTCCTTCGTCGCGGCGCGGCGCCCTCCAGCCGGCGTGCTTTCTCCCGTTGGCTCGAGGGAGCGCCAGCGACCGAAGCCAACTCGCCGGCACCAGCTCGCCGAAGCTGCCGCCCCCGTGGCGCTGGAAGGCTAGCCGGCGTTGTCCGGGAGCGAGCCGGCGTCGAGCAGGCGCACGGTGTTGCCCCACGGGTCCTCAGTGGTGAGCGAGCCGTCGGCGTGCTCCGTCGGCACGCCCGCGTCGGCCAGGCGGGCCGCCGCGGCATCCAGCTCGGCGCCGTCGGCGAGGATGACGGTGAACTCGCGGAGTCCCTGTGTCGCCGCGCGCGCCCCGGCGCCCGCGCTGTTCCAGGTGTTCGCGGCGAGGTGGTGGTGGTAGCCGCCGGCCGACATGAACAGGGCGCCGGTGGACTCGCTGGTGATGTCGAAGCCGAGGGTGTCGACGTAGAAGGCCCTGGCGGCGTCGAGGTCGCCGACGCTCAGGTGCACGTGACCGAGCGTTGCGGCGGATGCCGGGGTCGACTCATCGAGGTTGTCTGCGATGAACTGGTTGGGGTCGAGGTCCGCCGAGCCCATCGTCACTTGGCCGTCGACCCACTCCCACTCGTTGCTCGGCCGGTCGACGTAGAGCTCGACGCCGTTGCCCTCCGGGTCGCCGAGGTAGAACGCGAGGCTCACGCGGTGGTCGGCGCTGCCCTGGTAGCTGGCCGGAGCGCGCTCGGCGACCTGCGCCAGCGACGCGGCCAGCGACGCGGAATCCGGGAACAGGATCGCGGAGTGGTAGAGGCCGGCGTCGGAGCCGCCACGGGCGGGCGCGGCGGCGTCGTGCACCAGGCGGATGAGGGTCTCACCGCCCTGGCCGAGGGAGACCTCTGACTCGCTCTCGGCGATGACCTCCAGTCCAACGGCGTCGGCGTAGAAGCTGCGCATCGCCGGCAGTTCTGCCACGGTGAGGCTCACCGCGCCCATGCGCGTGTCGGCATGCAGCAGGCCAGAGGTCACCGGTCCAGAGGTCACCGGTCCAGAGGAGTCGCCGCGATTCGGGGCACCGATTCCGTTCGCCGTGGAGGTCTGGCCGGCGCGATCGGCCGCGGTCACGGCAATGAGGACACCGCCGCCAACAACGGCGGTGGCCACCACGGCGATCGCCGCGATCACGGTCAGCGAGGGGCGGGACGAGCGGGAGCGTGCGGAATTCCTGGGCATGACTGGGGCCAACCGTGCTGTCGCGGCCGCTATTCCTGTGAAGGTGGTGCACGCGCACGCCTTAAGCTGGGCATATGGCTGAACGCACCCCCTGGTCTCTTTCTGGCGCGCTCCGCGGCATGTTCGCGAAGAAGACGATCGACGACGACACCTGGAGCGACCTTGAGGACGCCCTCATCAAGGCCGATTTCGGACCGGATGTGACCGATGCGCTCGTCACCGAGCTGCGGGGCAAGGTCGCCAAGTACCGCACCACCGACCCGGCCGACCTGCAGCGGATGCTGCGGGAGACGATCGAGGAGCGGCTGGCGAAGCTGGACTCGACGCTCAAGCTCACCGAGCGCCCCGCCGTCGTGCTCGTCGTCGGGGTCAACGGCGTCGGCAAGACCACCACGATCGGCAAGTTCGCCAAGTTCCTGCGCGGCTACGACCGCACCGTGCTCGTCGGCGCTGCCGACACGTTCCGTGCCGCAGCCGTCGAACAGCTGGCCACCTGGGCCGAGCGTGCGGGCGTCGGCATCGTGCGCCCGCAGATGCAGGGCCAGGACCCGGCCGCCGTCGCCTTCCAGACCATCGAGCGGGCCAAGGCCGAGGGCACCGAGATCGTCATCATCGACACCGCCGGCCGGCTGCAGACCAAGGGTGGCCTGATGGACGAGCTCGGCAAGATCCGCCGCGTGATCGAGAAGCAGGCGCCGATCTCCGAGGTGCTGCTCGTGCTCGACGCCACCACCGGCCAGAACGGCCTCGCCCAGGCGGAGGCGTTCATCGAGCACGCCGGCGTCACCGGCCTCGTGCTGACCAAGCTCGACGGCTCCGCCAAGGGCGGCTTCGTGCTCGCCGTGCAGGAGAAGACCGGCATCCCGATCAAGCTGGTCGGCCAGGGCGAGGGAATCAACGACCTGACCGGCTTCACGCCGCACGTCTTCGCCCAGAAGCTCGTCGGCTAGCGCCGACACCTCAGACCGAAACCTCGTCGGCCCGCGCCGGCACCAAGGAGAAACACGCATGGCCATCGAACACGACTTTTTCGGCTACCTCGGCAGCGAGAGCGACGACGAGCTCTACTGGTCGGAATCTGTCGAGGTCGGCGAGCAGGATGTCGACGTCTCGCTGAGCGCACCCGACGAGAACGACGTCGCAGAAGAGTCCCTCGACATCGCGGCCGGCATGATCGGCCAGCTGGAGGGCCTCGACTCCGACGCCCGCGAGGCCTTCGTTGGTGAGCTGTCGACCGACACCTCCAACACCATCGCCTACTTCTACCAGAGCGTCGCCGAGCTCGGCGACGAGATCCTCGATGACGCCATGAGCCGCGAGTCCGGCGACCGGCAGATCGACTTCCTGCGCTCGATGCGCCTGCTCCGGGTCAGCTTCCTGCCGCACAACGCCGGCGACGACGAGCCGTTCGCCCTGTTCGAGTACTCGATCGCGCCGGGGGAGAGCGACGCCGTGCTGATCGCCCGCTTCAACATCAACGCCGACGTCATCGGCACCGAGACCGCGAGCTGAGCCGTGGCCGGCTTCGTCCCGCGCCCCGACCCGCGCCCTGCAGACACCGCCTGGCCCGAGATGTCCTGGCCGGTGCCGGGCGACACCGTGCTGCGCGGCCGGCTCGTTGAGCTAGCGACGGGCGATGCCGAGCGGGATGCCGCCGAGCTGTTCACCGCGCTCGACGACGACGCCGTCTGGACGCACGTCGCCGGCCGGCCGCGCACCATCGACGACGCCGCGCAACGCCTCCGTGCCGCCACCCGGCCCACCCGCCAGCAGTGGACCATGCGCACCCTGCACGAGCACCGCGGGCTCCCAGCCGGCAGCGTGATCGGCTCGACCAGCCTCATCGACGTGCAGCCAGAGAACGCCAGCCTCGAGATCGGCTCCACCACCTACGCGCCGGCCGTGTGGGCGGGTCCGGTGAACCCCGAGACGAAACTGCTGCTGCTCGGCTACGCGTTCGACACCCTCGGGGCCGGCCGTGTGCAGCTGAAGACCGACATCCGCAACACCCGGTCGCAGCGCGCCATCGAGCGTCTGGGCGCCCGCTACGAGGGGGTTCTCCGCCGGCACATGCGGCGGGATGACGGCACGGTGCGCGACACGGTGATGTTCTCGATCATCGCCGAGGAGTGGCCAGAGGTGCGCTCAGCCCTCCAGAAACGGGTCGACGCCGCCGTGGCGGCGGAACAGGGCTCCGCACTCAACTAAACTGTCAGCACCATGGCTACATTTGGAACGCTCTCCGACCGGCTTGCCGAGACCTTTAAGAACCTGCGCACGAAGGGCAAGCTCTCCGCTGCCGACGTCGACGGCACCGTGCGCGAGATTCGCCGCGCCCTGCTCGACGCCGACGTCGCCCTCGATGTCGTCAAGGACTTCACCGCCACCGTGCGCGAGCGCGCCCTCGGCGACGAGGTCAACAAGGCGCTGAACCCGGCCCAGCAGGTCGTTCAGATCGTCAACGAGGAGCTCATCCGGATCCTCGGCGGCCAGCAGCGCCGCCTCGAGTTCGCCAAGAAGCCGCCGACAGTCATCATGTTGGCCGGCCTCCAGGGTGCCGGTAAGACCACCCTCGCGGGCAAGCTGGCCAAGTGGCTCGCCAAGGACGGCCACACCCCGCTGCTGGTCGCCAGCGACCTCCAGCGCCCCAACGCCGTCACCCAGCTGCAGGTCGTCGGGGAGCAGGCCGGCGTGCCGGTGTTCGCCCCCGAGCCCGGCAACGGCGTCGGTAACCCGGTCAAGGTCGCCAAGGACGGCGTCGCCTACGCCAAGCAGAAGCTGCACGACGTCGTCATTGTTGACACCGCCGGTCGCCTCGGCGTCGACGCCGAGCTGATGAAGCAGGCCTCCGACATCCGCAAGGCCATCGACCCCGACGAGGTGCTCTTCGTCATCGACGCCATGATCGGCCAGGATGCCGTGGCAACCGCCAAGGCCTTCCAGGACGGTGTCGACTTCACCGGCGTCGTGCTCTCCAAACTCGACGGCGACGCACGCGGTGGTGCCGCCCTCTCGGTGGCCTCCATCACCGGACGCCCGATCATCTTCGCCTCCACCGGCGAGGGCCTGGACGACTTCGAGCCGTTCCACCCCGACCGCATGGCCAGCCGCATCCTTGACCTCGGTGACATCCTCACCCTGATCGAGCAGGCCCAGTCGGCCTTCGACGAAGACGAGGCCCGCGCGGTCGCCGAGAAGTTCGCGACCGACAGCTTCACCCTCGACGACTTCCTCAAGCAGATGCAGCAGCTGCGCAACATGGGCTCCATCAAGAAGATGATGGGCATGCTGCCCGGCGCCGGCGCCATGAAGCAGCAGCTGGAGAACTTCGACGAGCGCGAGATCGTGCGCACCGAGGCCATCATCCAGTCGATGACCAAGGCGGAGCGGCTCAACCACAAGCTGCTCAACGGCTCACGCCGCCTGCGCATCGCCAAGGGTTCCGGCATGAGCGTCACCGAGGTGAACCAGCTCATCAGCCGCTTCGAGCAGGCTGCCAAGATGATGAAGACCGTTGCCAAGGGCGGCATGCCGCAGGTTCCCGGCATGGGCCCGATCCCCGGCGGCATCGGCCGCGGCCGAGCGCAGCAGGCCAAGAGGAAGGGCTCCAAGTCGGGCAACCCCGCCAAGCGCGCCGCGGAGAACGCGGCGATCGCCAGCGGTGCCAAGCCCGGCGGAGTCTCGGCGCCGAGCGGCTCCGGCTTCGGTCTGGGCGGCGCACCCGCGCCGAGCGAGGACGACCTCGCGAACTTCCAGAAGCTACTGGGCAAGGGCTAGGCCGTGACGGCTGTGGCGCCCGCGCGGCGGGTTCGACTCGGCGTGCAGATCGCGCCGCAGCACGCGCACTACTCGAAGATCCGCGACACCGTGGCCGAGATCGAAGATCTCGGCGTGGACATCGTCTTCAATTGGGACCACTTCTTCCCACTGACCGGTGACCCGGACGGCTTGCACCTCGAGTCGTGGACGATGCTCGCCGCCTGGGCCGAGCAGACCAACCGGATCGAATTCGGCGCGCTGGTCAACTGCAACAGTTACCGCAACGCCGACCTGCAGGCCGACATGGCCCGCACCATCGACAACATCAGCGCCCGCGACGGGGGGAGTGGCCGGTTCCTCTTCGGCACCGGCGCCGGCTGGTTCGAGCGCGACTACGCCGAGTACGGCTACGAGTTCGGCACGGCCGGCAGCAGGCTCAACGCGCTCTCCGACGCGATGCCGCGCATTCGGGCCCGCTGGGGGGCGCTGAACCCGCCGCCCACCCGTGACATCCCCGTGCTCATCGGCGGCGGCGGCGAGAAGAAGACGCTTCGCATCGTCGCCGAACACGCCGACATCTGGCACTCGTTCAGCTCTGCGGAGGTGCTCGAGCACAAGCTCGGCGTGCTCGGCGACTGGTGCGCGCGGGTCGACCGCGACCCCGCCGAGATCGAGGTCTCCGTCGAGCTCCGCGCGCGCAGCCAGGCGGAGGCCGACGAGCTGCACGCCCTCGGGGCGACGCTGTTCACGATCGGCATCAGCGGCCCGCACTACGACCTCGCCCCGGTGCGCGACTGGCTCGCCTGGCGGGACGCGAAGAACGCGCTGCTCTGACGACGAGTCGCCCTCGGAATGAGTCGCGCCGATGACGCGCCGCTCCGCGTGGGTCTGGCTGAACTCCGCCGTCGCGCCATAGACTCCGAGAACGGCAACGCTTCGCACGGAATGGGGAACAAGTGGACGAGGAACCGGGGCGCACCCCACAGAATCCGACACCGGCCGAACCACCCGCTGCGGCAGCGACACCGCCCGCCGCGGAGCCGACACTGCCCGCAGCCGCACCGGCACAACCGGTCGCTGAGCGCACACCCTTCTTCTCCCGCCCCGGCGCATTGCTGGGGGCCGCGCTCGTCGTCGGTGTTGTCGGCGGGTTCCTCGGCGGCTACCTCGGCCAGCTCGCCGGCTCGGCCGGAACGGCTGGCTCTGCAAGCGCGACGAGTTCCCCGACGGGCACGGTCGACTCTCCTGCGGGGGGCTCCTGCAACGCCGAAACCGTGGCGGCCACCGTGCTGCCATCGATCGTCACCATCAATGTGGTCAGTGAGGCCGGCGGCGGGGTCGGCACCGGCTCCATCATCCGCGACGATGGCTACATCCTCACGAACAACCACGTCGTCGCCGACGCCGCGAACGGTGCGAGCATCGTCGTCATCTTCAGCAACGGCCAGCAGATCCCGGCGACGCTCGTCGGGCGCTCCCCGCAGGCCGACATCGCCGTCGTCAAGGTCAACGCCGACTCGAAGCTTCCGACGGTCGCGATCGGCGACTCAGACACCGTCACCGTCGGGCAGCCCGTCGTCGCCCTCGGTGCACCCCTCGGGCTCTCCGGCTCCGTCACGGCCGGCATCGTCAGCGCACTCGGACGCGACGTCCCCGTGCCGGCCGACGACGGCACGACGGCCGTGCTGGCCGGAGCCATCCAGACCGACGCCGCGATCAACCCGGGCAACTCCGGCGGCGCCCTCGTCGATTGCAGCGGCGCCCAGATCGGCGTGAACTCGGCGATCGCCACCGTTCCGAACGCCTCGGGCGTCTCCGGCGGCGGCAGTGTCGGAATCGGATTCTCCGTGCCGGTGAACCTGGCCATCACGCTCGCCGAGCAGCTGATCGAGACCGGGAAGGTCAGCTACCCCTACTTCGGCATGCAGGTCGTCGTGATCCCGGCGGAAGTCGCGGCGAAGTTCAACACCGAGCCCGGCCTGTTCGTCGAGGGCGTCGCCCCGGGCGGGCCGGCGGATGCGGCCGGCCTCCAGGACGGTGACATCATCACGGCGCTCGACGGCCAGCCGGCCATCGACGCGGCGGTGCTGACCCGGATCAAACTGACCAAGAAGGTGGGCGATACCGTCGAGATCGACTACCTGCGCGGGGCAGAGCCCCACAGCACGACCCTGACGCTCAGCGAGGCGCCGTAGCGGCAATCCCGCCGCCGCGGAGCTCGCGGGACAGCGCGGCCACGACAGCGCGCAGGTCGCCGCCGGCGGCCTCGGCGGTGCGGAGCTGCCGCTGGTAGCTGGCACCGTGGTTGAGGATGTCCAGCACGGCGGCGAGCTCGGCCGGGCAGCCGAGGTCTTCGGCGATCGGGGCGAGCTCCGCAACCAGGCGGCGCAGCTCGTCGGAGACCGGCGCTTCTCGCCCCGCCGTGTCGAGGATGACGGTGGCGTCGAGCCCGTACCGGGCGGCGCGCCACTTGTTCTCCCGCGCGTACCAGGGCTGCAGCCAGGCGAGCGTCTCGCCGGCGTCCAGCTGGCGCGACATCCGCTCGACCAGGCAGTGGATGAGCGCGGCCACCGCGCCGAGCTCTGCAGCACTGGACACGCCGTCGCAGGCGCGCATCTCCAGGGTGCCCCAGTGCGGCGACGGTCGGATGTCCCAGCGCACCTCGGTGTAGTCGTCGATGATGCCCGTCGTGCTCATGTCGTGCACGTAGCGCTCGTAGTCGGTCCAGGCGGCGAGCTCGTAGGGCAGGCCGGCCGTCGGCAGCTGCTGGAACATCAGCGCCCGGTTCGAGGCGTAGCCGGTGTTCACGCCCGCCCAGAACGGGCTGGAGGCCGAGAGAGCCAGCAGGTGCGGCAGGTAGCTGCTCAGCCCGCCCAGTAGCGGCAGGGCCTTGTCGCGCGACTCGATGCCCACGTGCACGTGCACACCCCAGATCATCATGTTGCGCCCCCACCACTGGGTGCGCTCGATCAGGCGGTGGTAGCGCGGCTTGTCGGTGACCTGCTGGTCATACCACTGGCCGAAGGGGTGTGAGCCGCTGCAGATCAGCTCGACGCCGCGTGGGTCGGTGACCCGGCGCACCTCGGCGAGCTGCCCCTCGAGCTCGCGCACGGCGTCGCCGACGCTCGTGTGCACAGAGGAGACCAGTTCGACGGTGTTGAGCAGCAGTTCGCCGGTGATGTGCGGATGCCGCGAGCCGTCGTCTCCGGCCAGCGCCTCGAGCACCTCGGCGGCCACGCCAACGAGCTCCCCGCTCTCGCCGTCGACGAGCGCCAGCTCCCATTCGATGCCAACGCTGGAACGCGCCGACTCGGCGAAACTGATCTGCACGGGCAACACCGTTCTGAGAGGAGTGGGGGAGCGCTGCAATTCTGCCACGCGGCGGCCGGCGGCATCCGATCGGCAACTTTCAGTGAAAATTATGCCCCAGGATTGGGACACCCGGCAGATAGGTGCAAGAATGGTCTGTCGAGCACTGTTTCGTCCGACCCTCTAATCAGACTTACAGTGCCCCTTTGAGCTTTTGCCGAGTGTGCACCCCACGCTCACGGCTGTCAGTTCGCCCATTTCACAAAACACACAGGAGAATTGTGGCTGTCAAGATTCGTCTCAAGCGCATGGGTAAGATCCGCGCACCGTACTACCGCATCGTCGTTGCCGACTCGCGCACTAAGCGCGATGGCCGCGTCATCGAGGAGATCGGCAAGTACCACCCGACCGAGAACCCCTCCTTCATCGAGGTCAACTCCGAGCGTGCTCAGTACTGGCTCAGCGTCGGCGCACAGCCGACCGAGCAGGTTGCGGCCATCCTCAAGCTGACCGGCGACTGGGGTCAGTTCAAGGGTGACAAGAACGCCGTCAGCACCGTCCAGGTGAAGGAGCCCAAGGCTGCCTTCGTCGCCGACGAGAAGAAGAAGCCCGTTCTGAAGCCCAAGGCCGAGAAGCCTGCCGCGAAGGAAGAGGCTCCGGCTGCTGAAGAGACCACCGACGCTCCCGCAGCGGACGAGCAGGCCTAGTCTTGCTCGCTCCCGCTTTGCAGCACCTCGTCAAGGGGATCGTTGATCACCCGGACGACGTGCAGGTTGTGGCCAAGAACTCCGCCCGCGGCGACGTGCTCGAGATTCGTGTGAATCCCGAGGACCTCGGCCGGGTGATCGGTCGCGCCGGACGCACCGCCAAGGCTCTGCGCACCCTCGTGGCTGCGCTGGCCGACGGCAAGCGCGTTCGCGTCGACGTCGTTGACACTGACTTCTAACGTGAGTGACGACGACGCGCGCCGCACACAACTGCGGGTTGGGCGCCTGACCAAGGCGCACGGCCTCAAGGGTGCAATCAAGCTGGAGCTGTTCACGGATGACCCGGGGCGACGTTTCGTCCCGGGCGCCGTGTTCTCCTTGCAGGTTCCCACGGATTCCCCGTGGCACGGCAAGACCATCGAGTTGGCCGAGATGCGCTGGTACAACAGCCACCCGGTCGGCTTCTTCGTCGGCGTTCCCGACCGCGACGCGGCCGAGTCCCTGGCGAAGGCGATCCTCTGGATCGATCAGGACGACGCAGAGTCGACCGATGAGGAAGACGCCTGGTACGACCACCAGCTCGTCGGCCTCAAGGTCGTGCGCGACGGTGTCACGGTCGGCCAGGTCGCTCGCATCGAGCACTTCCCCGCCCAGGACCTCATCATCGTGAAGACTCCGAACGGTGAGGTGATGGTCCCGTTCGTGAAGGCCATCGTCTCTGCCGTCGATGTCCCGGGTGGCGTTGTCACGGTGACGCCGCCGACGGGCCTCTTCGAGGAGCTCCCGGACGACGAGCCCGCAACCGCTGAGGTTGACGGCGCGGAGCCCGCTGCGGTCGAGAACGGCGCTGTCGAGACCGACACTGTCGAGAACGGCGCTGTCGAGAACGACGAGGCCGCGGGCCAGCCCGAGTAACACCCCCAGAATCACCTGAAACGGCGACGCGGTCATCCGCGTCGCCGTTTCTGTTCCCGCACGCCTTCGTCGGCACACCCTCATAGGATTGAACAATGCGCATCGACATCGTCACGATTTTTCCCGAGTTCTTCGATGTGCTCGACATCTCGCTGCTGGGCAAGGCCCGCGCGAACGGCCTCATCGAACTCGGCGTGCACAATCTGCGCGACTTCACCCACGACCGCCACCACACCGTCGACGACACCCCGGCAGGCGGCGGCGCCGGAATGGTGATGAAGCCGGAGCCCTGGGGTGAAGCCCTGGATGCGGTGCTCGAGAACGGCGCCGACGACCCGATCATCATCTTCCCCTCGCCGGCCGGCGTGCCCTTCGACCAGAAGATGGCGCGCGAGCTGGCCCATGAACAACAGATCGTGTTCGGCTGCGGCCGCTACGAGGGCATCGACCAGCGCGTGTTCGACCACTATGCCGACCGCGGGCGTGTGCGCCTGGTGAGCCTCGGCGACTACGTGCTGAACGGCGGCGAGGTGGCCGTGATGGCCATGATCGAGGCCGTCGGCCGTCTGATCCCCGGCGTCGTCGGCAACCCGGAGAGCCTTGTCGAGGAGTCCCACGAAGACGGCCTGCTCGAATACCCCAGCTACACCAAGCCCGCCGTGTGGCGCGAGCGTGAGGTGCCGCCGGTGCTGCGCAGCGGCGACCACGGCGCGATCGCCCGCTGGCGCCACGAGCAGCAGATCGAGCGCACCCGCCGGGTGCGGCCCGACCTGCTTCCGCCGGAGCTCTAAGCCCCAGGCCCGCGCGTTGTCGCGGTCGCGCTGCGCTCGCGGACGCCGCACGCGCTCACGGCCCCCGAAAAGTCTCGCGGCCCCCGACATATCGGGGGCCGCGAGACTTTTCGGGGGCCGCGACGGCTGGGTGCTCAGGGAGGCCCGCTCAGCGGGGCCTGCTCAGCGAGGCCCGCTCAGCGGGGCCTGCTCAGCGAGGCCTGCTCAGCGAGGCCTGCTCGCCGGACCGGCGACCACTGGCCTGGCGGGGCCGTCAGTGGCGTGCGGTCAGGACGCGCGGGCCGTCCTCGGTGATGGCGACGGTGTGCTCCATGTGGGCGCCGCGGGACCCGTCGGCGCTCCGCAGCGTCCAGCCGTCGGCATCCGTCACGATGCGATCGGTGGTGTGCAGGAACCACGGCTCGATCGCGATGACCAGGCCGGGGCGGAGCGGCAGGCCGCGGTTCGGGCGGCCGTCGTTCGGCACGTGCGGGTCGCCGTGCATGGTGCGGCCGACGCCGTGGCCGCCGAAGTCGGTGTTGATGGTGTAACCGTCACCGTGGCCGACGGCGGCGATGGCGGCAGAGATGTCGCCGATCTTGTTGCCGGGCTGCGCGGCGGCGATGCCGGCTGCCAGGGCGCGCGTCGTCGTGTCGATGAGGGCCAGGTCCTCTTCGCGCGGCGTGCCGACCACGATCGACAGGGCGGAGTCGCTGACCCAGCCGTTGACGGATGCCGCGAAGTCCAGGCTCAGCAGGTCGCCGTCGCGCAGTGCGTAGTCGTGGGGGAGTCCGTGCAGCACGGCGTCGTTCACCGAGGTGCAGATGACCTTGCCGAACGGGCTCGCGCCGAAACTCGGGTGGTAGTCGATGTAGCAGCTCTCGGCGCCGGCCTTGCGGATCATGTCGTGGGCGAGGCGGTCCAGCGTCAACAGGTTCACGCCGACCTTCGCGGCGGCGGCGGTTGCGGTGAGCACGCTCGCCACGAATCGGCCCGCCGGGGCCATCTGCTCGATCTCGGCCGGGGTGCGCAGCTCAATCATGGGCCGTCCTCTCTCTGGTCATTCCATTCTCCCTCAGCGAACGCGGGGCGCGTGCCCAGCCTGGCGGCGTTACGCTGAGCACGTGAATACCGTTTCCGCCCTCATTCGCCGGGCGTTCTACTACTGGCAGTTCATCGCCGTGTTCGTGCTGCCGGCCTGGCTGTTCGTCGGCTGGGGGCTATTCGGCGGCAGCGGCTGGGGATTCCTGGGGCTGCTGATCATGGCGCCCATCGTCTTCATCGGCCTGCTGGTGATCGCCCTCATCATCTTCGCCCGGCCGCCGGTGCGGCGCAGCCGCGCGGTGTCGTGGAAGGACGTGGCCCTGCTGGTGGTGCTGCACGGCTCCATCATCGGCATCGGCTTCTTCGGCGACGCGGCCACCTGGTTCCTCGTGCTCGCGGTCCTCGCCGCGATCGCCGGCTTCTGGCTGACCCTCTGGGAGCTGGTCACAGAGGGTGCGCGCAGCATGCAGGACACCATGGACGCCTTCGAGCAGGCGGCCCGTCCGCCCGAGCAGCCGGCCCCCTATATTCCCGGGGCGGGGCCCGCCCCGCAGACGCCACCGCGGCCCCGACCGAAGCCCGGCGACGACCCTGAGGTGATCGTGATCCATGAGGTGCGCGACTAGGGGGCCTGCGGCATCCGGCCCGCGTTTTGGCGTGGGTGCCCTGCGCATGCCACAATTGACGATTGTGCTGCAACACGGCTCTGCCTCCGGGGAGTCAGCGACACGCTCTCGGGCGTGAATGCTCGGCAACACAATTCTTTTACCGAAACCTATTTCAGTGTTCGACCGGATGCGGGCACAGAGAGCGAACATCATGCAGATCCTCGACGCAGTCGATGCAGCATCCCTCAAGTCGGACATCCCCGACTTCCGCGCCGGTGACACCGTCAAGGTGCACGTGAACATCATCGAAGGCACGCGCGCGCGTGTTCAGATCTTCCAGGGCGTCGTCATCGGCCGCTCCGGCGACGGTGTCCGCGAAACCTTCGCGGTTCGCAAGATCAGCTTCCAGGTCGGCGTCGAGCGTACCTTCCCGGTTCACTCCCCGGTCATCGAGAAGATCGAGGTTGTGACCCGCGGTGACGTGCGTCGCGCCAAGCTCTACTACCTGCGGGAACTCCGCGGCAAGAAGGCGAAGATCAAGGAGAAGCGCGACTTCTCGTAAGTCACGCACATCTTGGCTTGAGCTCCCCACCCCTAGACTGGGCGGGGGGCTCAAGCGCCTTAACGGAGAAAATTCGTGAATGACAGACACACTTTCGACAACGGGCGGCGATGACTGACACGGGCCAGGAACTGCGCCGCGAACGCAGGCCATCACGCGGATCACGGCGCCAGCGCGGAGTCCTGTTATTCCTGCGTGACCTGCTGATCATCTTCGTCATCGCGATCGCGGTCTCCTTCGTTGTGAAGACCTTCCTGATCCGCTCCTTCTTCATCCCCTCGGAGTCGATGCGGGAAACCCTGCAGGTGCACGACAGGATCATCGTGAACCAACTCGTTCCCGGCGTCGTGCCGGTCGAGCGAGGCGACGTCGTCGTGTTCCGCGATCCGGGCGGCTGGCTGGCCCCCGCACCACAGATCGAGCAGAACCCGCTGGTGGCCAGCGTCGACTGGCTGCTCTCCCTGGTCGGGCTCTCCGCCCCCGACAGCAACGACCACCTCATCAAGCGCGTCATCGGGCTGCCCGGCGACCACGTCGCGTGCTGCAATGCCCTCGGCCAGATGAGCGTGAACGGCGTGCCGCTCGACGAGTCGCCCTACGTGACATTGCCCGTTGGCGACACCCGCGTCTCCCGTGACGACTTCGAGGTGACGGTGCCGGCCGGCTCGCTCTGGGTGATGGGCGACAACCGCTACAACTCCAAGGACTCCCGCTACAACGGCGACACTCCGGGCAAGGGCTTCGTGCCGATCGACAACGTCGTCGGGCGCGCGTTCGTGGTCAGCTGGCCGCTCTCGCACTGGACATGGCTCGACAACTACCCGGGCGTCTTCGGTGGCGTGCCGACCGCCCCGAGCAGCGGCACGCAGTAGATGGCCGTGCAGTTGCCCACCCTGGAGGTGGAGAACGAGCTCTTCGCCAACGGAATCCGCTACGTGATCGGCTGCGACGAGGTCGGCCGCGGCGCGATGGCCGGGCCGGTGTCCGTCGGCATGGCCGTCATTGACGCCGGCGCCGGGGCCTTTCCTGACGGCCTGCGTGACTCCAAGCTGCTCAGCGAGAAGCGCCGCGAGGCCCTCGCGCCGCTCGCCGCCGATTGGGTGCTCTACTCAGCCGTCGGCGAGGCGAGCGCGGCAGAGGTGGACGCGCTCGGCATCACCGCCTGCCTCGGCCTCGCCGGTAAGCGGGCCCTGCTCGCGCTGCACGCCGCGGGAGCGGACATCGCCGCCAGCGTGGTGCTCCTCGACGGCTCACAGGACTGGCTGAACCCGGCCCTGGCCTCGCCGCTCCGGGTGCAGACTCGGATCAAGGCCGACCGTGACTGCGCGTCGGTTGCCGCGGCATCCGTCATCGCCAAGGTGCACCGTGACCACCAGATGATCGCCGCCCACGAGGAGCACCCGCACTTCGGCTGGGCCGGCAACAAGGGCTACGGCAGCCCCGCGCACATGGGCGCGATCGCCGAGCACGGCCCGACAGAACTGCACCGGGTGTCGTGGATCAAGACCGAGCCGCGCTGAGAGCTGCCGTCGGGCGCGAGCCGGGCCGGCAATGCCGGGCTAGGATTGAGGAACCATGGATGAAGATGAATTCGAGGACTACGACCGCGAGGTCGAGTTGGCCCTCTACCGCGAGTACCGCGACATCGTGGCGCAGTTCCAGTACGTCGTCGAGACGGAACGGCGTTTCTACCTGGCCAACGAGGTCGATCTGGTGCGCCGCGACACGGAGCACGACTTCTACTTCGAGCTGACCATGAAGGACGTCTGGGTGTGGGACGTCTACCGTTCCGACCGCTTCGTGAAGTCCGTGCGCGTGCTGACGTTCAAGGACGTCAACATCGAGGAGCTCGCCACCAAGGAGTTCGAGCTTCCCAAGGAACTCGCGCTCGACGAGTAACCCCGGCTCCGTTGCCGGCTTCGCCGTCCGTGCCTGTTGTGCACAGACGGCGCGCTCGGCCCTGATCTGCACAGGGTTCAATGTTCTCCGTTCCGCGCCTGCGCGCCCCGGCACTCTGGGTGTCGGAGGTGCACGATGGCTGAACAGGGTGCTGCACACGGTCGGCAAGGCAATCAGCGGCTCGGTCGTTTCGGCGAGCAGCAGGCCGTGCGCTACCTGGAGTCCACCGGCTACCGCGTGCTCGAGCGCAACTGGCGCTGTAAGCACGGCGAGATCGACATCGTCGCCGCGCAGGATGGCCGACTCGTCTTCGTCGAGGTGAAGACCCGCACGAGCGACGCCTTCGGGCACCCCTTCGAGGCCATCACTGCCGCCAAGCTGCGGCGGATGCACGTGCTCGCGCGCCTCTGGTGCGCCGCCCACCCCGGCATCACCGGCCTCGTGCGGTTGGACGTCATCGGAATCCTCGCGCCAGCGGGCCGACCGGCGCGGATCGAGCATCTCGAGGGCGTGCACGCGTGAGGGTCGTCGGGCGCACCAGGGCCGTCGCGCTGCTCGGGCTGAGCGGCGCCATCGTCGAGGTGGAGGCAGACATCTCGGCGCAGCTGCCGAAGATCGTGCTGATCGGGCTGCCAGACACGGCGCTGCAGCAGGCGACCCACCGGGTGCGGGCCGCCGCCGCAAACGCGGGCATCCCGCTCTCGCCCATGGCGATCACGGTGAACCTCTCACCGGCGTCCCTGCCCAAGCATGGCAGCGGCTTCGACCTCGCCATCGCACTGGCCTGCCTGGCGGCCGCCGGCGACGTGGGTGGCGCCTCGGTTGGTCGGGTGGTGCACATCGGCGAGCTCGCCCTGGATGGGCGGCTGCGGCCCGTCGCCGGCGTGCTGCCCGCGGTGATCGCCGCCCGCCGCGCCGGATGCGACACCGTGATGGTGCCGAGCGCGAACGTGGCCGAGGCCGCGCTGGTGCCCGGAATCCGGGTGCTCGGCATGCCGGGGCTGCGCGATGCGGCGATCTGGCACGGCGGCAACTTTGAGCCGATCCCGATCGAACCGATCGAGCCGGCCCCGACCGTCGCCGCACCCGCCGGTCCGGCGCACGAACCGGATATCGCCGACGTGGTCGGGCAGGATGCCGCCCTGTTCGCCCTGCAGGTGGCAGCGGCCGGCGGCCACCATGCGTTCCTGCTCGGCCCGCCGGGAGCCGGTAAGACGATGCTCGCCGACAGGCTGCCCGGGCTGCTGCCCGACCTGGACGAGCAGGCGGCGCTGGAGGTCAGCAGCATCCGCTCACTCAGCGGGCTCGGCGTCGGCAGTGCGCTCAGCAACCGGCCGCCCATCGAGAGCCCGCACCACACCGCAACCGCGGCGGCGATGGTCGGCGGCGGCTCCGCGGTCATCCGGCCGGGCGCAGCCGTGCGCGCGGGGCACGGGGTGCTGTTCCTCGACGAGGCCCCAGAATTTCAGACGGCCGTGCTCGACGCGTTGAGGCAGCCGTTGGAGTCCGGCGTGATCAGCATCCATCGGGCCAATGCCGTGGCGCACTTCCCGGCCCGGTTCCAACTCCTGCTGGCCGCGAACCCCTGCCCCTGCGGGCAGTTCGGGGTGGAGGGCGGCGACTGCACCTGCCCGCCGAACGCCAGGCGGCGCTATCTGGCGCGGCTTTCCGGGCCGTTGCTTGACCGTATCGACATCCAGCTGCGGGTGCAGCGGGTGACGTCCACACACCTGGCGATGGCCGAGCAGCGTGCGGGGGAGCCCGGCGGTACGGTGCTGACGACTGCCGCCGCCCGCAGGCTGGTCGAGCAGGCGCGGGCGAGTGCCGCCGAGCGGCTGAGCACGACACCGTGGGCGCTCAACAACGAGGTTCCCGGCGAGTGGCTGCGTGCCCGGGTGCGTCGTCCGGGCACACAGGCGCTGGCCGCGCTGGACCGGGCGCTGGAACGCGGCGGGGTGACGATGCGCGGCTACGACCGCGTGCTGCGCGTCGCCTGGTCGATCGCTGACATCGAGGGCGCGACGATGCCGGGAGCCGAACACATCGCGCAGGCGCTCTATCTGAGACGAGGGATCTGACATGTCCGAATCGGGAGTCGACGAGCGCGGGTCCGCCGCACGGGGGATCGCCGAACTGGGAATATCCGACCGGGAGATCGCTGCCCTCGTGCGACCCGTCCGGGTTCGACCCGACGTGGAGCCGGCGGAGGTCTTCGCCCGGGCGACGTGGACGGGCATCGCCGAGCCGGGGGACCGGGCGGCCGGGTTGCTGGTGACCGCGCTGGGGGCGCGCAGAGCACTGGCGGCCGTGATCGGGCACTGGCCGGTCGAACGCATCATCGCGGAGGTGGACCCTGCGGCCCGCGCCGGCCGCGCGGCACTTGGCCGTGAGATGCACGACGCCCTGGCGCGGTGGCGCCCGCGGGTCAACTCGGCCGCCGCCGTGCGAGCGCTGCAGAGCGCCGCCCGCATTGGCTGTCGGCTGGTCGTTCCGGGCGACGACGAGTGGCCGGGCGGAGTCGATGACCTGGGCGTGCACGCGCCGCTGGCGCTGTGGTGGCGGGGGCAGCCGGAGTCGATGCCGGCGATGGGGCGTTCCGTGGCTCTGGTGGGTGCCCGCGCCGCCACCGGCTACGGCGAACACGTGGCGATGGAGGCGTCGGCCGGGCTCGTCGACCGCGGCTTCGCGATTGTCTCCGGTGCGGCGTACGGGATCGACGGGATGGCGCACCGGGCGGCACTGGCCAGCAACGGCGTCACCGTCGCCTTCCTGGCCGGCGGACTGGACCGCTTCTACCCGAGCGGGCACGACGCGCTGCTCGGCAGCATCGTCGATACCGGGGCGGTGCTCTCCGAGCTGCCGTGCGGCGCTGCTCCCACGCGCTGGCGGTTTCTGCAGCGCAATCGCCTGATCGCGACCGCCAGCCAGGCCACCGTCGTGCTGGAGGCCGGGCACCGCTCCGGCTCGCTGAACACGGCGGGGCACGCGGCGGCGGCAGGGCGCCCACTCGGAGCGGTGCCCGGACCGGTGACGAGCCCGGCCTCGGCCGGCTGCCACCGGCTGCTGCGGGACTACGACGCCCGCTGCGTCACGAACGCGGCCGAGATGGCCGAGCTGCTTGAACCGGGCGGCGCCGCCACGGCGCCGGGGCTCCGGCTGGGCGGCGGGGAGGCGAGCCCGGAGCAGGTGCGCGTGCTCGACGCGCTCAGCACGCGGAGCGCGCGCGACGTGAACGATGTGGCCGTGCGCACCGGAATGTCGCCGAACGCGGTGATCGCTGTGCTGGGCGTGCTGGCTGTCGATGGCCTGGCGCGCGAAGACGAGCGCGGCTGGCTGCGCCGGGTCTGAGCACGCCGGGACTGAGCACGCCGGGGCTGAGCACGCCGGGGCTGGGGACGCCGGGCCTGAATGCACCCCGGCTGAGCTATCCCGTGTGTGCGCCCGGCCGTGTCTGGGCTGCGCCGTAAGGTGGTTGCGTTGCAGCATTCACGAGCCAGCAATCACACGAGCAGGAGCGAGCATGACCGGCATCCAGATGGGACAGTACCCGCCCGCCCGGTACGTGATCGCGCACCTCAGCGACACCCACTTCCTCGGTGACGACGCGGCGGGGCTGGCCCGGCCGCTCTACGGCACGGTCGACACTGACCGCACGGCCGCGGCCGCGATGCGCAGGCTCCGCGATATGGGGGTGGCGCTGGACGCGATCGTGATCACCGGCGACATCGCCGACATCGCCGAGGAGGGCGCGTACAGGAGGGTACGAGCCCTCGTCGAACCCGTCGCCGAGGAGCTCGGCGCCACACTGGTCTGGGTGATGGGCAACCACGACGAGCGCGCGGTGTTCCGCCGCGAGCTCCTCGGCGCCGCCGATCCGGCGGGCGCCGTGGAGCCCGGCGCGATGGAGGCCCCGGTCGACCGGGTGGAGCACGTCGGAGGGCTGCGCATCATCACCCTGGACAGCACGGTGCCCGGCTACCACCATGGCGAGATCACGCCGGGGCAGCTGGACTGGCTGCGCGAGGTGCTGGCGACGCCGGCGCCGCACGGCAGTATCCTCGCACTGCACCACCCGCCGATCCCCACCCCGCTGGCGGCGATGACCGTGCTCGAACTGCAGGACCAGCGGGCGCTCGCCGACGTGATCGCCGGCAGCGACATCCGCGCCATCCTGGCCGGGCACCTGCACTACTCCAGCAGCAGCCTGTTCGCCGGCATCCCCGTCTCTGTCGCCGCGGCCACCTGCTATTCGATGGATGTCGCGGCCCCCGACCGGCAGCTGCGCGGTGTGGACGGCGGCCAATCGATGAACCTGGTTCACGTTTACGCGGACCAGGTCGTTCACTCCGTCGTGCCGCTGGTGGAGGCGCCCGTCGTGACCCATTTCGGCGACGGATTCCTGTCCAAGCTGGAAGGCCTCGACGCGCCGGCACGCCTCGAGCTGTTCTCCCGGAAAGCAGACACCGCGCCGTGAGTGCTCCCTTCGACCGGGCAATCGAGGAGTTCGCGCTGTACCTGCGGGTGGAGCGGGGCTTCTCGCCCAACACCGAGCGCGCCTACCGGCAAGACCTGCGCTCCCTGGCGAGCTTCGCCGAGGAACGGGCAGCGGCGGGGCTGGCCGACATCGACCTGGCGCTGTTGCGCGACTGGCTCTGGGTTGGCACAGAGGCGGGACTGGCCAAGGCGAGTCTGGCCCGCCGCGCCGCCTCCGCACGCGGCTTCACCGCCTGGCTCGCGCGCACCGGCCGGGTCGAGCACGATCTGGGTCTGCGGCTGCGCGCGCCGAAACCCGGCCGTGCCCTGCCGCGGGTGGTCGCGCAGACGCAGATGAGCGACATGCTGGGTGGGCTCGCCGGGCGGGCGGCGGCGGGCGAGCCGGTGGCTTTGCGCGATCTGGCGCTGATCGAACTGCTCTACGCCTCGGCGCTGCGCGTCTCTGAGCTGGTTGCCCTCGACGTGGACGCCCTGGACCTGGAGCGGCTCACGGTGCTGGCCCTCGGCAAGGGCAACAAGGAGCGCGTGGTGCCGTTCGGGGTGCCCGCGCTGTCGGCCCTCGTCGAGTACCTGCGCCGCGGCCGCCCCGCGCTGCTGCCGGACGGAGACGCCCCGGCGCCCAAGGCGCTGTTCCTCGGTGCACGCGGCGGGCGTCTCGGCACCAGGGCCGTGCACACGCTCGTGGCCCGGCTGCTCTCCGAACTGCCCGGCTCCGGCCCCGCCGGGCCGCACGCCCTCCGGCACACCGCCGCGACCCACCTGCTGGACGGCGGCGCCGACCTGCGTGCCGTGCAGGAGTTGCTCGGGCACGCCAGCCTCGGCACCACCCAGATCTACACACACGTCTCGACCGAGCGGCTGCGCGAGAGCTACCGGACGGCACACCCGCGCGCCTGACCCCGCGGCCCAATGCAATCAGCCACGCTCATCAGCCGAGCTCACTCAGCCGAGCGGCAGCAGCACGGCGCGCGGGATGCCGCCGAGCAGCAGCATCGGCGACACATACTCGCCGCCCAGCCGCACCCCGAAGTGCAGGCAGCGACCGTCGCAGTGCCCGCCGGCCGCGACCACGCCGAGCTCCTCGCCGCGCACGACCGTGTCACCGGCCACCAGGGCGCTCTCCAGCGGCTCAAAGGAGCTGACCAGGTCGCCGTCATGCCGGATCGAGAGCACGGGGCGGTCCACCACGCGGCCAGAGAACGCCACGATGCCGTCGGCCGGCGCGACGACGGTCGTGCCTGCCCTCGCCTCGAGGTCGATACCGCGATGACCGGCGGAGTAGCGCGTCGGCGGGGCCACGAAGCCGCGCAGCACGACGCGGGGCTCCGCGACCGGCCACTGCCAGTGGCCCAGTCGCTGCACGGCGGCGGGTGAATGGGTCGTGCCGAGCGCGAGCACGGCCAGTAGCTGCAGCACAAGCAGGCATGCCAGGAATGGCGGCTGCGGCAGTGCTCGGATTCCCCGGATCGACATGGTTCCAGCCTGCCGCGGCTGACGCCGACCGCGGGCCTGGCGCCGGGATCTGTGCACAACGGGGCGGGGGAGCGCGGGTGTGCAGGGGAGGCAACGATGCTGTTAGACTTTCCCGAGCAGTGCTGTGCACTGACTACGCGTGCCCTTCAGGCAACACTTCCCTTCGGTCCTTACTTCGTGAGAAGCGGGTCGGTCGTGTGCTGGGCACCAGGCGTGGTGGCCGACCGGTCGCCACGGAAACCGAGAACAAGGAGACCGCCACCATGGCCGTCGTTACCATTCGCCAGCTGCTCGACAGCGGCGTGCACTTCGGGCACCAGACCCGCCGTTGGAACCCGAAGATGAAGCGCTTCATCCTGACGGAGCGCTCGGGCAGCCACATCATCGACCTCCAGCAGTCGCTGACCTACATCGACCGCACCTACGACTACGTCAAGGAGACGGTTGCCCACGGTGGCACCATCCTCTTCGTCGGCACCAAGAAGCAGGCTCAGGGCTCCATCGCCGAGCAGGCTCAGCGCGTCGGCCAGCCGTACGTCAACCAGCGTTGGCTCGGCGGTCTGCTCACCAACTTCCAGACGGTCAGCAAGCGCCTCGCTCGTATGAAGGAGCTCGAGGAGCTCGACTTCGACGACACCACCAAGGGTTTCACCAAGAAGGAACTCCTGATCAAGAAGCGCGAGCTCGACAAGCTTCACAAGTCGCTCGGCGGAATCCGCAACCTCACCAAGACGCCTTCGGCTCTGTGGGTTGTCGACACCAAGAAGGAGCACCTCGCCATTGACGAGGCGCGCAAGCTTGGCATCCCCGTCATCGGCATCCTCGACACCAACTGCGACCCGGACGAAGTCCAGTACCCGATCCCGGGCAACGACGACGCCATCCGCTCGGTTGGCCTGCTCACGCGCATCATCGCCGACGCAGCCGCCGAGGGCCTGATCCAGCGCCACCAGAAGCCCGAAGAGGGTGCAGAGGTTGAGCCTCTCGCCGCTTGGGAAGCCGAGCTTCTCCAGGCTTCCGAGGCTGCTGCCGATGAGGTTGCCCCCGCGCAGTCCTCCGCCGAGACCGAGAAGGTTGCCGACGTCGCGCTTGCCGCCGTCGAGGCCGACTTCGTCGAGGGCGAAGTTGCCGCTGTCGTCGCTGAGGTTGCTGCGGAAGACGCAGCCGCCGAGACCAAGTAAGGACCGAACGTATGGCTAACTTCAACATTGCCGACCTGAAGGCTCTGCGCGAGCAGCTTGGTACCGGCATGACCGACACCAAGAACGCTCTGGTCGAGGCTGAGGGCGACGTCGCGAAGGCGACCGAGATCCTGCGTCTCAAGGGTGCAAAGGGCAACGCGAAGCGTGCCGACCGCTCCACCAGCGAGGGCCTCGTTGCCGTCAAGGAGAGCGCCGGCGCCGTCACGATGATCGAGCTCGCCTGCGAGACCGACTTCGTCGCCAAGAACGACAAGTTCATCGCGCTGTCCGAGAAGGTGCTCGAGGCTGTTGCAGCCGCCGGCGCCAGCACCGTCGAGGAGGGCCTCGCGGCCCCCGTCGACGGCGGCACCGTTGCCGACCTGATCGACTCGCAGGCCGCTACGCTCGGCGAGAAGGTGGAGCTGCGCCGCGTCGCCGCCCTCACCGGTGACGCCGTTGCCGTGTACCTGCACCGCACCTCCAAGGACCTGCCGCCGCAGATCGGTGTTGTCGTCTCCTACAGCGGTGACGACGCCGAGACCGCTCGTGCGATCGCTCAGCACATCGCGATGTTCGACCCGCAGTACCTGACTCGCGATGAGGTTCCGGCCGACATCGTCGAGAAGGAGCGCGAGATCGTCACCGAGATCAGCCGCAACGAGGGAAAGCCGGATGCCGCGCTTCCCAAGATCGTTGAAGGACGCCTCACCTCGTTCTTCAAGCAGGTTGCGCTGCTCGAGCAGGACTACGCTCGCGACAGCAAGATCCAGGTCAAGAAGGTTCTCGAAGACTCCGGTCTGAACGTGACGGGCTTCGCCCGCTTCAAGGCCGGCGCCTAATACGCCATGAAGGAGTCCGGATCACCTACGTGATCCGGACTCCTTTTCTGTGCCTGAACCGATCGGTTCAGGGGCGCAGGTCTGGCCTGGACCGACCGCGCCCGATGCACGACACAGCGCAAAGTGCTGTGTGACGCACTGCGCAAAGCACCGCGCAACACACTAAGTTTTCAGTAATCCCACTCGGAAGGATCCACTCGCATGACTACGACGGAAAAGAAGCGCAGGGTTCTCCTCAAGCTCTCGGGCGAGGCATTCGGTGGCGGCTCACTCGGCGTGAACCCCGATGTGGTGAGCGGGCTCGCCCGCGAGATCGCCGAGGCAGCGAAGACCGTTGAGGTCGCGATCGTCGTCGGTGGCGGCAACTTCTTCCGCGGCGCCGAGCTCTCCCAGCGCGGCATGGACCGCGGCCGGGCCGACTACATGGGCATGCTGGGCACCGTCATGAACGCCCTCGCCCTGCAGGACTTCCTTGAGCAGGCCGGCGCGGAGACCCGCGTGCAGTCCGCCATCTCGATGACTCAGGTCGCCGAGCAGTACATCCCGCGCCGCGCGGAGCGCCACCTGGAGAAGGGCCGTGTCGTCATCTTCGGCGCCGGCGCAGGCCTGCCCTACTTTTCCACCGACACGGTTGCCGCCCAGCGCGCCCTCGAGATCTACGCCGATGTCGTGCTCGTCGCCAAGAACGGCGTCGACGGCGTCTACTCCGACGACCCCCGCACCAACCCCGACGCGCACAAGATCGAGCACATCACGTACCAGGAGGCTCTGCAGAGCGGCCTCAAGGTCGTCGACTCGACGGCGTTCAGCCTGTGCATGGACAACGGCATGCCAATGCAGGTCTTCGGCATGGCCCCTGAGGGCAATGTGACGGCAGCCATCCTCGGCTCCGATCTCGGCACCATCGTCAGCAACTGACAACAACTAAGCTTGAACCACCATTACCTGAAGGAGTCACCGTGATCGCGGATGCCCTGTCCGATGCCACCACCCGTATGAGCAAAGCCGTTGAGGTCGCGAAGGAAGACTTCGCCGGCATCCGTACCGGCCGTGCCAACCCTCAGCTGTTCGCGAAGATCATGGTCGACTACTACGGCACGCCCACCCCGCTTGCACAGCTGGCCTCGCTGGCGAACCCCGAGGCGCGCACGCTCGTTGTGACCCCCTACGACAAGAGCGCGATGCGCGACATCGAGGCGGCTCTGCGCAGCGCACCGAACCTCGGCGCCAACCCCACCAACGATGGCAACATCATCCGGGTGACCCTGCCCGAGCTGACCGAGGAACGCCGCAAGGAGTTCGTCAAGATCGTGCGCACCAAGGCCGAGGACGCCAAGGTTGCCGTGCGCAACATCCGCCGCAAGGCCAAGGATGAGCTGGACGCGCTGAAGAGCGAGGTCGGCGACGACGAGGTTGCCCGCGGCGAGAAGGAGCTCGAAGCGGTGACGAAGACGCACGTCGACGCCATCGACGACGCTCTGAAGCGCAAGGAAGCCGAACTGCTCGAGGTCTAGGACTTCCCATGCAGAGTGTTCCGGATGCCGACCGCACGCCTCCTGGCGAACCCAAGGGTCGAGGGGCGAAAGCCGAGTTGCGTGCGCAGGTGAGGGCCAAGAAATCCGAACTGCGCGCGCAGGCGCAAGCCACCAAGGCCGACATCGAGCGCGGTCTCGACGGGGCCAGGGCGCATCTGGACGCCACCAATGAGCGAATCAAGGCCCGCACCGGGCGCAACCTGATCCTGGCGATCCTGATCGGGCTTGCGCTCGGTGCGGTCACCCTGTTCAGCCTGATTGTGATCAAAGAGATCTTCATGATCTTCGCGATCGTGCTCGTGCTCTTTGCCAGCTACGAGTTCGCCTCGGCGCTGCGGGCGGGCGGGCGGCACGTTCCGCGCATTCCCACCGTCATCGCGGCCATGGCAGTCGTGCCTGCGGCGTTCTACGGGGGAGCGGCCGGCCAGTGGGTGTCCATCCTGCTCGGCACGTTCTTCGTCGTGCTCTGGCGCCTCGTCGAGCAGGCCGTTCCGGCGCGGCGCACCCCGCGGGGAGCCCTGCTGCCGGATCTCGGCGCCTCCGTCTTCGTGCAGATCTACGTCACGTTCCTGGCCAGCTTCGCCGTCGTGCTCGTCGGCCAGGACGGCGGCGAATGGTGGACGCTCGCGTTCCTGATCGTCGTGATCGCGGCCGACACCGGCGCCTACGCCAGCGGGCTGATGTTCGGCAAGCACCCGATGGCGCCCGTCATCAGCCCCAAGAAGACCTGGGAGGGCTTCGCCGGCGGCGCCGTGGCGACGATCATCGCCGGTGTGCTGCTCGCGCTGTTCATGCTCGACCAGCCCTGGTGGTTCGGCTTAATCTTCGGTGTCTGCATGCTGCTGAGCGCGACGCTCGGCGATCTCGCCGAGTCGCTGATCAAGCGCGACCTCGGCATCAAAGACATGAGCTCCTGGCTGCCCGGCCACGGCGGCTTTCTCGACCGGCTTGACTCAATCCTGCCGTCGGCGGCTGTCGCCTTCGTGCTCTACCTGATTTTCGTGTGATGACGGCGAACCCGATCACACCCACGAACCTGATCAACACAAAGGAGAAAAGTTCGGTGAGTACGACCTTTCCCCGGGCACGTCGCCCGAAACTTGGCTACAAGATCGAGCAGGTCGAGGAGTTCCTGCAGGTTGCCCGAGCCGTCTACGACGGCACGGCACCGGCCGGCACCACGCTGAGCGCCGACGGCATCCGCCGCACGGCCTTCGCCATGGCGAAGAACGGGTATTCGACGGCCCACGTTGATGCCGCGCTCGAACGCCTCGAGGATGCCTTCGCCGCCCGTGAGCGCGAGCAGGCCGCCCAGGCGATGGGCGACGCCGCCTGGTTCCAGGAGGCGCGCAGCAGCGCGCAGGAGATCCTGAACCGGATCGCCCGCCCGGCCAAGCACCGGTTCCAGCGGGTCAGCTTCCTGACCGTCGGGTACAACGTCGACGACGTCGACCGGTTCACGACTCGCCTCGCCTCCTACTTCGAGAAGGGCACGCCCGTCACCGTCGACGACGTGCGCACCGTCGTGTTCCGCCCGCAGCGCGGCGGCTACCGCGAGGTGCAGGTCGACGTGGTGCTCGACGCCGTCGTCGACGTGATGTTGGCCGTTCGTTGATGGACTCCGGCCGACGTTCTCCGCTAGCATCGGGGGATCGTGGGTAGACACACCGGCACCATCGAACCCGTCCAACAGAGCATCGCGGTCAGGGTTCCGTATCGCAGACCCCGTTCGCGCGGGCGCGTCGCCCTCTTCACCTTCGCGTTCACGGCCGCCGTGGCGTTCATCCTGGTGAACGTCGTCGACCCGTACTCCGGCGCCGTCGCCTCCCCGTACTTCCAGGTCGGCGACCGCTTCGGCGGGCAGCCGGCCCAGGCCGTCGCCGTGGCCGGCTCCTACACGAACACCATCGTGCACGACAGCTTCTCGGCCGAGGCGCCGCCGCCCCCGAAGCCCGTCGTCGTCGAGACGGCGAGTTCCGGTTGGGCCCCGCCAGCCATCAGCCCGGACCCCGGATCGGCGCAGGCCTACGCCCAGACCGCCGTCGCCGCCCGCGGCTGGGGCTCCAACGAGTTCGACTGCCTGGTGGCCCTGTGGAGCCGAGAGTCCGGATGGCGGGTCAACGCCTACAACGCGTCCAGCGGTGCCTACGGCATCCCGCAGTCGCTGCCCGGCTCCAAGATGAGCTCTGCCGGCTCCGACTGGGAGACCAACGCCGGCACGCAAATTGAGTGGGGCCTCGGCTACATCAGCGGCCGCTACGACTCGCCGTGCGGCGCATGGGCCCATTCGGAGGAGTCCGGCTGGTACTGAGCCGGGCCGGCACGCTGCCTAGAATGGGTGCATGCCCCGCAACAACCGCCCCTCACGCAGTTCAGCCGGGCGCCCGGACGATGAGCAGAACGGCCTCGGCCGGATGCTGGCCGGCTGGAAGCGCACAGAGCAGAAGCGCGACGGCGAGTGGTGGGTGCAGCCGGTCGGCGGCTCGGCCGCAGGCAAGGTCTACCTCTGCCCCGGATGCCGGCTCGAGATCACACCCGGCGTCGCCCACGTCGTCGCCTGGCGTGCCGACGGCCTGATGGGCGACGACGCTTCGCTGGCAGACCGCCGGCACTGGCACAGCCACTGTTGGAGGCTCAAATGACGCACAGCGACCAGATCAAGACCGACAGCGCGCACAGCGACGCGGTGAACGCCGGCGTTGCCCCCGGCACGCCGATCCGCGGCGGCATCGAGCTTCCAGCGCTCCGCGAGGAGATCGAGCTGCACACCGGCGACGGCCTGACGCTCGTCGGCGAGCTGGCGCTGCCCGTCGGCCGCCCGCCCGTTGCGACGCTGGTCACGCTGCATCCGCTGCCAACGGCTGGCGGCTTCATGGACTCCCACATCCTGCGCAAGGCGGCCGCCCGGTTGCCCGCCCTGGCCGACCTCGCCGTGCTGCGGTTCAACACGCGAGGCACCAGCTCGCCGCGCGGCACCAGCGACGGCAGCTTCGGCGAGGGCATCGGCGAGCAGGCGGATGTCGCCGCCGCCATGGCGTTCGTCGCCGAGCGCGGCCTGCCGAACCCGTGGCTGCTCGGCTGGTCGTTCGGCACCGAGCTCGCCATCAAGTACGGGCTGGAGCACCCGATCTCGGGCGCGATCCTGCTCTCGCCGCCGCTGCACCGCGCGAGCAGCGCGGAGCTGGGCGCCTGGGCGGGCTCCGGTACGCCCCTGATCGCGCTGATCCCCGAGTTCGACGACTACCTGCGGCCGGCAGAGGCCGCAGAGCGCTTCGCCGTGGCGCCGGACGCCCGGCTGATCAACGTCGAGGGCGGCAAGCACCTCTGGGTGGGGGAGAAGCAGACCGCACGGGTGCTCGCCGAGATCGTCGACGCCGTCAACCCGGCCGCGTCACCGCTGTCGGAGGTCTGGCCCGGTACCGTGCACAACCCAACGGCCACCACCACTGGCAGTTAGGCCGCGGCGCCTCGCGCCTCGCGGCCCGCGAAAAGTCTCGCGGCCCGCGAAAAGTCTCGCGGCCCGCGATAAATCGAGTGCCGCGAGACTTTTCGGGTGCCACGAGACCGTTCGGCCAGCCTAGAGCGTGTTCTGCCGGGGGATGACGACCTGCTTGATGATGAGCAGGATGGCGGCCGCGGTGGGGATCGCGATGAGCGCGCCGAGCAGACCGAGCAGGCTGCCGCCGGCCAGGGCGGCGATGACGACGACGGATGCCGGCACCGCGACTGCCTTGTTCATGATGCGCGGGCTCAGCACGTATGCCTCGACCTGCATGTAGACGATGTAGTAGATCGCCGCGACGAGCGCCGTGAGCGGCGAGCCGAGCCCGGGGATCAGGCAGACCAGCACGATGATCACGGAGCCGGTGATCGTTCCGACCAGCGGCACCAGTGAGAACGTGAACGCAAGCAGGGCCAGGACGGCGGGGAACGGCGCCTGGATGATGCTGAGGAAGATGAAGCTCAGCGCGCCGTTGACGAGCGCGAGGGTCACCTGCCCGACGACGTAGCGGCCCACGGATTGCGTGATTTGCTCGCTGAGGTCGGTGAAGCGCTCCCGCTTGCTCGCCGGGACCAGCTGGTAGAGCCCGCGCTTCATCGACGGCAGGCTGCCGGCGAAGTAGAGCGTCAGGATCAGCACGATCGCGAAGCCGAACAGGCCAGAGGCCAGCACGGCGGCGAACTGCAGCACGCCACCGAACACGCCGGCGAGCTGGTCGGGATTGGTGACGAAGTCGTTGATGGCCTTGGTGACAGCCGCGACGATCTCCTCGACCTGCAGGTTGGGGAAGGTGTCTTTCAGGGCCGTCACCACCTCGCCGGAGACGAAGCGGCGGGTGAGCTCGGGGACGAACCGGATCAGCTGGTCGATCTGCTGGCTGATGATCGGGATGACGGCGAAGACCACACCGGTGAGCGCCGCCACCACGGCGCCCAGCACGGTGAGGATCGCCGCCCACCGGGGAAAGCGGTGCCGTTCCAGGAACGCGATCGCAGGGTCGAGGCCGAGCGAGAGGAACAGCGCAGCGCCGATGTAGGTGAGGATCGTGGACAGCGAGGCGATCGAGGTGAGGATCAGGATGCCGAGGCCGACGCCGAGCGTGGCCACCAGACCGAGCCGGAAGGCATTCTGAATCTTCAACTGTCCCGCCATCGCGCACCCCCATCGGCGGCGGCCGGACGGAGGTTACTCCGTGTCTGACGCCACCTGCTCTGCTTGCTTCAGAACGCCGCGCAGGCTTTCGAAGTATCCGGCGACGGCGTCGCGCTCAATCCTAATCTGCGACAGGCGATCCTCCGCGTCCGCCACGAGCGCCTTGGTGCGCTCCGTGGTCTCGGCGAGCCGCTGCGCAGCGGTGGCCTCGGCGTTGCTGAGGGTGCGGGCGCCCGATTCCTCGGCGTCCTCGATGATGGCACGGGCCTCGTCGCGGGCGCCTGCGCTCAGGCGGTCGGCCTCTGCGCGGTTCTCGGCGGCCCGGCTGATTGCCTCGGCCAGCTGGGCGTTCGCGTCATCCAGGAACTTCTGCGTCTGGGCGACGGCCTCCTGGTGGCGCTGCAGGTGCTCCTGCTCCGCCTCGTCGCGGCGGGCCTTCAGCTCGACGTCAAGGTCGATGCGGGCCTGCTCGATCTCGCGGCGCATCTTCTGCACCTCGTGACCGGTCTTCTTGCGGCTGGCGGCCAGCTGGTTCTCCAAGTCGATGCGGGCCTGCTCGGCATCCGCAGCGAAGTCGGCGCGCGCCTGGTCCTGCTCAAGAGCCAGGTCTGCCCGGGCCTGCTCGGTGTCGCCGTCGTGGCGGCTCCTGGAACGCTCCAGCTCGTGGCTGAGCTTCAGCCTGGCGGTCTCGATCTCGCGGGCGAGGTCGGTCTTCTCCTGCTCACGGGCCTCGGCGATCTCTGCGCGGCTCTGCTCGATCTCACGCCCCATGTCGGTGCGGGCCTGCTCCAGCTCGATCACCAGTTCGGCGCGTGCCTCGGCGATCTCGGCGGCGAGGGCCTGGCGGGAGTCGGTGGTCTCGCGCTCCAGGTCGAGGCGGGCCTGCTCGTTGTCGCGCTCCAAGTCGAGGCGGGCCTGCTCGGTCTCGCGGGCGAGGTCGGCGCGGGCCTGGTCGAGTTCGAGGGCGACCTCCGAACGGGTCTGCTCCGTCTCCTGCGCCAGACCGGCGGCGGCCGAGCGGGCCTCTGAGGCCTCGCGGTTGGCGACGACGACGACCTCGGCGGCTTCGCGTTCTGCCTCGGCGCGGATGGCGGCGGTCTCGCGCTTGGCGGTGGCTCGGAGTTCAGCGGCCTCGGTGGCCACCGCTCCACGGATGGCGGCGGCATCCCGCAGCGCCTCCTGGGTGATGTGCTCCTGCTCGTCGCGCACGCGGGCGACGATGTCGTCGGCCTCGAGGCGTGCGGCCTCGAGCAGGCGTGCTGCCTTGGCCCTGGCGTCGCTCACGGTGCGCTCGGCCAGCGATGCGGCTTCGGTGCGCAGCTTCTCGACCTCACCGGCGGCGGAGCTGCGCAGCTTCTCGGCGTCGATGTCGGCCTGGGCGATCAGTCGGGTGGACTGCTCCTCGGCGACGCGCAGTGTGTTCTCGAGCTTGGTACCGAGCCCGGAGAAGGTCGGGCTGCCCACTTCTTCGAGCTCGGCGGTGAGCTCGTCGATGCGCACGCCGAGGCGCTTGATCTCCTTGGCGGCATCCACACCATGCGCGTTCGACTTGATGAGGTCACGGCGCATGCCCTGAAGGGCCTTGTCGACCTCGTCCTTGTCGTAGCCCCGGAATACCTGGGTGAACTCGGTCTCGTCGCTTGCCACGATCGCTCTCCTTATAAGTGGGTCAGAGCAGCGCAGAGGAACACGCTGCGAGCCTCCCTGATTTTAGCGACATTTTTTGACAGGTGCCGACGCCCACACAGCACTGTCGGATGGCTGGTTAGGGTGACTTTCAGCTAGTTCCGATAGTCTCAAATGTCTTTGGCTGTTGCCATTTCGACCTGTGAACGGCGGATCCTCACCGTTGCACGGCGCCCCCGCGCCTGTGCGGTCGTGGTTTCAGGCAACAGAAAAGGAGAGTACGTGCGTTTTGTTCTTGCGATTGTGGCGTTTGTCGCCGCCGCCTGCATGATCGCGCTGGGAATTGCTCAGCGCACAGTGTTCCTCGAACCGGCGAGTGTGTCGGTCAGCACCACGGTTGAGGGCAACGGCCCATTCACCGTGATCGACGGCGATGCCCTGCTCGCCCACGAGGGAGCCCAGACGATATCGCTCCGCGGCTCCGGCAACACCTTCATGTCGTACGGCCGCACGGCCGACATTGAGGCCTGGCTCGGCGACATCGACTTCACCCGGGTGACCTACGACGAGGACACCAAGGAACTCAGCACCGCCGAGGTGCGCGGCCAGACGGTCAACCCGATGGACCAGACCCGCCTGCCGAGCATGGACTCCAGCGGGCTCCCAGCCGCCGCCCCCAACCCGAACCCGCGCGGTTCCGACCTCTGGCTGGACGAGTGGACGGGCGACAACTCGCTCTCCGCCACCGTCAACGTGCCGGAGGGCATCTCGATCCTCGTCGCCACCGACGGCACCGCCCCGGCACCGAAGAACATCCGAATCTCGTGGCCGCTGGACAACTCGACGCCGTGGGCCGGACCGCTGATCGCCGGCGGCGGCATCCTGCTGCTGGTCGGGCTGGTGCTCTACCTGCTCGCGCTGCTGCACCTGCGCCGCTCGCGCGGGCCACGCCGCAACCTGCCGAAGGGACCGAGGATGCCGAAGCTGCCGAAGGCGCCCAAGCCCAAGATGATCAAGGCCAACCAGATCAACGGCGCCCAGCGCAAGTCGATCGGGCGCTCCTCGCGCATCGCCGTCGTGCCGGTGCTGCTGGTCTCTGGTCTCGCGCTGTCCGGCTGCTCTGCCTCGTTCTGGCCCGATCTTTCGGCCCCGGCGAGCTCGTCCCCAACGCCGACAGCGGATGCCACGGCTCCGCCGGAGCAGTTCGACGAGCTGCCGCCGCCCGCCGTCACGGTGCCGCAGCTTGAGCGCATCGTGCGCAAGATCGCCGTCGTCGCCAACGAGGCAGACACCTCGATGAACGCCGAACTGCTGCCGTCACGCTTCACCGGGCCCGCGCTTCTCGAACGCCAGAAGGACTACCAGATCCGGGCCAGCTTCCCCGAGCAGCCGGTGCTCGCCCCGATCCCGGCCTCGCCGCTGGAGATCATCCTGCCGCAGCAGAACGCGAGCTGGCCGCGCACAGCGGTGACCGTCATCCTGAACGAGGAAGACCCGACGATCGCCCCGATGACGCTGGTGCTCACCCAGAACAGCCCGCGGGAGAACTACCAGGTCGAGTACGCGATCACCTTGGCTGCCGACGCCACCTTCCCGGAGGTCGCCCCGGCCAGCATCGGCGCCCCGCCGGTCGCGCCGGACACGAAGTTCCTGGTCATGAAGCCCGAGGACCTGGCTGCCGCTTACGGCGATGTCATTCTGAAGGACACCGCGAGCGAGTACTACTCGCTCTTCGATATCGAGCACGACAGCTTCGTGCCCCAGGTGGGCGTCGCGGCGACCGAGAAGCGCCGCGCCGACCTCCCGACGACGACCGACCTGACCGTGTCGAACGAGCCGGGCCCCGGCCCGACCGTCGCGCTGGGCACCATCGACTCCGGAGCGATCGTCGCCGTCAACATGTACCAAATGGAGAGCGCCACCCCGAACGACAACGGGACGGTCGAGTTCAAGGCCAGCGCGTCCAAGTCGCTCTCCGGTGTCGAGAAGACGACCAAGGGCGTCACCTCGACCCGCAGTGACCAGTTGTTGTTCTACGTACCCGCCCAGGGCTCTGACGAGAAGATCCGTCTTCTCGGCTTCGCCCACAGCCTCATCGCCGCATCGGAGATCCCGTGACCAACGTTCCCCCCTCAGCAGCCAGTCTCCGCGGAGCAGTCGACCTGAGCTCGCTCGTGCAGAGGGCGAATACCCCAACACAGGCCCCGGGCCAGCAGGCTGCCGGAGCGCCCGGAACGGGCGCGCCAGTGCAGATTCCGAGCCTCGTGTTGGAGGCGGGAGACGCCAACTTCGGCGAGGTGCTCGAGCTCTCGCAGCACGTTCCCGTGCTGGTGGACCTCTACGCAGACTGGGCTGAGCAGAGCACCGCGCTCAGCGAGGTGCTGCGACGCGTCGTGGCCGGCCTGCGCGGCCGGCTGGTGCTGGTGCGCGTCGCCGTCGAGCAGAACCCGCAGCTGGCCCAGGCGTTCCAGGCCCAGTCGGTGCCAACCGTCGCCGCCGTGATCGCCGGGCAGCCGGTGCCGTTGTTCGCCGGATCCATCCCGGAGGCCCAGCTGCTGGACATCGTCGAGCAGCTGCTCGCCCTGGCAGGCCAGAACGGTGTCACCGGCAGCGCCGTCGCCGCCGACGCGGATGCCGCAGAGGCCGACGCGGAGGGTGAAGCACCGGCCGCGCCCGCCGAGGAGCCGCTGCCGCCGCTGCACGCCGAGGCCTACGAGGCCATTGAGCGCGGCGACTACCCGGCAGCCATCGCCGCATACAAGACGGCTATCGCACAGGACCCGCGCGACGAGCTGGCTGTTGCCGGGCTCGCCCAGGTCAGCCTGCTGCACCGGCTGGCGGGGAAGACCGTGCAGCAAATCCGCACCGCAGCCGGCGCCGGGCCGAACGACCTGGACGCCCAGCTGGATGTGGCCGACCTCGACCTTTCCGGCGGTCACGTGGCCGACGCCTTCGACCGGCTGCTGACGCTGTTCCCGAGCCTGGACGCCGACGGCAAGAACCGCGTTCGCGAGCGCATGCTCGAGCTGTTCGAGGTCGTCGGAACGACCGACCCGCTCGTCATCGCGGCCCGCCAGCGCCTGGCAATGCTGCTCTACTAGCCCGGTCCAGCGACCAGCCGTCGAAGCCCCGGATCCTGTTGGCTCCGGGGCTTCGCTCGTTCCTCGCTCAGCCGACGTGGGGAGGGGCGGCCCCCGCTGGGCCGACGGTGGGATTCACGTTGGCTCGAGGGAGCGCCAGCGACCGAAGCCAACAGCACCGGCTGTGGGATTCACGTTGGCTTGAGGGAGCGCCAGCGACTGAAGCCAATAGCACCGTCGGATGGATTCACGTTGGCTTGAGGGAGCGCCAGCGACCGAAGCCAACAGCACCCGCTGAGGGATTCACGTTGGCTCGAGGGAGCGCCAGCGACCGAAGCCAACATCGCCGTCGGAGGGGCGCTAGCCCTCGTGCAGCAGCCAGATCGCGCCGAGCGCCGGCAGCGTGACGCTAGCCGAGGCCGGCCGCCCCGCCCAGGGGGCGTCAGAGGCCGAGACGCCGCCGAGGTTGCCCGCGCCCGAACCTCCGTACTCTGTGGCATCCGTGTTGAGCAGCTCGCGCCAGCGCCCGGCCAGCGGCAGGCCGACCCGGTAGTCGCGGTGCTCCACCCCGGCGAAGTTCACCAGGCAGGCGATGGTCTGCCCTGCACCGTCCCGGCGCAGGAACGAGACGACGTTCTGCTCCGCCGCGCCGCCGTCCAACCACTCGAACCCGGCCGAGTCGTTGTCGAGCGCCCAGAGCGCCGGGTGCTCCCGGTAGACCCGGTTGAGCGCCGCCACCAGCTCGAACACGCCGCGGTGGCTCGGCTGGTCCAACACCCACCAGTCCAGTCCGCGCTCCTCGCTCCACTCGGACGGCTGGGCGAACTCCTGCCCCATGAACAGCAGCTGCTTGCCGGGGTGCGCCCACATGAAGCTCAGATAGGCGCGCACATTGGCCAGCTGCTGCCGGTGGTCGCCGGGCATCTTGCCGAGCAGCGAGCCCTTGCCGTGCACGACCTCGTCGTGGCTGATCGGCAGCAGGAAATTCTCGCTGAACGCGTACATGAACGAGAACGTGATGTCGCCGTGGTGGTGCGAGCGGTACATCGGGTCGACCTGCATGTACTGCAGAGAGTCGTGCATCCAGCCCATGTTCCACTTCAGCCCGAAGCCGAGCCCGCCGCTGACGGTCGGCGCGGTGACCCCGCCCCAGCTTGTCGACTCCTCGGCGATCATCATGATGCCGGGGCTGCGCTTGTAGGCGGTGGCGGTGACCTCCTGGAGGAACGCGATGGCCTCCAGGTTCTCGTTGCCGCCGTGCACGTTCGGTGCCCACTCGCCGGGCCCGCGTGAGTAGTCCAGGTAGAGCATGGATGCCACGGCATCCACCCGCAGGCCGTCGACGTGAAACTCCTCCAGCCAGAACAGGGCGTTCGCGACGAGGAAGTTGCGCACCTGGCGCTGGCCGAAGTCGAACACCAGCGTGCCCCAGTCCCGCTGCTCGCCGCGGCGCGGGTCGGGGTGCTCGTACAGCGGCTGGCCGTCGAAGTTTGCCAGCGCCCACTCGTCCTTGGGGAAGTGGCCGGGCACCCAGTCCATCAGCACGCCGATGCCGGCCTGGTGCAGCCGGTCGATCAGGTAGCGGAGGTCGTCGGGGGATCCGAACCGGCTGGTCGGGGCGTAGTAGCCGGTGACCTGGTAGCCCCAGGAGCCGCCGAAGGGGTGTTCTGCCAGCGGCAGGAACTCGACGTGGGTGTAGCCGAGCTCGTGCACGTACTCGATCAGGGGGTCCGCCGCCTCCCGGTAGCCGAGGCCCGGCCGCCAGGAGCCCAGGTGCAGCTCGTACACGCTCAGTGGCCCGGTGTGCGGGTTGCGGGCGGCCCGGGCGGCCATCCAGTCACCGTCACCCCAGTCGTGGCTGCTGCGGGCGACCACCGAGGCGGTGTGCGGCGGGTGTTCCGCGGAGGAGGCCATCGGGTCTGCACGCTGCACCCAGTCGCCGGTCGCGGTGAGGATCTCGTACTTGTACACGCTGCCGGGCTCAACGCCCGGCACGAACAGCTCCCACACCCCGGCGGACCCGAGTCGGCGCATCGCGTGGCCGACGCCGTTCCAGCCGTTGAAGTCGCCGATCACCCGCACCGACTGGGCGTGCGGTGCCCAGACCGTGAATGCGGTGCCGTGCGTCTGCCCGGTCGCCCCGGCATGCGCGCGGTAGTGCGCGCCGAGCACCCGCCACAGCTCCTCGTGCCTGCCTTCCTCGATCAGGTGCAGGTCGAGCTCGCCGATCGTCGGCTGGTAGCGGTAGGGGTCGTCGCCGCGCCATTCGGATCCGTCGGGGTAACGGGCCTCGATCTCATAGTCGCGCAGCCCGATGATGCTGAAGCCCTGCCAGATGCCGTGCCCGATGTGGGCCAGCTCGATCCGGGCGTCCGTGTCGAGCACCACCTGCACCTCAGCAGCGAGCGGGCGGAGCGCGCGGATGACGGCGACCGGGTCGGCCACCCCTCCCGCGCCCGGGGAGTCGGCGACGAGGTGCTGGCCGAGTACGGTGTGCGGGTCGGGGTGGCTGCCGGATGCCACGCGCTCCAGTGTCTCCTGCGGGATTGCGGGGAGGCCGATGCCGGGGAGACCAGCGCCGGGGAGTTCATGGCCGGGGAGGTTCTCGCGCGTGCTCATGGTCAGGATCCGTTCTGGCTCGCTTGCCGTGGGGCCCGGCGCGCGGTGGGTGCCGGCGGGGCGGCATCCGACTGGGCCGAGATATCAGGTTCAGGGAGATGAGGTGCAGGGATCTGTGTGGCAGGCACCTGTTGTTCCCGCACCGCCAGAATGTGCACCGGCTCGGTGAAGGCGTCCAACCGAACGTAGTTGTGCTCGCCCCAGTTCCACAGCTCGCCGGTGACGAGGTTCTCGACCTGGAACGCGGCACCGGCCGGCAGCCCGAACAGCTCGGGGTCCAGATGCACCGTCGTCTCGCGCACCGAGTGCGGGTCGAGGTTGGCGACGACGATGACCGTGTCGTCCGTGCCGCTCGGGCTGTGCGCGGCTGCCAGGTGCTTGCTGTAGACGAGCACGGCGTCGTCCTCGCTGGCGTGGAAGCGGATGTTGCGGAGTTGGCCGAGCGCCGGGTGCTCCGCCCGGATCCGGTTCAGGATGCCGAGGTAGAGAGCCAGGGAACGGCCGGCGGCGGCCGCACCGGCGAAGTCGCGCGGCTTGTACTCGTACTTCTCGTTGTCGATGGCCTCCTCCGAGCCGGGCCGAGCGACCGACTCGAACAGCTCGAAGCCGGAGTAGACGCCCCAGCTGGGGGCGGCCGTCGCCGCGATCGACGCGCGGATGGCGAAGGCCGCCGGCCCGCCGAACTGCAGGTACTCGGTGAGGATGTCGGGGGTGTTCACCCACAGGTTCGGGCGGAGGTAGTCGGCCGTCTCTGTGGCGAGGGCGCCGAGGAACTCCTCCAGCTCTGTCTTCGTGTTGCGCCAGGTGAAGTAGGTGTACGACTGCTGGAAGCCCACCTGGGCGAGCGCCTTCAACGGCGCGGGCCGGGTGAAGGCCTCGGCCAGGAAGACGACATCCGGGTGCTCGGCGTTGACGGTGGCCAGCAGCCACTCCCAGAAGTCCAGCGGTTTGGTGTGCGGGTTGTCGACGCGGAAGATCCGCACGCCCTGCGCGATCCAGTGCCGCACGATGCGCAGCACCTCGGCGCGGATACCGGCCGGGTCGTTGTCGAAGTTGATCGGGTAGATGTCCTGGTACTTCTTCGGCGGGTTCTCGGCGAACGCGATGCTGCCGTCCGGCAGCGTCGTGAACCACTCCGGGTGCGCTTCCACCCACGGGTGGTCCGGCGAGGCCTGCAGGGCGAGGTCGAGGGCGATCTCGATGCCGAGTTCGGCGGCCCTGGCGATGAAGGCACGGAAGTCCTCGAGCGTGCCGAGGTCGGGATGCACGGCGTCGTGGCCGCCGTCGGCCGAGCCGATCGCCCACGGCGAGCCGGGATCGTGCGGGCCGGCGACCAGCGAGTTGTTGGGGCCCTTGCGGAAGGAATGGCCGATCGGGTGGATCGGCGGCAGGTAGACCACGTCGAAGCCCATCGCGGCCACCCCGTCGAGGCGCTCGGCGGCGGTGCGGAAGGTGCCGCTCTGCCAGGAACCGTCGGGGCGGCGCAGCGCGCCCTCCGAGCGCGGGAAGAACTCGTACCAGGATCCGACGCCGGCCCGCGCCCGCTCCACCCGCACGATGCGCGGCTCGGTGCGGGTCTCCGGCCCGGCCGGCGGCTGGGCGCCGAGCAGTTCGGCGAGGGGGCCGCTCGCGCCGCGCGCCAGCCGGACATCCACGGTGATGGTGCCGTCGAGCAGTTCGGCGGCGACGGCCTGCAGCAACGCCCGATCGGGCTCCGAGCGCTCGGGTTCCGCGGCGGCGCGCTCCAGGAGTGCGGCGCCCGCGGCGAGCATCAGCTCCTGGTCGACGCCGGCGGCAATCTTTACGGCGGCGTTGTGCCGCCAGGTGCCGTACTCGTCGGCGTAGGCGCGCACCTCGTAGCGCCAGGCGCCCGGCTCATCGAGCACGAGCTCGACCTGCCAGCGGTCTGTGCCGGGGGAGGCCTCGTGCATCGGATGCCGGCTGATGGCGCCGTCCGGGCGCTGCAGCAACAGCTCGACGCCGATCAGGTCATGCCCCTCGCGGAAGGCCGTCGCCGCGAACGGAGCCAGCTCGCCGACGTATGCCTTGGCCGGCCAGAGTTCGCCGGGCTGGGCGGGGGTCGGGGCGAAGACGGGGATCCGGCCCGCGCGCGGCAGGCTAGACGGATCCGAGGACGTTGCCACGCTCGTGGTGGCCGCGCTTGTCGCGGACACGCTTGTCTCGGTCACGCTTGTGTTGGTCACGCTTGTGTTGGGCACGCGTTTGTTGGGCACAGTGCGACCGTAGCGCGAATCCGCCGCGACGTGCCGAAGAACTTGTCACAATCGCGGCCGCACAACCACGTGCCGCTAGGCGCGGGCGATCGGCGCGAAACGGCCGGCGGTGACGGCGGCCAAGTCATCCGGGCTCAGCTCGATGTCGAAACCGCGCCGGCCGCCGGAGACGAACACGGTGTCGAACAGGATCGCGCTCTCGTCGATCACGGTCGGGTGTGCCTGCTTCTGGCCGATCGGGCTGATGCCGCCGACGACGTAGCCGGTCTTCCGCTCGGCCAGGGCGACGTCGGCCATCACCGCCTTCTTGGCGCCGAGTGCTGCGGCGAGCGCCTTGAGATCGAGGGTACCCGTCACGGGCACGATCCCGACGACGAGCTGGCCGTCGGCATCCGCCAGGAGCGTCTTGAACACGCGCTCGGGGTCAAGGCCAAGCTTCTCGGCTGCCTCGAGGCCGAAGTTCGTCGCGGCCGCATCGTGGTGGTACAGGTGTGGGGTGAAATGGATGCCGGCCTGGCCGAGTGCCACCGTGGCCGGGGTGCCGGCTCCGTGCTCGCTCATCTTCTTCGCCACGAGAGGCTCTCCTCAACACTCGGAATGCAACGGTCAGTGTGCACGCAGCAGGCACATGGAGGTGCCGGCCATGTTCAGTGTGGCACCAGGGGGTAGCTCTCGGGGGTGTGCTCGCCCGGGGCCTCGTCGGTCGAGCTCCACAGCTTCTCGTATCCGGTGATGCCCTCGCCGGCCGGCAGGGTGATGGTGCGTTCCCACTCTGTGGCGTGCACGACGAGCAGGATGCGGTTGAACTCCTCCCGCTCCGGCGTGCTCGCGGCGAGGTATTGCAGGGTGCGGGCCTCCGGCGCGTTCCAGTCCTCTTCGCTCATGGGGTTGCCGTCGGCGTCGAACCAGTCCATCTCGGAGGATCCGGGCACGTGCTCGCCGAGCCGGGCGTAGTGCAGCGGCCGGAGTGCGGGGTTCTCAGCGCGCAGGGCGATGAGCCGGCGGGTGACGGCGTGCAGCTGGTCCTGCCACGGCTCCCGCACCCAGCCCAGCCAGGCCAGCTCGGTGTCGTGGCAGTAGGCGTTGTTGTTGCCGTGCTGGCTGCGGCCGAACTCGTCGCCGGCGGTGAGCATGGGCACCCCGGCGGAGAACAGCAGCGTGCCGAGCAGGTTCCGCATCGACTTGCGCCGGGCGAGGAGGATCGCCGCGTCATCCGTCGGCCCCTCGACCCCGTGGTTGAACGAGTTGTTGTTGTCGCTGCCGTCGCGGTTGCCCTCGCCGTTGCCCGCATTGTGCTTGCTGTTGTACGCGGTCAGGTCGGCCAGTGTGAAGCCGTCGTGCGCGGTGACGAAGTTGAGCGAGGCGAGCGGCCCGCGCTCGCCGGAGAACGTGTTCGAGGAGCCGGCCAACCGGGTCGCGAAGCGGCCGATGCCGCTGCCGGCCGAGCCGGTCGCGTGCTCCTGGGCGATGTCGCCGAGCCAGAAGTCGCGCATCCGGTCGCGGTAGCGGTCGTTCCACTCTGTCCAGCCCGGCTGGAAGTTACCGGTCTGCCAGCCGCCCTGGCCGACATCCCACGGCTCGGCGATCATCTTCACGCCCTGCAAGGCCGGGTCGTGCAGGATCGCTTCGAGCAGCGGATGCCGCGGGTCGAAGTGCACGTTCGCATCCCGGCCGAGGGTGGCGGCCAGGTCGAAGCGGAAACCGTCGACCTGCACCTCGTTTGCCCAGTAGCGCAGGGAGTCCAGCACGAGCCGCACCGGGCCGCCGGGGTCCGACGGCGTCATGGTGCCGAAGTTCACGGTGTTTCCGCAGCCGGTCGTGTCGATGTAGTTGCCGTGGGCGTCCTGCCGGTAGTAGTTCGCGTTGTCCAGGCCCCGCAGGCTCGTGGTCGGGCCGTTCGGACCCTCCTCTGCCGTGTGGTTGTAGACGACGTCCAGGATCACCTCGAGGCCGGCCTCGTGCAGCAGCTTGACCATGCCCTTGAACTCGCGCAGCACGGCCTCCGGCCCCGCGGCCTGGGCGGCCTGTGTCGCATACGGGGCGTGCGGGGTGAAGAAGTTCAGCATGTTGTAGCCCCAGTAGTTGCGGAGGCCCTGCTCGGCCAGACGCTGCTCGGTGGCGAGCGCGTGCACCGGCAGGAGTTCGACGGCGGTGACGCCGAGCTCTTTCAGATAGTCGATGGATGCCGCGTGCGCCAGCCCCGCGTACGTGCCGCGCAGCTCAGCCGGCACGGCCGGGTTCAGCTTGCTGAATCCGCGCACGTGCATCTCGTAGAGCACGGACTCGTCCAGCGCCGTGCCGGGCTTGGCTGCCCCGTTCCAGTCGAAGGCGCCGTCGATGACGACGCTCTGCCACCCGGTGTCCCGCCCGTCGCCGCCCTGCTTGTCTCCTCCGGTCCTGGCCAGCCCGCGGGCGTAGGGGTCGAGCAGCAGGCGGGCGGGGTCGAACGCGTGCGCCGGGCCGTGCGGGCCATCGGCGCGCAGCGCATAGCGGCGCCCGGGGGAGAGGCTACGGCTGCGCCCGTGCCAGACATCGTGGGTATCGCGCGTCATCGGGACCGTCTTGACGATGCGCGTGGGATCGGCCTCATCGAACAGCACGAGCTCCATCGACGTGGCACTGGCCGACCAGACACGCAACTCGGCTCCGCCGCTTGTCAGGCGAACGCCCAGGCCTGCCGCGCGAGAACCCAAGCCGGCGGCGCTGTGGTCGGCGCTTTTGTCGGCACTCATGCGATCTACAGTAGTGAGTATGGCTGTGTACCTGGATCATGCGGCGACGACACCCATGCTGCCGCTCGCGATCGACGCGTATGCCCGTGCCATGGCGCTCGTCGGCAACCCGGCGTCGATCCACTCCATCGGGCAGAACGCCAAACGCGTGCTGGAGGAGGCCCGCGAAGCCGTGGCAGCGACCCTCGGCTGCGAGAGCATCGAGGTGGTCTTCACCGGCGGCGGCACCGAGGCCGTGAACCTCGGCATCAAGGGGCTGTTCTGGGCGCGGCCCGGCCGGCGCATCCTGGTCGCGGCCGGCGAACACCACGCCACGATCGACACGGTGGAGTGGCTGGCCGCACACGAGGGCGCCGTCATCGAATGGTTGCCGCTGGACGCCGCCGGTCGCCTCAGCCTGCCCGACCTGGAGCGGGCGCTCGCCGAGGATCCGGGCGACATCGCCCTCGTCACCGTGCTGTGGGCCAACAACGAGGTCGGCACCGTGCAGCCGGTCACCGAGATATCCGCGCTCGCCGCACGGGCCGGCGTGCCCCTGCACGTGGACGCCATCGCCGCGTACGGTCAGATCCCGGTCGACCTGAATGCCGTGCGCGCCGCCTCAGGGGCCGGGGCCGGAACGGGTCTAGTGGCGCTCAGCGTCTCCGCACACAAGATCGGCGGGCCCGTCGGCATCGGCGCGCTCGTGCTCAGCCGCAGCGCCACGATCGAGGCGCTCATTCACGGCGGGGGCCAGCAGCGCCAGGTGCGCTCCGGCACGCAGGACGCGGCAGCCGCCGTCTCCTTCGCCGCAGCGGCATCCGCCGTGCAGGCCGCCCTGCCGGAAGAATCCGCGCGCCTGGCCGCCCTCCGCGACCGACTGGTCGCCGGTGCGCTGGCCGCGGTGCCGGAGGCCGTGCTGAACGGCGCCAGCGGCGACAGCACCGTGCGGCTGCCCGGCAACGCCCACTTCAGCTTCCCCGGTTGCGAGGGCGACTCGCTGCTGTTCCTGCTCGACATGGCCGGCGTGGCCGTGTCGACCGGTTCGGCCTGCCAGGCCGGCATCCCGGAGCCCTCCCATGTGCTGATCGCGATGGGCCGCAGCGTCGACGAGGCCAGGGGCGCCCTGCGGGTGACCCTGGGGCACACGTCGACGGATGCCGACGTCGACGCCTTTCTCGCGGCGCTGCCCGCCGCCTACGCGCAGGCCGCAACGGCCGGGCACGCAGACCGGCAGACGTCCTTCGACCGCTGAGCCGGGCCGCAGCCCGGAGGGCGTTCGCCCAGAGAGCCGCGTTTACACTGGAACCATGAAGGTTCTTGCAGCAATGAGCGGCGGCGTTGACTCGGCAGTGGCGGCGGCGCGCGCCGTCGAGGCGGGTCACGAGGTCGTCGGCGTGCACCTGGCGCTCAGCCGGATGCCCGGCACCCTGCGCACCGGCGCCCGCGGCTGCTGCACCATCGAGGACTCGATGGACGCCCAGCGTGCAGCGAACATGATCGGCATCCCCTACTACGTCTGGGACTTCTCCGAGCGGTTCAAGGCCGACGTCGTCGACGACTTCGTCGCCGAGTACCAGGCCGGCCGCACCCCGAACCCCTGCATGCGCTGCAACGAGCGGATCAAGTTCGCCGCCCTGTTGGAAAAGGCCATCGCGCTCGGCTTTGACGCCGTCTGCACCGGCCACTACGCCAGCATCGTGCTCGACGCTGACGGCAACAAGGAGCTGCACCGGGCCAGCGCCTGGGCCAAGGATCAGAGCTACGTGCTCGGTGTGCTCACGGCCGAGCAGCTCGAGCACGCCTACTTCCCGCTTGGCGATACCCCGTCCAAGGCCGAGGTGCGCGCAGAGGCCGCAGAGCGCGGCTTCAGCGTCGCCAGCAAGCCGGACAGCCACGACATCTGCTTCATCCCGGACGGCGACACCCGCGGCTGGCTCGCCGACCGCGTCGGTGCAGAGACCGGCGACATCCTCGACCGCACCGGCGCCGTCATCGGCAGCCACGAGGGTGCAGCAGCGTTCACCGTCGGCCAGCGCCGCGGCCTCCGCCTCGGCATGCCGGCGGATGACGGCAAGCCCCGCTTCGTGCTCGAGGTGCGCCCCAAGGACAACACGGTCGTCGTCGGGCCGAAGGAGGCCCTGGCGATCGCCGAGATCGCCGGAAACCGCTTCACCTGGGCCGGCGTGCCGCAGCAGAACCCCAAGACCCCGTTCGACATCGAGGTGCAGATCCGCGCCCACGCCGACCCCGTTCCGGCCGTGGCCGTCGTGCGTGACGGCGAGCTCGTCGTCAACCCGGAGACACCGCTGGACGGCGTCGCCCCCGGCCAGACCGCCGTCATCTACGTCGGCACGCGCGTTTTGGGCCAGTTCACCATCGACCGCACGGTCAGCGCCGTCCCGGTCGACGTCGCGCCCGTCCCCGCCTAGCCCGGCGTGCGCGCCGAGGCACACGGTACGGCGCGTCGCGCCGAGAATGACCTTGCCTGTCTGGCGCTGCCCCTATGCTCCGAGCATGAATCAGCCATCGCCGGAACTCGCCAACTTCGCGCTTGACGCCCTGGAGCATGCCACCAACTCGGTCGTGCCGGATGGCGGACCCTTGATTCCTTTCGCGTTGCTCGATGGCGGCACCGGTCGAGCGCTTCGCCGATTTGTCGCCGATCGCCTCGAAGACGGTGTCGAGCAGGCGAGACTGTTCGTGCGGGAAGCTCCCGGCACCACGATCGTCGCGGTCGCGTGGGACGGCTATCTGACCGTCGACGGGCGGCGCACCGACGCTGTGTTCGTCGAGGCCTCCGAGACGGGGCGCGATTCCAGCGCGATCTTCGCCCAGCGCTACGCCAGCGCGGGCCTCTTCCGCAAGCGCACGAAGGCGGTCGGGAACCCTGCGCTCGTCGGTGTTGGAGACTCCCTGCAGTAGGAACGCGGGCGCGATTTGCGCCGACGCCGCGCCCGTCGAGAGGCGGTTCTGTGCGGTGTCGGTCGCCGCTCCTAGAATTGTCCTGTGAGCGAGACGGCTGAAGTTTTTGACATCGCAGACTTTGAGACTGCCCGCGCAGAATCGGAGGCGCTCCGCGAGCGCATCGAGCGGCACCGGATCGCGTACCACTCCGAGGGCGTCAGCTTGGTCAGCGACGCCGAGTACGACGCAGACATGCACCGGCTTGAGGCGCTGGAGCGGGCATTCCCCGAACTCGTCGGCCAGGACAGCCCCACCCAGCAGGTCGGCGCCGCGCTGGTAGACAGCGGCTTCCCGCCGCACGAGCATGCCGAGCGGATGCTCAGCCTCGACAACGTGTTCAGCATCGAGGAGTTCGACGAGTGGGCCGCGAAGACGGCCGAGGCTGCCGGCCGGCCGGTGCGCTGGCTGAGCGAGCTGAAGATCGACGGGCTGGCGATCAGCCTGGCCTACCGCGACGGCGTCCTCGAGACGGCGACCACCCGCGGCGACGGCCGTACCGGCGAAGACATCACAGAGAACGTGGACTGGATCCCCGTCATCCCGCGCACCCTCACGCCGGCCGAGGACGGCACAGCCTTCCCGCCGTTCTTCGAGGTGCGCGGCGAGGTGTTCATCCGCACCGCCGACTTCACCGCGATGAACGAGCGCCAACACGAGCTGCAGGCCGCCTACGCCGAGGAGCAACGCTCCAAGGGGCGCGCGGATGCCGACATCCCCACCCGCTACGCCGAATTCGCCAACGCCCGCAACGCAGCGGCCGGCAGCCTCCGGCAGCGCCGGTCAAAGAAGACGGACGCCGAGCTGGCCCTGATGCGGGAGCGGCTCGGTCGCCTCTCGCTCTACCTGCACGGCATCGGCGCGTGGCCGGACCCGCCCGTCGCCGCCCAGTCCGAGGTGTACGAGCTGCTGGCCGGCTGGGGCTTGCCCGTCTCTCCGCACAGCCGCGTCTGGGAGACGGCCGCTGAGGTGGCCGCGTTCATCGCTGACCGCGGCGAGCACCGCCACGACATCGAGCACGAGATCGACGGCATCGTCGTCAAGGTCGACGAGCTCGAGCTGCACGCCGAGCTCGGCGCAACCAGCCGGGCGCCGCGCTGGGCGATCGCCTACAAGTACCCGCCAGAAGAAGTGCACACCACGCTGCTCGACATCGTCGTCGGCGTCGGCCGCACGGGCCGGGTCACGCCCTACGCAGTGATGGAGCCGGTGAAGGTGGCCGGGTCCACTGTGCGCCAGGCAACGCTTCACAACCAGGAGGTCGTCAAAGCGAAGGGCGTGCTGATCGGCGACACCGTCGTGCTGCGCAAGGCCGGCGACGTCATCCCCGAGATCCTCGGCGCCGTTCTCGAGAAGCGCGACGGCACAGAACGCGAGTGGCGGATGCCCGCGAACTGCCCGGAATGCGGCACACCGCTGCGCCCGATGAAGGAGGGCGACATCGACCTCCGCTGCCCGAATGCCCGAGGCTGCCCCGCCCAGGTGCGCGGTCGCGTCGAGCACATCGGCTCCCGTGGCGGGCTCGACATCGAAGAGCTCGGCGAAGTGTCGGCCGCCGCGCTCACCCAGCCGCTGGTTCCTGCCGTTCCGCCGCTGCCCACAGAGGCCGGGCTGTTCGAGCTGACCATCGAAGACCTGGTGCCGATCGAGGTCGTCGTGCGCGACTCGGAGACCGGGCTGCCCAAGACAGATGATGAGGGCAACCACAAGGTGCGCGCCCCGTTCCGGCGCAACCCCACCCCGGCAGAGAAGAAGTCCGGCGCCGAGGGGCCGTTCGCCTCAAAGTCGGCGGCCAACCTCATCGCCGAGCTCGAGAAGGCCAAGACGAAGCCACTCTGGCGGATCCTGGTGTCGCTGAACATCCGCCACGTCGGGCCCGTCGCGGCCCGTGCGCTGGCCGACCACTTCGGCTCGCTCGAGGCGATCCGGGCCGGAACGGCGGAGGAACTCGCGGAGGTCGAGGGCGTCGGCGGAATCATCGCCGAGTCGGTGCTGGAATGGTTCGAGCACGACTGGCACCGCGACATCGTCGACCGCTGGGCGTCAGCGGGCGTGCAGTTCGACACCCCCGGCCACCCCGGCCCGGGTGCGGCCGCAGCAGCCGGGGGAGTGCTGGCCGGCCTGACCGTCGTTGCCACCGGCAGCCTGGACGGCTACACCAGGGACGGCGCCCAGGAGGCGATCATCGCGGCCGGCGGCAAGGCGGCGTCGAGCGTCTCCAAGAACACGGATTTCGTCGCGGCTGGTCCCGGTGCCGGTTCCAAGCTGGCCAAGGCCGAGGCGCTCGGCATCCCCGTTCTGGATGCCGCGGGCTTCCGGCTGCTGGTCGAACAGGGCCCGGCCGCCGTCGCGGCGCGCCCGGATGCGGCGGAATAGCGGGCGACACTCCGTTGACATCGATTCCACCCTTGTTCAGGGGGTGTACCGATCGCCCCTTTTTTTGCTCCCGTCCCCTACGATGAGTGCTACGCGTTTGTCCGGGCAAGCGTCGGGAGATCAAACGCTGAGGGGACTTGTCGGGCATGCTCGCCGCAGTCGTGTTCATGGTCTCGGCCAGCGCCGGCCTAGGCGGTGTGGTCGAGAGTTTTGTGCTGCACGAACCGGTGTCTGTGGTCGGTGCGGACACGCTGCGCGTCGACGCGGTGCGCCCCGAAACCTTCAACGCAGAAACTGTCAGTGCCGGCACCCTCCGAGCTGAGGCAGTGGGCCTCAGCACCGTGCAGGCCGACGCGGTGCAGATCGTCCCCATCGCCCAGGCATATTCCGCAGCGGATGCCAGCCTCGATCGCGGCGCGCCCGTTGCCGAATCCCCGCGCACCGTCTCCTTCGACGAGGCCGCGCTGAACCGCCTCGGCGGAATGGCGCTGCTGCGCGTGCTCTCCACGCTCAGCCCCCGCGAGATCATCGGATTCGCCGAGCAGAACCCCGCCCAGCTGGATATGGTGCGCGATGCGCGTATCGCGCCGAGCCAGGTCGTTGGCTGGTGGCAGGGCATGACCGCCGACACCAGGGCAGCCCTGGTGCAGAGTGCCCCGCAGCTGATCGGCTCGCTGGATGGCCTCCCCGCTGCGGTGCGCGGGCCGGCGAACGAGCAAGCGTTGCAGCGGGCGATGGCCGACACCAAGGAGCGCGCGGAATCCGGGATCGGCAAGGGTGAACGCCGTCGGCTCGGGCAACAGCAGCGCATGTTGGAGGCGGTCGCCGCAGCGCTGCCCGGCAAGCCGGGGGAGCCGACGCGCACGCTGCTGGAATTCGACGAGCGGGACACCGGCCGCGCCGTCATCGTGATCGGCGACCTCGACACGGCCGAATACGTGAGCTACCTCGTGCCGGGCATGTACTTCTCTGTTCAGCAGCAGATCTTGGACTGGACAGACACGGCGGCATCCCTCGCCGTCGAGCAACAACGGTGGCTGCAAGACCGGCCGGGCGACACGATGCCGGGTGTGGCTGCAGCGGGCCGCGTCGCGACCGTCGCCTGGCTTGGCTACCAGACCCCCGACCTGCTGACCATCGGCGGGCTGGAACTGGCAGAGAGCGGCGCCGACGCCCTCGAGGCCTCCTGGCAGGGGATCCGCGCCGCCCGCGGCGGGCAGCAACCGTTCCTCGCCGTGCTCGCCCACTCCTATGGGTCCACCGCCGCGCTGATCGCGCTGGAACGCCACAACGAGCAGATCGACGCGCTGGCGCTGATCGGCTCCCCGGGCAGTGCCAGTCAGAGCGTGCACGACCTGGGCGTCGCGGGCGACAAGGTGTACGTCGGCGAGGCCAGCTGGGACCCGATCGTGGACACCGCCTTCTACGGCAGCGACCCCGGCTCAGCCTCCTATGGCGCCAAGCGCATCGGTGTTGGCGGCGGCATCGACCCGCTCACCAAGCAGAAGCTCAGCGCCTCCGTCGGTCACAACGCCTACTTCGCGGCCGGCAGCGAGTCTCAGCGCAACCTCGCACTCATCGGCATCGGGCGCGGCGACTGGGTGACGGATGCCGGCGGCCTGCCGCCCGGCAGCACTGTCGCGTCGGCACGCTAACCTAGGCGCATGAGCAGCGCAGCCTCGAAACCGCCCGTACCCTCAGGCCCGTCGCGGCGGCGCTTCCTCCAGGCCGGCGGCATCGCGGCGGCCGGTTTCGCCGTCGGCGGCGCGGCAGGCGGAGCGGTCGGGGCAGCCATCGGGCACAGCCTCGGCGCCAGCGAGGACAGCGACGAGTTCACCCGGCTCGACGCCCGCAGCCAGCCCGGCTTCGACCACGTGGTCGTGGTGATGGGCGAGAACCGCTCCTTCGACAACCTCCTCGGTTTCCTCTACGACAAGGAGACCCTCCCGCAGGGGCAGAAGTTCGAGGGGCTCGCCTTCGGCGACTATGCCAATGCGGCGCCGGACGGCACGCGCATCCCCGCCCACGTATACACCGGCAGCACCGACGAGATCATGGGCTCGCCGTCCCCGGACCCCGGCGAAGAGTACCCCCACGTGAACACGCAGCTGTTCAACCGCATCGACCCGGCCGGCAACGCCGAGAAGCCCGTCGGTGAGATGACGGCGCCGTTCAACGCCCCGACGCTGCCCATCAAACCGGGCATGGACGGCTTCGTCACCGACTATGACGTGAACTTCCGCCGACTGCGGAAGGGCGCCGCCCCGTCATCCGCAGAGCTCGGCACGATCATGGGCTCCTTCTCCCCGCAGATGCTCCCCGTTCTCAGCACCCTCGCCCAGGGATTCGCCGTCTACGACAACTGGTTCTGCGCGGTGCCCTCGCAGACCTTCTGCAACCGCTCCTTCTTCCACGCCTCCACCTCGCACGGCTTCGTCACGAACATGGAGGGCGGCGGCTACAAGAAGTGGCTGGATGCCCCACCCGCCCCGACCGTCTTCAATCGGCTGCAGGATGCCGGCATCGACTGGCGCATCTACTTCGACGCCATGCAGATGGTCTCGTTCACCGGGGTGCTGCACGCGCCGGTGTTGCAGAAGTACTGGAAGACCGGGCACTTCGCGACGATGGAGGATTTCTACGCCGACGTGGCCGGCGGCACACTGCCCGCGTACAGCTTCATCGAACCGCGCATGGTCTACAACCACAACGACTTCCACCCGCCGTTCGGCACCCTGCGGGAGAGCGACGTCGACGGGCAGGACGTCTTCAGCAGCGCCGTCTCCGACGTGCGCGCCGGCGAGGCCCTGATCCACGACATCTACTCCGCCGTCCGCGGCAGCGCCAGCACGAGCGGCTCCAACGCGATGAACACCCTGCTGCTGATCACCTTCGACGAGCACGGCGGCACCTACGACCACGTGCCGCCGCCGTCCGCCGTCAAACCAGACGACAGCGGCGCGGGCGAGATGGGCTTCGAGTTCGATCGGCTCGGCTGCCGGGTGCCGGCCATCGCGATCTCCGCGTATACGCGGGCGGGAACCGTCATCTCGGACGAGATGCACCACGGCTCGCTCACCGCCACCCTCAACAGGGTGCACGGCCTGAAGCCGCTGACCGCCCGCGACGCCGGTGCGAACACGCTCTTCAGCGCCGTCAACTTGCAGACGCCGCGGCAGCCGGTGAACTGGCCGACCACCAGCCCGCAGTATGTGCCGCCGAACCCGCAGGCCGCGGCCCCCGCCCCGGGCGGCGCCGACGCCGAGAAGCCGCTCAGCCCCCCTGGGCGCGGGCTTCTCGGGCTGCTGATCGCCAAGTACGCGCCGCCTGGAACCCCGGTGCCCCAGAGCTACGGCGAGGCCTACGAGAACTTGGAGAAGTACGGCAACAGCTTGTTCGGCGTGCCCAAGTAAGATTGTCCGGAGAGCTCTCACCACTGAGCGAGCCCCACGAGCGAACGCCATGAGCGAAGCCCATGAACGAAGCTCACGAGCCAACCCCATGAACGAAGCCCATGAGCGAAGCCCATGAGCGAACCCACGATCGACACACGGAGACCCATGTCCGGAATCAGCGCAGAGCAGGTTGCACACCTCGCTCAGCTCGCCCGCATCGACCTGAGCCCAGAAGAGATTCTGAGCCTCACGACCGAACTCGACCAGATCGTTGACTCGGTCGCCAAGGTGACGGCCGTCGCCACGCCCGACGTCCCGGCGACGAGCCACCCCATCCCGCTGCAGAACGTGTTCCGCCCCGACGTGGTCGGCGAGACGCTCACCCTCGAGCAAGCGCTGCAGAACGCGCCAGACCACGACGGTTCGCGGTTCAAGGTTTCGGCAATCCTGGGAGAAGAGCAGTGAGCGACATCATTCGGCTGAGCGCCGCAGACCTCGGCGCGAAGATCGCCGCCGGTGAGGTGACCTCTGTTGAGGCCACGCAGGCCCACCTCGACCGCATCGAAGCGGTGGACGGCGCCGTCCACGCATTCCTGCACGTCGCCCCCGAGCTGGCCCTCGCGGCTGCCGCCCGGGTCGACGCCCAGCGCGCCGCCGGCGAGAAGCTCGGCCCGTTGGCCGGTGTGCCGATCGCCGTCAAGGACGTGCTCGTCACGAACGACATGCCATCCACCAGTGGATCGAAGATCCTCGAGGGCTACATGTCGCCCTTCGACGCCACCGTCGTCAAGAAGGTACGCGAAGCCGGCCTGATCCCGCTCGGCAAGACCAACATGGACGAGTTCGCCATGGGCTCCTCGACAGAGCACTCGGCATACGGCCCCACCCACAACCCGTGGGCGCTCGACCGCATCCCCGGTGGCTCCGGTGGTGGCTCCGCCGCTGCCGTCGCCGGCTACGAGGCGTCCATCGCCCTCGGCAGCGACACCGGCGGATCCATTCGCCAGCCCGCGCACGTCACCGGAACCGTCGGCGTCAAGCCCACCTACGGCGCGGTCAGCCGGTATGGCTCCATCGCGCTGGCCTCCTCGCTCGACCAGATCGGCCCGGTCAGCCGCACCGTCCTCGACTCGGCTCTGCTGCAGGACATCATTGGCGGCCACGACCCCTTCGACTCCACCTCGCTGCGCTCCGAGTGGCCGTCGATGGCGGATGCGGTGCGCAACGCCAACGTGCAGGGCCTCAAGATCGGCGTCGTCAAGCAGTTGCAGGGCGACGGCTTCCAGGCCGGCGTCATCAACCGCTTCAACGAGGCACTCGAGCTGCTCGTGGCGAACGGTGCAGAGATCGTCGAACTCGACGCCCCGAGCTTCGAGCACGCGATCGCCGCCTACTACCTGATCCTGCCCGCCGAGGCATCCAGCAACCTGGCCAAGTTTGACTCCGTGCGCTTCGGCCTGCGGGTGAACCCGAAGGGCGGCGGAACCGTCGAAGACGTGATGAGCGCCACCCGTGACGCCGGTTTCGGCCCGGAGGTCAAGCGCCGCATCATCCTCGGCACCTACGCGCTGAGCGCCGGCTACTACGACGCCTACTACGGCAGCGCCCAGAAGGTGCGCACGCTCGTGCAGCGCGACTTCGCCGCCGCGTTCAGCCAGGTCGACGTCATCGCCTCGCCCACCGCGCCGACCACGGCGTTCAAGCTCGGCGAGAAGCTCAACGACCCGCTGGCCATGTACCTCAACGACATCGCCACGATCCCGGCCAACCTGGCCGGCATCCCCGGTATCACGCTGCCAGCGGGTCTGGCCGATGAAGACGGACTGCCCGTCGGCATCCAGTTCCTCGCCCCCGCCCACGAGGACGCCCGTCTCTACAACGTCAGTGGCGCACTCGAGCAGCTGCTCGTCTCGCAGTGGGGTGGCCACCTCTTGGACCAGGCCCCCGACCTGCTCGAACTGATTAAGGCTGCGGCCGAGGAAGGTGCCCGCTAATGGCCCGCGCAGAACTGATGGACTTCGACAAGGCCCTGGAGCTCTTCGAGCCGGTCATGGGTTTCGAGGTCCACGTCGAGCTCAACACCAAGACCAAGATGTTCTCGGCCGCCCCGAACGTGTTCGGTGCCGAGCCGAACACGAACCTGACCCCGCTCTGCCTCGGCCTGCCGGGCACGCTGCCGGTCGTCAACGAGCAGGCCGTGCGCTACTCGATCAGCCTGGGCCTCGCGCTCGGCTGCTCGATCGCCGAGTCGAGCAGCTTCGCCCGCAAGAACTACTTCTATCCGGACACCCCCAAGAACTACCAGATCTCGCAGTTCGACGAGCCGATCGCGTTCGAGGGTTCCGTGCAGATCGAACTCGCCGACGGCACGCTCATCGACATCCCCGTCGAGCGCGCGCACATGGAGGAGGACGCCGGCAAGCTCACCCACGTTGGTGGCTCCAGCGGACGCATCCAGGGTGCGGACTACTCGCTGGTCGACTACAACCGCGCCGGCGTTCCGCTGGTCGAGATCGTCACGAAGCCGATCTATGGCGGCGAGCACCGTTCGCCCGAGATCGCCAAGGCCTACGTCTCGGCGATCCGTGACATCGTCGTGTCGCTCGGCATCTCCGACGCCAAGATGGAGCGCGGCAACCTGCGCTGCGATGCCAACGTGTCGCTGCGCCCCCGCGTTGCTGAGGGCGTCGAGACGCCCCCCCTCGGAACCCGCACCGAGACCAAGAACGTGAACTCGCTGCGTTCGGTCGAGCGCGCCGTGCGCTACGAGATCCAGCGTCAGGCCGCCATCCTCGCCAAGGGTGGCAGCATCACGCAGGAGACGCGCCACTGGCATGAGGACACCGGTGAGACCAGCGCCGGCCGCCCCAAGAGCGACGCCGACGACTACCGCTACTTCCCCGAGCCCGACCTGCTGCCCGTCGTGCCCTCGGCCGAGCTGATCGAGGAGCTGCGCGCGGCCCTGCCCGAGCAGCCCGCCGTGCGACGCCGCCGCCTGAAGGCCGAGTGGGGCTTCACCGACCTGGAGTTCCAGGACATCCAGAACTCTGGCCTGCTGACCGAGGTGTCTGAGACCGTGGCCGCCGGGGCCAGCCCCGCCGCCGCACGCAAGTGGTGGACCGGCGAGATCGCCCGTCTGGCGAACGCGGCCGAGGCCGACGCCGCCAGCCTGATCTCTGCCGCGGATGTCGCCGCGTTGGCCGGTCTCGTCGAGGCCGGCACCCTGACCGACCGCCTGGCCCGCCAGGTGCTCGAGGGTGTCATCGCCGGCGAAGGCACCCCGCAGCAGGTCGTCGACGCCCGCGGCCTCGCCGTGGTCTCCGACGACGGCGCCCTGATCGCCGCGATCGACGAGGCCCTGGCCGCCCAGCCGGACGTGCTCGAGAAGATCCGCGACGGCAAGGTGCAGGCAGCCGGCGCCGTCATCGGTGCCGTCATGAAGGCCATGAAGGGCCAGGCGGACGCCGCCCGCGTGCGCGAGCTCGTGTTGGAGCGCGCCAGCGCCTAACACCCTTCACTGCTCGAGCCAGCTCCGGCTGCCTGAGACTGTCGAAACCCCGGCCCCCACGCTCGTGCACACGAGCGTGGGGGCCGTTTCGCTGCACTCGGCTCACCGCGCGCCCCGCAGGGCGATACGCTGAGGATTCCTCGGCCCAGGCTCCTCGGCCCAGGCTCATCGGGGCGTGCGTTTCGGCGTAGTGGATGGAGACTGCAATGAATCACGCCGTGCCACCAGTGAAACGCCGAGTGGCGCTTGCCCTGCTCACCGTCGCCGCGCTCTCACTCGCCGCCTGCGGCACTGGCGGTGGAAAGTCCGGCGGTGACGCCGCCACTGGTCTCGGTGAGAAGGAGGGGACCATCTCGATCCTGGCCTGGCCCGGCTACGTCGAGGACGGCAGCAACCAGCCGGACGTCGACTGGGTCAGCCCCTTCGAGAAGGACACCGGCTGCACGGTGACCAGCAAGATATACAGCACCCCCGACCAGGGGTTCAACCTGATGAAGTCGGGCGAGTACGACGTGATCGCCGCCTCCGGCGACGCCGCGGCGCGCCTCATCGAGGCCGGCGTCGTTGCCCCCGTGAACACCGATCTGATCCCCAACTATGCGGGCATTTACGACTTCCTCACCATGCAGTCCTGGAACAGCGTCGACGGTGTCTCCTACGGTGTACCGCACGGTTACGGGGCCAACTTGTTGATGTACAACACCGAGGTCGTCTCACCGGCACCCACCTCCTGGGGTGTCGTCTTCGATGAGAGCGGCGCCTACCACGGCAGGGTCACCGCCTACGATTCGCCGATCTACATCGCGGATGCCGCCGTCTACCTGATGGCTCATCGACCCGAGCTCGGCATTCGGAACCCGTACGCGCTCGACACCGAGCAATTGGCGGCGGCTGCCGCGCTGCTCAGGGAACAGCGCACAAACATTGGGGAGTATTGGTCCAACTACCGCACGACGATCCAGGCGTTCGAGTCCGGTGACTCGGTTGTCGGCACCACCTGGCAGTTGATCGCGAACGGGCTGGCCGACGGCGTCCCGACCGCGGTGACGATGCCATCCGAGGGTGTCACAGGCCGGTCGGACACCTGGATGATCGGCTCGGGAGCGAAGAGCCCGAACTGCGCATACGCCTGGCTCAACTACATCGCCAGCCCGGAGGTCAACGGACAGGCGACGGGCTACGTCGGCGAGGCGCCCTCCAGCCAGGCCGCCTGCGAGTTCCGCTCGGCGGGCTCGTGCGAGGCCTACCATGCCGGCGACGCCGACTACGCGTCGACGATCTGGTTCTGGTCCAATCCGGTCGCAGACTGCCTCGACGGGCGTACGGACGTGCCCTGTACCGACTACGCGGCTTGGACGACCGCATGGCAGCAGATCACGGGGTGAGGCACGGTCGCACGGTCGCCGGGCGGCCACCGAGCCAGCTCCAGCTGCATCCGCAACTCTCACGGTTCCTCTTCAGCCAACCGATGGCCTGAGCACATAGGGTGAGCGCACCGACAGAACACCACTGGCGTACAGCCACTGACGCAACAGGGGAGGGCATCGTGGGAATCATGGACTGGCTTTTCGGCTCGCAGACTCAATCCGATGAGCAACGCCGGGCCGCGATCCCGCGCGAAAGGCACCCCGACGAGGTCGCGATCGAGCGCTACCGCTATCTGCTGCGCACCGCGCCGCCTGAGACGATCGAGCAGGCGCACGCCGCGGCCTTCGCCCAGCTCAACCCAGAGCAGCGCGCGCTGGTCTTCCAGGAGCTGAGCTCCGGGGCTGGCCAGCAGGAGCAGCCGCGCGCCGACGACCCGCGCTCGCTCGCCCAGGCGGCAACGCGGCGGGAGCTGCAGGCGCCGGGAACCCTGGAACGCTCCTTCTCGCCGCAACGCAACGGCGGGATGAGCGCGGGCGGCATGCTGGGCAGCTCGATGCTTGGCAGCATCGCCGGCGTCGTGATCGGCTCGGCCATCGCGCAGTCCTTCCTGCCAGACAGCCTGAGCGAGGTGGGCGCGGATGCCGGGACCGACGGCGACCCAGGGGCAGTCGGTACAGAGGCAGCCAGCACAGAGGCTGGCGGATTCGGCGGCGATGGCTTCAGTGCGGACAGCTTCGGCGGAGACAGCTTCGGCGACTTCGGCTTCTGACCGGCCGCGCCGAAGTTGTGACTGGACCGTAACATCGCGCCCCCACGGGCGGCATCCGTGACCCTAAGATTCTCTCCATAGCGGCATTCTGAGCATTCCTCGAATCGGGCCCCCGGATCGGGCGTCTCGGCGCAGCCGCCCTGCGAGAGGGAGCGAGAGTGTCCACAGCAGCGCCGGCCATTCGTCTCACCGGGTTGACGAAGACGTTCGGCGCGGTGAACGCCGTCGACGGCGTTGACCTGGACATCGCGGCGGGGGAGTTCTTCTCGATGCTCGGGCCGTCCGGCTCCGGCAAGACCACGGTGCTGCGCCTGATCGCCGGATTCGAGCTGCCCAGCGCGGGCACGATCGAGCTGTTCGGGCACGACGTCACCGGCACGGCGCCGTTTGACCGCGACGTGAACACCGTGTTCCAGGACTACGCGCTGTTCCCGCACATGAGCGTGCTCGACAACGTGGCGTACGGGCTGCGTGTGCGCGGCGTCGGCCGGTCCGAGCGCCGGGAGCGGGCCAGGGCTGCCCTGGAGAAGGTGCGGCTGGGCAGCTTCGGTGACCGCCGGCCGGCCCAACTCTCCGGCGGGCAGCGGCAACGCGTCGCGCTGGCCAGGGCCACCGTCGTCGAACCGAAGGCGCTGCTGCTCGACGAGCCGCTGGGTGCCCTCGACCTCAAACTGCGCGAGCAGATGCAGGTCGAGCTCAAAGAGATCCAGCGTGAGCTCGGCATCACCTTCGTCTTCGTCACCCACGACCAGGAAGAGGCGCTCACGCTGAGCGACCGCATCGCCGTGTTCAGCGACGGCAAGATCGAGCAGCTCGGCACCCCGACCGAGATCTATGAGCAGCCGAGATCGCCGTTCGTCGCCGGGTTCGTCGGCACATCCAACATCTTCGATGACGCCGCCTCGCACAGCCTGCTCGGGCGCGGTGGCACCCACTCGCTGCGGCCAGAGAAGCTCTCGCTCACGGCGGGGGAGCAATCGGCACCCGCAGTCGGCGACGCCGGCGCGGGGGAGCGGCGCGCACACGGCACGGTCGCCGAGCTCGTCTATGTCGGCAGCAGCACCCGCATCCTCATCGACCTGGATGCCGGCCAGCGCGTCGTCGTGGTGGAACAGAACGACCGCCACCGCGGGACCACCGAGCAACGCGGGCGACGGGTCACCGTCGCCTGGCGCGACAGCGACCTGGTTGCCCTGCCCGATCGCAGCCACGCGCCGGACACGCCGGTGCCCGGCATCCCCTGAGCCGGCACCCACCAACCCAGATCGCACGACCCCACGACGCACAAAACCAGAACGTACAGAACCAGAACGCACAGAACCAGAACGCACAGAACCAGAACGCACAGAATCGGATGGAGACTGCAATGAAGCGCACCATGCCACCCACACGGCGCCACGTAGCGCTCGCCCTACTCGCCGCCACCACGCTCGCCGCACTCACCGCGTGCGGCACCAGCGGGGCAAGCTCCGGCGGCGCAAAGGCCGCGTCGACACTCGGCCCGAACGAGGGCACCGTCTCGATCCTGGCCTGGCCGGGCTACGTCGAAGACGGCAGCAACGACCCGGCCGTCGACTGGGTGACCCCCTTCGAGAACGACACGGGCTGTCAGGTCACCAGCAAGACCTACGGCACCTCCGACGAGGGCTTCAGCCTGATGAAGACCGGTGACTACGATGTCATCGCGGCCTCGGGTGACGCCTCGCTGCGCCTCGTCGCGGCCGACCTCGTCGCCCCCGTGAACACCGACCTGATCCCCAACTACGCGGGCGTCTACGACTTCCTCAAGATGCAGTCGTGGAACAGCGTCAACGGAGTCTCCTATGGGGTCCCACACGGGTACGGTGCCAACCTGCTGATGTACAACACCGATGTCGTCTCGCCGGCGCCCACCTCCTGGGACGTCGTCTTCGACAAGGGCAGCGCCTACAAGGGCAAGATCACCGCGTACGACTCGCCGATCTACATCGCGGATGCCGCCATGTACCTGATGACGCATCAGCCCGACCTCAAGATCACGAACCCCTACGCGCTCGACGAGCAGCAGCTGGCCGCCGCCGTCACCCTGCTCACCGAGCAGCGCGCCAACATCGGCGAGTACTGGTCCGACTACCTCAAGACGATCCAGTCCTTCGAGTCGGGAGACACCGTCGTCGGCACCACCTGGCAGGTGATCGCGAACTCGCTCACCGCGGGCACGCCGACCGCGGTGACCGTGCCATCAGAGGGGGTGACCGGGTGGTCTGACACCTGGATGATCGCGTCCAAGGCGAAGAGCCCGAACTGCGCGTACGCCTGGCTGAACTACATCGCCAGCCCCGAGGCGAACGCGCAGGCCACGGAGTACTTCGGCGAGGCGCCATCCAACCAGGCCGCCTGCGAGTTCCGCTCGGCGGGGTCCTGCGAGGCCTACCATGCCGGCGACGCCGACTACGCGTCGAAGATCTGGTACTGGTCGACGCCGATCGCCGAGTGCCTGGACGGCCGCACCGACGTGAAGTGCACCGACTATGCGGCCTGGACGACGGCGTGGCAGCAGATCAAGGGATGAGCCTGGCGCGCGCGGTGGCCGGCCGCCGCGCGCATCCCGATCCCGCCCCGTTCCCAGCGAGAGCAGCCCGATGAGCGACACAGCGGCCCCGGCCCAACAGCGGGTGCCCGCGCCGCGGCAGAGCCTGGCGCGGCGCGGCTCCGCGTTCTTCAGCGCGCACCCCCGGCTGCGGCTGGGCTTCCTCATCTCGGCCCCGCTGCTCTGGCTGGGGATCGTCTACGTCGTGGCGCTGGCCGCGCTGCTGGTGACGGCATTCTGGAGCGTCGACAGCTTCACCGGCGAGATCTCGCAGACGTGGACATTCGACAACATCGTGACCGTGCTCACCGGCTCGCTGTACCAGACCGTCACGGTGCGCACCGTGGGCGTCGCGCTGCTGGTGACCGTGATCGACGTGCTCATCGCCCTGCCGATCGCCTTCTTCATGGCCAAGGTGGCCGGGTCCCGGATGCAGCGTGTGCTCGTCATCGCCGTGCTCATGCCGCTCTGGGCCAGCTATCTGGTCAAGGCCTATGCCTGGCGCTCCGTGCTCTCCCAGGACGGCATCCTGCAATGGCTGCTCACCCCCTTCGGTGGCAGCACTCCCGGCTACGGGCTGACGGCCACCGTCATCACGCTGAGCTATCTGTGGCTGCCCTACGTCATCCTGCCCATCTATGCGGGGCTCGAGCGGGTGCCCGACGCGCTGCTCGAGGCATCCGGAGACCTCGGTGGCAAGACCTGGACCACGCTGCGCCTGGTCACACTGCCGCTGATCTGGCCGGCGATCATCGCCGGCTCGATCTTCAGCTTCTCGCTCTCGCTCGGTGACTACCTGACGGTGAACATCGTCGGCGGAGCGAACCAGATGCTCGGAAACCTCGTCTACACCAACGTCGGTGCGGCGAACAATTTGCCGCTGGCTGCCGCCATCGCGCTCATTCCGATCGCCATCATCTTCGGCTATCTGGCCCTCGTGCGGCGCACGGGCGCCCTCGACAACCTCTAGGAGCCCGGATGAGACTCAGCCGCCTCTCCCGCAGCGTTCTCGGTGTGATCACCGTGCTCATCCTGGCCGTGATCTACCTGCCGCTCGGGGTCGTCTTCATCAACTCTTTCAGTACGAGCCAGAGCCTGAGCTGGCCGCCGCCCGGGTTCACGCTGGAATGGTGGGGCAAAGCGTTCCAGAGCGCAGGAGCCCTCGACGCGGTACTCACCAGCCTGCAGCTGGCCGTGGTCGCCACGGTGGTCTCCCTCGTGCTGGGCACGCTGATCTCGCTCGCGCTGCAGCGGTTCGAGTTCTTCGGCCGAGACGCGGTGAGCCTGCTCGTCATCCTGCCGATCGCGCTGCCCGGCATCATCACGGGCATCGCCCTGAACAACTTCTTCCGCACCATCCTCGGCGTGCCGCTCTCCATCTGGACCGTTGTCATCGCTCACGCCACGTTCTGCATCGTCACGGTCTTCAACAACGTGATCGCGCGCCTGCGCCGGCTCGGCACCAACTTCGAGGACGCCTCGGCCGACCTCGGGGCTGGCATCTGGACCACGTTCCGGCTCGTCACGTTCCCGCAGCTGCGGTCCGCACTCTTCGCCGGCGGCCTGCTGGCGTTCGCGTTGAGCTTCGACGAGATCATCGTCACAACCTTCACGGCCGGCTCCGGGGTGACCACCCTGCCCATCTTCATCCTGAACAACATGTTCCGGCCCAACCAGGCCCCCATCGTCAGCGTCATCGCCGTGGTGCTGGTGCTCGTGTCGATCGTGCCCATCTACATCGCCCAACGGATCGCGGGGGCGGAGCGGACGGAGCGCTGAGCGCCGGATGCCGGTGCGGCTGTCGGGCGGGGTGTCAGCCGCCGGCGGTACGCTCACAGGGTGAGTAAGCAAGACGGTTCGACGCGCCAGGTGAGTGCTGCCGACGCCGACGACTCGCGCACCCCGTTCCTGCACGTCGACCTCGACGCGTTTTTCGCCTCCGTCGAGCTCCTCGACAATCCGGCCCTCGCGGGCAAGCCCGTCGTCGTCGGCGGGCTCGGCCCGCGCTCGGTGGTGTCCGCAGCCAACTACGAGGCCCGCCGCTACGGGGTGAACTCGGCGATGCCGATGTCGCTCGCCCTGCGCCGCTGCCCGAACGCCGTCGTCGTGCCAGTCCGGATGGCGCGCTACGCGGAGCTGTCCCGGCAGGTGATGGCGATCTTCGACGACATGACGCCGCTGGTGGAGCGACTCGGCATCGACGAGGCCTTCCTCGACGTCTCCGGCGCCGTCAAGCTGCTCGGCTCGCCGCGCACCATCGCCCAACTGCTCCGCGCCCGGGTGCTCGCCGAGACCGGGCTCACCTGCTCGGTGGGCGTGGCCTCGACCAAGTTCGTCGCCAAGCTGGCGTCGGGCCGTTCAAAGCCCAATGGCCTGCTGGTCGTGCCCGCCGACGAGACGCTGGAGTTCCTGCATCCGCTGCCCATCAGCGCGCTCTGGGGCGTCGGCCCGGCCACCGAGGTGCAGCTGAAACGGCTGGGCCTGAACCGGGTCGTCGACGTCGCCCAGACACCCCTCGACGTGCTGCAGGGGGCGCTCGGCCCCGCGCTGGCGCTCAAGCTGCACAGCCTCGCCAACGGCATCGACCCGCGCAGCATCAGCACAGAGCGCGAGGAGAAGAGTGTCGGGCACGAGACCACCTTCAGTTACGACGTGACCGACGTGCACGAGATTCGGCGTGCCCTGCTGCGGCAGTCGGATGACGTCGCCGCCCGCCTCCGCGGCGCCGGGCTCGTGGCCAGGACCGTCGTGCTGAAGCTGCGCTACAGCGATTTCAGTACCGTAACCAAGTCGCGCACCCTCGCCGAGCCGAGCAACGTCGGCCGCCGCATCTACGAGGAAGCCCTCTCGGCCTTCGACGCGCTCGGAGCGGCAGGCAAGCGGGTGCGGCTGATCGGCGTGCGTGCTGAGCAGCTGGGCACGGGCGGGGGAGCCTCGGGCTGTGGGACCCGGACGAGGAATGGCGAGAGGCGGAGCTGGCCGTCGACGAGGTCACCGCCCGCTTCGGCAAGGGCATGCTGCGCCCGGCCGCTCTGGTCAAGCCGCCCTCTGCGGGGTAGCGTAGCCGCATGAGCAATATTGCTGTGCAACTTGCCGAATCTGTTCGCAATGCCGGTGCCTCCACGGTGTACGGCGACCCCGTCGAGGTCGACGGCCAGGAGATGGTGCCGGTCGCACTGGCGTGGTACGGCTTCGGTGGCGGCGGCGGTGAGATGCAGTCGAAGAATGCGGTCGCGCCCGGGGCCGGGGACGAAGCCGGTGGTGGCGGTGGCGGCGGCGTCTCGATCCCGATAGGGGCCTACATCAAGCGCGACGGCGTGCTTCGCTTCGAGCCGAACGTGATCGCCCTACTGGCGGTTGCGACACCATTCGTCGGGGTCCTCGGCTGGGCAGTGTCGCGCTTCATCAAGGTTCTCAAGCACTAGTCGCTGGCTAGCGGCGGCGCCAGAGCGCCCGCAGCTGTCGGAGCCTGTCCGAGAGCGGCACACTCACCGGCAGGCCGGCCGCGAGCCTGCGACGCCGGCGCAGCGACAGCCAGATCAGCACGAGCATCAGCCCCGCCAGCGGCAGCAGAATCAGAATGCCCATGCCCTCGATGCTACCGGCGCTGCCAGCCGCCCCAGGTCGGGCTATACTCGGTGACGAACACGGGAGTCCGGTGAGCCGGGCTGAGAGGAAGCTGATCAAGCTTCGACCGTCGAACCTGATCTGGATCATGCCAGCGCAGGGAGGCCAAACAATCTCATACCCGTGCCCTCTTTTCACTCAACGAAAGGGCACGAACAGTGCATGCAACACTCGCACCACAGAACACCTCCTCTTCACACGGCACCACGTTTGCGGGCATCGCCCGCTGGCGCGTCGTTGATATCGTCGTCGCCAGTGTGCTCGGCGTCGCCGCCGGCGTCGTCTTCTGGGCCTGGGGCCTCGCCTGGGAGACGGTGAGCTCCCCGCTGAAGGCCGCGCTGCCCGGCGTGCAGGCCGGGCTGGCCGCCGTCTGGCTGTTCGCCGGCGTGCTCGGTGGCCTCGTCATCCGCAAGCCCGGCGCGGCCATCTACACCTCGACTCTCGCGGCCGTTGTCTCCGCTCTCGTCGGAACTCAGTGGGGCGGTTTCCTCACGATCGAGGCCGGCCTGGTGCAGGGCCTCGGCGCCGAGCTCGTCTTCCTGCTCTTCCTCTACCGCCGTTGGAACCTGCCCGTCGCTATCCTCGCGGGCGCGGCGGCCGGCCTCGGCATGGCGATCAACGACCTGCTGCTCTGGTACCCGGGCGCGGCTACCGAGTTCACGGTGATCTACACGGTGTCCGCACTCATCGGCGGCGCCATCATCGCCGGTGCGCTGTCCTGGTTCGCCGTGCGCGGGCTGGCCGCCACCGGCGCGCTCAGCCGCTTCGCCTCCGGCCGCCAGGCCCGGATCGCCGCGTAAGGCGCACGGAGCGGGACGAGTGATGGCAATGCAGCAGGGTGCGGCGCGCGTCGACGTACAGGGCTGGGGCTGGCGGCACGCCGGCCGCAGCTCGTGGGCGGTGGCCGACGCGGAGTTCACGATCGAGCCGGGGGAGCGGGTGCTGCTGCTCGGCGCGTCCGGCGCCGGAAAGTCGACCCTGTTGCACGGCCTCGCCGGGGTTCTCGGTGGCGATGAGGAGGGCGAACACCGCGGCTCCCTGCTGATCGATGGGATGCCGGCTGCCTCCGCCCGCGGCCGCAGCGGGCTCGTGCTGCAAGACCCCGATTCGCAGGTGATCCTCGCCCGGGTCGGCGACGACGTCGCCTTCGGCTGTGAGAACCTCGGGCTGCCGCGCGAAGAAATCTGGCGGCGCGTCGGCGAGGCGCTGGACGCCGTGGGGCTGGACGTGCCGCTGGAGCGCAGCACCTCAGCGCTCTCCGGCGGGCAGAAACAGCGCCTGGCACTGGCCGGCGTGCTCGCGATGCGCCCCGGGCTGCTCCTGCTCGACGAGCCGACGGCGAATCTCGACCCGGCCGGCGTCGCGGAGGTGCAGCAGGCGGTCGCCCGCGTGCTGCAGGACCGTGCTGCCACTCTCGTCGTCGTCGAGCACCGGGTCGACGTCTGGCTGCCTCTCGTCGACCGTGTCATCGTTCTCGCTGCGGGCGGCGGCGTGTTGGCCGACGGCGAACCGCAGCAGGTGCTCAACGAGCAGGGGGCAGTCCTCGCGGCGGCCGGCGTCTGGGTGCCGGGGCACCCGCCCGCCATCCCGGAGCGGAACCGCGTCGCCCACGCCGAGCCGCTGCTCCAGGCGCGCGAGCTGGCTGTGGCGCGGGTGCCACGGCATCCGGTCGCCAGCGGCATTGACCTCGAGCTGCGGGCGGGCCGCGCCCTCGCCCTGACCGGGCCGAATGGGGCGGGCAAATCGACCCTCGCCCTCACCCTGGCCGGATTGCTGTCGCCTGCTGGCGGCACACTGCACGCGCACGACGGTCTCGCTGCGGGTGCCGGAACTTCGCCGATCCGCTGGAAGTCCCGGCAGCTGCTCGGCCGCATCGGCACCGTCTTCCAGGACCCTGAACACCAGTTCCTGACCGCCCGGGTGCGCGACGAGCTCGCCGTCGGCCCGAAGGCCCTCGGTCGGAGCGCCAGCGAGACCGCCGCCGTCACCGACGAGCTGCTGCAGCGGTTGCGCCTCGGCCACCTTGTGGACGCGAACCCGTTCACCCTCTCCGGCGGTGAGAAGCGCCGGCTCTCTGTGGCCACGGTGCTGGCCGCCCGGCCGCGCCTGCTGGTGCTGGACGAGCCCACCTTCGGCCAGGATGCCCGCACCTGGGCCGAGCTGCTGGCCCTGTTGGCCGGGCTCGTCGACGAGGGGCACGCCATCGTCGCGGTCACCCACGACGCCGCCTTCGTGCGGGCCCTCGCCGACGAGGAGTACGCACTCGCTCCTGCTGCCGAACAGGTGGTGCCTCGATGAGCGTGCTCGCCCCGGTGGCCACCGGCAGCGCGCTCGGTCGGCTGAATCCCGTCGCCAAGATCGCCGCGACCATCCCGATCACCCTCGCTCTGGTGCTCACCCTCGACTGGGTGTCGGCCACCGTCGCCCTGCTGCTCGAGCTCCTGCTGCTCAGCATCGGCGGCCTCGGCCGCGTCGTGTTCAGCGCGCGCACACTGCCGGTCTGGCTGGCCGCGCCGCTCACCGGCTTCAGCATGGTGCTCTATGGCCAGGCGTCCGGGGAGACGTATCTGCAGTTCTGGCTGATCCACGTGACGGAGGGCTCCATTGCGATCGGCATCGCCACTTGCATGCGCGTGCTTGCCATCGCGCTGCCCGCCGTCGTGCTGTTCGTCACGATCGACCCCACCGAGCTGGCCGACGGGTTGGCCCAGGTGGCGAAGCTGCCCAGCCGGTTCGTGCTCGGTGCCCTCGCCGCGCTGCGCCTGGTCGGCCTGTTCATCGACGATTGGCGCAGCCTGCAGCTGGCCAGGCGTGCCCGCGGGGTGGCCGATCGTGGCCTGCTGCGGCGCCTGCTCGGGCAGGCGTTCGCCCTGCTGGTGCTCTCAATCCGGCGCGGCAGCAAACTGGCCACCGCCATGGAGGCCCGCGGTTTCGGCGGCCACACCCGGCGCAGCTGGGCCCGCCCGTCTGAGTTCGGCGGTGCCGAATGGGTTGCCGTCGCGCTCGGCTGCGCAGTCGCAGCCGCCGCGGTCGGCGTGGCCGTCGCAACCGAGAGCTGGAACTTTGTCCTCAGCTGACCGATCGCCCGCTGGGCCTGTGCCGGCTGGGCCTGCGCCGGCTGGGTCTGTTCCGACGGGCTCTGTTCCGGCGGCTGAGCCGGACATCGGCCCCATCCTGGCCGCCATCGCCCGCGCTCCGCGCAACGCAGTCGTTCTGATCGACGGCCCGAGCGGGGCCGGCAAGAGCACGCTGGCCGACCGGCTTCTGGCAGCCTGGCCGACGGATGCGGTGCCGCAGCTGCTGCGGCTCGACGACGTCTACCCCGGCTGGGGTGGACTCGCGGCCGGGGCGGAACTGGTGCTCAACGGTCTCCTGCACGCCCGCACGGCTGGCCACTCGGCGGGCTGGCGGCGGTGGGACTGGGCGAGTCTTGCTCAGGCCGAATGGCACGCGGTGGCGCCGGACAGGCCGGTGATCGTCGAGGGCTGTGGCTCGCTTGTCGGCGACGCGGCACGGCACGCTGCCGTCACGGTCTGGATCAGCGCCGACGACGCAGTGCGCAAGCGCCGGGCACTCGAGCGCGACGCCGGCGGCTTCGACGCCCACTGGGATGAGTGGCAGGCGCAGTGGGAACGCTATGAGGAACTCGAACAGCCGAGGCAACGAGCAGGGATCGTGCTCGAGGCCGGATGAGCGCGCTGCTACTTCATCGACGCCAGCAGTGCGCCGATCATCGGCACCGGGTTCATCAGGCGCCAGCCCGGCCCCGGGTCGACGATGGCGCGGTCCAGCTGCAGCCGTGAACGCTGCTCGCCGGCCGGTGTGCTCACGCTGACGCTGCCGACGATCGTGCCGAGCGGGGCGGTGCTCAAGTCGTCCAGCTCGACCTGCAGGCTGGCATCCTGGGCCGCCCAGGCGCGACGCTGTTGCGCCGTCATGGCGACGGCGGATGCCGTGGCGCCCCAGGGCGTGGTGAACTCGCCGTAGCTGGCGCCCTTCTCGATCAAAGGCACGGTTCCTGCGCCGCCCTCGGCGCTGGCGATCAGCGCACGCACGTCGGCCTCGAGCGTGTCGTAGTCGGGCGAGCCGAGGAACACCGCCGAGAAGCTGAGCGCCCCGGCGGGCTCGCTGCCCTCTGGGGAGGGACCGTCGCCGTGAACAGCAGGCAGACGCCCGCCTCGTCGGTGTAGCTGCGCGAGATGCCCGTCACCCCCTCATCGGCCAGGTAGGCAGTGGTGTTGCTGACGCCGCGGTTGTTGACGAGCGCCGACGGCGGGTTCGCCAGGATCTCGGCGATCGCCGGCTCGGCCAGCGCCAGAGCAGCGAGGCGGGTGACGTCAGCGGCAGTGCCGCGGCTGTCCGGGGAGAGACCGGTGGTGTCGGCGACGGTGATGCCGTCGAGGCCCTTCTTGGCCAACCAGGCGTTCGCGGCGGTGAGGTAGTCATCGACACTGCCATAGGCCCAGCGGGCCAGCGTGTCAGCGTGGTTGTTGCTGGAGCCGAGGATCAACGCCTGCAGCATCTCGCGCTGGGTCCACTGCTCCTTCGGGAACACCACCACGGTGCGGGCGCCGCCCCCGCTGTAGTCGATGTAGTCCTGGTAGTCGGGCGTGGCGATCGTGTGCGTCTCGCCGCTCTGGTCGGCGGCGAGCGGCTTCGAGTCGAGCACGACGAGAGCTGTCACCAGCTTCGTGATCGACGCCATCGGGAGCGCTTCGGCGCTGCCGCCGAGTGCGAACGGCGCGGTGTCGCCGGCCAGGATGACGGCGCTGGCGCCGTCCGCAGCGAGCACGGGCGCCGCGGAATCCGTCGAGCCCGGAAGCTCACTGACGGGGGAGGCGCTGGCAGGGGGCAGTGGCCCGAGCAGGGTGGCGGGTGCGTAGACGCCGGCGGCGAGGATTGCCACCGTGCCCACCAGAACGCCGAAGAATCGCCCCACCCGAAATGTTGCCATGTCACCAAGGCTATGCGTCGGCCGCCGGATGCCGCGCAGCGCGCGCCGAGGCATCGCCGACAGGGCGGCAATGCGGGCTGCGGGGGTGCCTCGGTCTCGATACAGTGCTGCGACCTACTCGACCAGCACCGGTTGTCTCTCGAGGAGGTCGGCGAGCTGGGTGCGGGACTTCGTGGATCTTCGCCACGGGGTGTCCGCGTCGGAGCGGCCGTTTCTGAGCCAGGGTGGCGGTTTCACGTGAGGGACGCCGTCGATCATCAGGATCTGCCAACCGCTGGTCTCGATCGTGCGGTGATGGAACCAGCACAACAGCACCCCGTTGCAGACGTCCGTTTCGCCCCCGTCGCGGTGCGCGATGACGTGGTGGATCTCCGACCAGGCGGCCGGGATGGTGCAGCCGGGGATGATGCAGCCGCCATCGCGGAGGGTGATCGCTCGGCGTTGCTGGGCGTTGAAGACCCGGTCGGTGGTGCTCAAACTGACCAGCCGGCCGTCGTCGCCGATCAGCGCGTGCTGGAGGCCGCCGGCGCAGACGAGCTGCTCGACCGCGGCCATCGACAGGGCCGCGTCGCAGCCCTCGATGAATCCGGACCCGCAGCGCTGGTCGAGGTCGGCCTGCCGCACCGACACCAGCACCGTCGGAGCAGCCCCACCGATCCGCGGCGCATCGGCGCTGCGGGCGGCACCATCGATCAGGCTGGCGAAGACGTCATGGCGGGCCTGCGCGGTGGCGCGCGGGTCTTTCGGGGCGTCGGGGTCGGGGTCGGTGAAGGTGGGTTTGCTGCGCGGGTTCAGGTACGCGTTCAACAGCGTCTCGAACTTGGCGTCGATCTCCGGCAGCAACGCCATCTTGCGGTGCACCAGACCGTCCCGGGTGAGGCCGGCGCTGATGCCGCGGGCGTTCATCGCCCGCTCCTCGGCCGGTTCGGTGCCGTCCGGGTCGAGGACGCTCTCCCAAACACGCGCCTGCCCGCGGACCTCGTCGGCGGCGAACGGCAGTGGGGACTCGACGGTAGGGCCGGTCGCTGCGGCGACGAGGGCATGCTCGGCCCGTTCCAGGTTGAGGTCGCCGACCCGGGCCCGGATCGGGGCGAGGGTGTCGATGATGGCCAGGGCGCTGTCGTAGCCGAGCGTGCCGGCCCGGAGTGCTGCAGATGCTGCGGGGAATGCGGCCGGGAGGGTGTCTCCGGTCAGTGCGGTGCGCGGTCTCGTGGCCTCGCCCACTCGCATCCGCTGGGTGAGCGTGCGCTCGGATGCCAGGGTGATGCGGGCGAGGAGTTCGACGCCGTTGCGGCAGCCCTTCTGCGCTGACAGGCGGTCCTCGCCGAGCTCCCGGCGGGAGCGGAACGCCACCTCCCCGGCGGTCTTCAGCCGGAGGGCGTCGACGACGCGACCGGCGGCCTCGACGGTCGCGGTGAGTTCGAGCAGGGCGTCGTCGCGCAGCATCCGCTCGTCCAGATCAGCCAGGGTCGCGGCCAGTTCGGCTTGGGCGGCGGCGACCTCTTTGCTGAGGTCCTGGCTGGCTGTTCGCATACCACAATTCTACGAGAGAGTGGGCGCGTCGAACGGATTAAATCCCTGATGTGGATAACTTTCCACGCACTGTCGGTGGGGTGCGGTAGCGTCGGAAAGGATGGGCCGATCGGGTTGGAAACCGGGCTTCGGTCGCTCGTTCCTCGCTCCCTCAGCCGACGTGGAGAGGGACACTGAGCGAGGTTTCGACAGGCTCAACCAACGGACCGGAGATTCCCGCTGGCTAGAAGGAGCGCCAGCGACTGAAGCCCTGACACTGCCTGAGACTGGCGGGGCTTCGACAGGCTCAACCAGCGGAACAGGTTCGACAAGCTCAACCAGCGGGGACGACCTGGGGGCCTGGTTGGAAACCGGGCTTCGTTCGCTCGTTCCTCGCTCCCTCAGCCGACGTGGAGAGGGGCGCCGGGCGATGCAGGACGGGCCGGAGTCGCACGTTGGCAGGAGGGAGCGCCAGCGACCGAAGCCCCGACACAGCGTGAGGCCTGGTGGGGTTTCGACAAGCTCAACCAGCGGAGCTGTTTCGACAGGCTCAACCAGCGGGGACGACCTGGGGGCCTGGTTGGAAACCGGGCTTCGGTCGCTCGTTCCTCGTTCCCTCAGTCGACGGGGGAGCGGGCGCCGGCGCGCTACGCCGCGCGCACCGCAACAGCTGCAGGGGCGGCCGCGGAGTCGCCGAACACGAGGTAGCGGTTGGCGATCTTGTCGCTGAAGAAGCGGTCGTGGCTGACCGTGACGATGGCGCCGGGGAAGTGCACGAGTGCGCGCTCCATCACCTGGGTGCTCGACATGTCGAGGTGGTTCGTCGGCTCATCCAGCAGCAGCACGGAGGCGCCAGAGAGCAGGCACTGTGCCATCGCGACGCGGGCCCGCTGGCCACCGGAGAGCGCGCCGATCTTCTGCTTGAGGTCGGCCTCGGAGAACTGGAACATGGCCAGGAAGCGGTTGACCGACTTGCGGGTCGCGGCAAAGGCGAGGCTGCCGGGCAGCGCGTTCACCGCGTGGCTGACGGTGTCCTCCGGGTCGAGTTCGTCGAGCATCTGGTTGTAGGAGACGAAGCTGACGCCGCCCGCCCAGTTCACCCTTCCGGCATCCGGCTTCTCCTCACCGGTGAGCACCTTGAGCAGGGTTGACTTGCCGCTGCCGTTGGCGCCGAGCACGACGAAGCGGTTGCCGCGGCGGATCTCGAAGCTGAGGTCGTCGAACAGGGTTCGCTCGCCGTAGGACTTGCCGATGCCCTCGACCCGGCAGAGCACGTCTTTCACGTGCAGGGAACGGTAGATCTCGGTGATGATCTCGTCGACGGGGCGCGGGGCGCGCGATTTCTTGACGGATGCCAGTTGCCTACCGAGTGCTTTGCTGTTGGCCTTGGCGGCCTCGCGGCGGTCGGCGATGCCCTCTGACTCGAAGGCGAGCAGCTCGGACTCGTGCTGGAACTGGGAGGCCAGGTTCTTCAACCGGAACTGCTTCTGCACGACGTACTCGCCGAAGTTGCCCGGGTACTCGTGCAGGTGGAAGTTCTCCAGCTCGACGATGCGGGTGACCACCGAGTCCAGGAACTTGCGGTCGTGCGAGACGATGATCGCGGCACCGCGGAAGTCGCGGAACCAGGATTCCAGCCATTCCACGCCGGCCACGTCGAGGTAGTTGGTCGGCTCGTCGAGCAGCAGCACGTCCGGGCGCTCCAGCAGGATCTTCGCCAGGGCGGCGCGGTTGCGCCAGCCGCCGGAGAGCTGGTCGATCGGGCTCGTGCGGTGCGCCTCGTTGAAGCCGAGGGTGGTGAGCGCGGTGTCGATGTGGCGCTTGTAGTCCCAGCCGTCAACGTGGTCCATCTGCTCGAACAGTTCGGCTTGGCGGTGGATCAATCGATCCAGCTCGTCGGCGTCGGGCCCGGCGGCGATCGCGCCGTCGATCTCGGCCAGCTCGGCTTCGATCTCGGTGACGTGCGCGAACAACTCGTCGAGCACCTCAAGGATGGTGGACGCGCCGTCGAGCTCGGAGAACTGCGAGAAGTAGCCGATCTTGACGCCCTGTTCGAGCGTGACGGTGCCGACATCCGGGCTCACCTGCTCGAGGACCAGCTTGAGGATGGTGGACTTACCAGAGCCGTTCTTGCCGATCAGGCCGATCCGCTCGCCCGTCTCCAGCCGGAGGAACGCCTCGCGCAGGATCTGGGTGTTCTCGAAACGGACAGCGACATCGTGCAGCCTGATCAGGCTCATGCGGGGGCTCCAGCAGTCGGGGCGCGCGGCCAGAGGCCCGCGGGAAAAGGTCGTCTTCGACTCTAGACGTGTACGCCTGAACGCTGCGCCAATCGGCTGCGTTCAGCGAGGACGTCCGCTGCGGCGCTTTCGATGACGGAGGCGAGGCGACGGATGCCGGGCTCCGCGAACGAGGGGGCACGAGCGGCGAGTGCGATGGTGCGTTCAATGGCGGTAGCCGGTCTCAGCAGTTCAACCCCCTCCGGCACGTGGTCAACCGTCAGGTCGGGCACGAGTGCGACTCCCATACCTGCGGCCACCAGCTCGAGTTGCACGCCGAAGTCCAGCGACTCGGCGACGACCCGCGGTCGGAAGCCGGCGAGCCCGCAGGCACGCTCGACCATGTCGTAGCAGGCGTACCCGGCGGCCGGTACGATCCACGGCTGTTCCGCGTAGTCCTGCAGCCGGTTCAACGGCGCGGCAGTCTCCGGATGCCGCGGCCGGCGCACTGCCAGCCAGACGGGTTCGCGCCCGATGGTGTGCGTCGCGATCCCGCGGGGGAGTTCGCGGGGCAGGTTCGAGTAGGAGTGGATGACGGCAAGGTCAACAGTCCCGGTGCTCAGCCCGGCGAGCGCCTCATCCGGCTCGTCCGTGCGGATGCGGAGGTCCAGGGTCGCGTCACCGTCGGCGATGAGCTGTCGGCAGGCGTCAGCGAGGAAGGTGCGGGCGACCGAGGGGAACGCACTCACGGTGTAGCGGCCGACGGTGCCGCTGCGCAGGGCATCCAGCTCGAGCTCGGCGAGCGTGATCCGGTCGAGGATGTCGTGCCCGTGCGCTGCGAGGGCGCGGCCGGCGGCGGTCAGCGCGACCCGGCGGCCCTGCCGTTCGGTCAGCTGCATGCCGAGTTCACGCTCGAGTGCGCTCAACTGCATCGACACGCCGGGGCGGTGAGGCTCAGCTCCTCGGCAACGGCCGTGATCGTGCCCAGCCGTTCAAGCGCGGCGAGCATCCGGAGCTTGCGGACATCGATCACGGTGGTGCCTTTCCGGAGCAGGCTTTCATAAGCATTGCTGATGCAATGTGTCAGAACAAATCAATTGTGCTGCACTGTTCAGTTTGCCAGCATGGCCTTGTGACGGTCAACCTCCTGAAGTTCAACCGCCCGCTCGCTGCGGGCCTCGTCGTCGTCCTGCTCTGGTCGAGCGCGTTCCCCGCCATCCGGGTGGCGGCACCCGGCCTGGGCGTCGTCGGCTTGTCGTTCGCCAGGCTGCTGATCGCCACGCTCGCTCTGCTGCTGGTCGCCGTGCTCGCGAAGGCCCGCCTGCCGCGCGCCCGCGACCTCGGCTGGATCACGGCCTGCGGATTCTTCGGGATGGCCGCGTACCAGCTACTGCTCAACTGGGGCGAGCTGCACGTGCCGGCCGGCACGGCGAGCATCATCGTCGCGGCGGCGCCCCTCGTCTCGGTGGGGGTGGCCAGAGTGCTGTTCGCCGAGAGGATCTCGCCCGCGACAATCCTTGGCAGTGCGATCGCGCTGGGCGGGGTCGCCTTCGTCTGCCTGGCCCGGGCGGGCGTCTCACTGTCGGCATCCGTGTGGATCGTCGTGGCGGCCATGGTGGTGCAGGGCATCTACCACCCGCTGCAGCGGCCGCTGTTGCAGCGCTACACGAGCCTCGAGGTCGCCTGCTACGCCATGGTCGCCGGCACCGTCATGACGTTGCCGCTCGTGCCGTTCGATCTGGGCACCATGCTCGGGGCGGGTGCCGGGCCCTGGCTGGCCGCGGCCTACCTCGGGTTGTTGCCCTCTGCGCTCGGCTTCGTGTTGTGGGCGTACGCGGTCGCGCGGATGCCGGTGGCCATCTCGACGTCGCTGCTCTACCTCGTGCCGCCGGTCGCCGTGCTGATCTCCTGGCTGTGGCTCGGCGAGCTGCCGGTGCCCGCCGAACTGCTCGGCGGTGTCGTCGTCATCCTGGGCGTGCTGATCATCGCGCGGGCCCGGAAACGGGCACCTGAGCGGCCCCCACGCGAACTCCGGACCCGAGCCCCGGCGTCACGGGCACGCCCGGCGGCCGCGGCTACCGGGTGGACACGGTGTAGTCGCCGTCGGCGCAGCCGGTCACGCTCCACCCGCCCGGCACCGAGGTGATCTCGAGCTCGGTCACGCCCGTGACATCGACCGCGGGTTTCGCAGAGCCGGGCACCCACAGCCGGAGTCCGCAGCTGCGCTCCGTGGTGTTGCCGGACAGCTGCAGGCGCGCCCCGTCAGCCTCGAGCGCGGTGAGCACGCCGGGTGCCGCCTGCGGGTAGGCGCGGCTCAGGATGTCGAGGAGCTCCGTCTTCGGCGGCAGCTCGCCGCTTCCGTCGCAGTTCTGCATCATGAGCGCGTTGCCGACGGGCTGGATTCCGTTCTGTGGGTCGCCGCAGGCCTGCTTCCACACCCAGTAGGCGCTGCCGAGCATGTGGGCGTCCTCGGCATCCGCGTAGCGCACCAGACGGGCGAGAACGTCGTCGTCCTCGCCCCAATAGCCGTACTCACCCGACCAGAGCGGGGCGCCGAGGTCGGCGGCCACGCGCTGGCCCAGCGTGAACTGGCGCTCCAGGCTGACGATCGCGGGGATGCCGAGGCTGCGGTCCATCGTGATCGACTCGGCGTACAGGTGCGGCGAGAAGACGATGTTGCGGTCGTCGGTGAAGCCGGGCGTCGGCCCCGTGTCGAAGCCGAGCCCCGACCAGAAGATGCTGGGTTCGACGAACATGATCTGCTCGGCGCCCGCTGCGCGGATCCGATCGATCGCCTGGCCGTAAAACGAGGCGAGCTGGTGTGAGGTCGTCACCGGCGCGGTCTCACCGAAGCCGGGCTCGTTGAGCAGGTCGAAGCCGGCGACCATCGGCTCGTCGGCGAAGGTGGCGGCGAGCTTGCCCCACGTCTCGGCGAGGGCGGTCTGCACCCCGTTGGTGTCGAAGTAGAAGTTCTGGAACGCGCGGTTGCCGGCGGGGGAGATGTCGCGGCCGGTGAACTGGCAGCGCGGCGCGCCGTCGGTGATCGTCGCCCACTCCGGTGCCCCGTCGTAGCCCCACATCGTCTCGGTGCCCGGTCGGCACGTGGTGCCCTCCTCGGTCGGTCCGTTCCACCAGCCGTCCTGGTGCATGTCGATCACCGTGTAGATGCCGTACTTCTTCGCCCACCCGACGGCATCGCCGATCTGGGCCAGGTAGGCGGGGTCGAGGGTGCCGCGCTCCGGCTCGAGCGCCGACCACGAGATGTTCAGCCGTGCGACGTTGAAGCCATAACCCGCCATCCCGGCGAAGTCGGCCTCGGAGAGCGGTGTGGTCGCCGGCACGTCGGGTCGCGGCTGGTAGAAATCGACGAGGTTGTTCACATTCACCCCGCGCAGCAGTACCTGGTTGCCGTTGCCGTCTGTGATGACGGATGCCGAGGCACGCAGCATTCCCGCAGGCGGTGCCGCCTCGGCGGAGGCCGAGTTGCCGCCCGGCAGAACCAGTGTTGCGACCAGTGCGAACGCCGCGACGGCGGCGACGGCCACCTGCGGCGCCCGGGCGGCGCGGCCCTCGGCCACCCGGTCGGTGACGACGGCGCCGATACCGACGATCCAGCCGACGCAGGCGCCGAAGGCGAGGCCGTCGGCGACCGCGATGTAGGCGACCATCAACGGCCACATGTCACCGCTCAGGCCGCCGTCGACGGCGAATCCAATGACGGCCTGCACCAGGCCGACCAGGCCGCCAGCCAGCAGAGCGGCGAGCCAGCCGCCCAGCACGCCGGGCACGCGCGAGCGCATCCAGCGCAGGCTGAGCGCCGTCGCCCCGGCGATGAGCGCCAGTGCGATGACCACGGAGAGCAGGCCGCGGTCCGGCCGCGCGGCGGGGATGCCGGGCGCATACGCCGCACCCGTCCACCACAGTCCGGCCAGCAGCGGGGCGAGCCCGGCGAACAGCACAGCGGGCGGCCACACCGGGCCGGGCTCGAGGCGTCGGCGCGAGACCGGTCCGCCGAGCCACCGGGTGAGTGCGGCAACGATGAGCGCCGCCGGGATAGCCTTGCCCGCCACGAAACTGGCCGCAGAGCCGGCTGCGGCGAGGTCCCAGGTCATGACGAAGGCGGTTGCGGACTGCGCCAGCAGCACGGCGAGCACGATGCCGGCCGTGAGGGTCCAGAACCACTCACCCGCCCGCGCCGAGACCCACCAGAGTGCCACGAGCAGCACCGGCAGGAACACCAGATACGGCGCGAACGACCACAGGCCTGCATCGAACGACGGGATCGCGCCCGACCAGCCGACGAGGGCGAGCAACCCGGTCGGGTCGGCAACCGCCTGGATCAGAACCAGCGTCAGCATGGTCGAGAGTGCAACTACCGGGCGTCGAACGGACTTCATGGCACTCCATCGTGACAAGGCTCTGGTGGCGGAACAGCGTGTCCAGCATCCGGCACCGGGTCGGGCGTGTCAAACCCGAGCGGCGCTCGGATTAGCGGAGTGGGCACCCTTCCGTTCTGCGTGCGCCGGTTAGACCCCGTACTCGGCGCGCACCGTCTCGCGCAGCTGCGCGCTGCACGCGGCCACGGTGGCACGCCAATCCGTGATGGCGCCGTCCTGGGCGCGGTCAGACACCGACTTCAACACACGGATCGGCACGCCGAACTGTGCGGCGACCCAGATGTAGGCGTAGGTCTCCATGTCGACCAGCCCCGCGCCGAGCGGGAGGATGACGCGCACGGCCTCCTCATCGTCGACGAAGTGGTCGCCGGTCGCGATCGTTATGCCCTCGCGGCCGGTCTCGACCCTCGTCGGCAGCGAGACGTGCTGCCCGACGATGCCATCGACATCGGTGACGTCGTGCTGGATCGCGGCATCCACGTCGTAGACGGATGCCGAGAGAAGCGGGTTGATGGCGCCAGCGGTGCCGACCACGAGAATCTCGTCGTAGTCACCGGCGTCCAGTGCTCGGGTGAGCGCGAACGTCGCCTGAAGCTTGCCCGGCCCCGTCACCAGCCGGTCGAAGCCGGGGAGCTCGGCGGGGAATGCGGACAGTTCGGCCTCAAGGGCGGCAACAAGAAGTTTCACGCCTCCATTGTCCCTGACCGCAGCAAATGGCCCAGTGCCCCCGGCAGGATTCGAACCTGCGACCAAGAGATGAGAAGCACCGCGAGTAGGCGGTGGGAGGGGTGCCCGGCGCTATTTCGAACGAGGGGTGCCCCCGGCAGGATTCGAACCTGCGACCAAGAGATGAGAAGCACCGCGAGTAGGCGGTGGGAGGGGTGCCCCCGGCAGGATTCGAACCTGCGACCAAGAGATTACATGGCCGCAGTTTCGCGCCCGGTGCGCGTGATGCGCCTGCAGAGCATCGGGGCGGCTGCCTAGCACCCAATCGGCCCCGGCGGCGTTTTGTACGCTGAACCCGGGGGCACTCTGCCGGTCGCGTCGTCTTGACGCGACCGGCTTTCTTTGTGTTTCTCGCAACTGACGTACCGAGGGAACCATGATCGACGCTGACTACATCCGCTACTACGCCCAATATCAAGCCGCGCAAGGCTGCTCTGCCGCGACGATCCGAGAGCGCGAGATACTCGTTCGAGCGCTGCTGGCACGCACTGAGCGCACCCTGGACACGATCACCCGGCACGACCTGATTGGCGATCTGGGCCGCCCCCTCGCGGCCAAGACCAAGCAGAATTACAAGTCGTTCTTTCACACCTTCTTCACGTGGATGCAAGACGAGGGATTCCGGGCAGACAACCCCGGCGCGCGGCTGCCGCGCGTCCGGGTACCCAAGCAAGACCCCAACCCGCTGCGCACCGCCGACATCGAGCAACTGCTGCACTCCGGCATCTACGGAAAGACGCGGCTCTATGTGCTGCTCTACGCCTATCAGGGCTTCCGCTGCGTCGAGATAGCCGCCGTCGCGGGCGAAACAGTCGACTGGCGGCGCAAGCGGATTCTGTCCAAAGACGGCAAGGGCGGGCGCGAGGTCTGGCGGCCCATTCACCCGCTCGTCTGGGATGAGATCCAGAAGTACCCTCGGGCGGGCGTGTTCTTCCCCTCGCCCACGAACGCGGGGCACGTTGGGCGCAAGAACGTGTCTAACGTGCTGAGCAAGGCGCTCAAGCGCGCGGGCATCGTCGGCCACCGCCCGCACCAACTGCGCGTCTGGCAGGGCACGGCGCTGCTCGAGGGCGGCGTACCCACGACAACGGCGGCGGCCCTGCTCAGGCACAGTGACTTGCAGTCGATCGCGGCCTATCAGCTCGTTTCAGAGCGCCTGCTGGAGGAAGCGCAGAACGTGCTGCCGCTGGTCAAAGTGCCGACGAGTTCGGGGCGCAGGCGTGCGGCGTAGTAGCCTTGTGCGGTTGCCCCTGTAGCTCAATGGATAGAGCAACGGCCTTCTAATCCGTAGGTTGCCGGTTCGAGTCCGGCCGGGGGCACCAAACCGATATGGTCGATTGCGTGAATAGATTCATGCTCTCCGCCGCCTCGGCCGTCCTGCTCGCCGCCTCGCTCGCCGGTTGCTCCGCATCCGGTGGTGACGGGCGCGAATGCCAGACGGTGCCCGCCGATCTGCTCGAGCGCATCGCGCTGGGCTCTAGCGGTGATGCCCTCACCCCCGTGGCTGGGGGTGCGGTCGCGTCGGCGTCTTTCGATGACGCGTACATCGTGGCCATGGAGTTCGAGGTGCCCGGAAACGACAACCAAGTCGGCGCGTGGGCGGTTGGCTCGCTCGAGGACGGCGCGACTACCGTTCTCGCTGTCGACGGCTTGGCGCAGCAGTTCACCCAATGGCCTAGCGAGATCAACGGCGAGAAACTTGACGTGAGAGAGGATGGCGTGACCGAGGCAAAGGCGTGCCTCGAGCAGGGCTAGCCCGATCCCTACACCTGACGTTTAATGGGAAACCTACAAGGCCGCTCGGAGTGATCCGAGCGGCCTTGTGGTTTCGATGCACGGGGCGCGCATTTCGTTGTAGGTGTCCCATTAACGACCTGGCGCCGGCGGCGCGAGCTCGGCAGCCGGCTTCGCGATCGCGTTGTATGTTTCCTCTACTTGGCTCGCCTCGAGGTGCGCGGCACTCTCGAGGGGTTGGCCAGCGCCGCGCCGCCTGCAGCCACGGTGAGCACGCCCGTGGCAGTCACGACGGCGGGGGCCCACTCCGGGGCACCCACCGCCACGAATGGGGCGGCCACCGCGCCGAGGATCGAGAGCGCGTAGAGCACGCGCCGCCCGGTCAGGCCGAGCAGATCGGGGGCGGTCTTGTCTGGGGCTGCGTGGCTCATGGGGTGGTGTCCTCTCCGTACAGGTCTTCAGGGGGCGGCGGCATGGGCGTTCCGTCGCCGTGGCGGTAGCCGTGGTCAATGAGCGTCCGGCAGTACACCCACATGCGGCGTTCGCGCGCCTCGAGCTGCGTGATGCGCTTCTCTAAACGCGACACACGCCCGAACCGGGCTGCAGCCCACCCGCCGGATACGGCGATCAAGGCCACGATGATCGTGATTGCAGAATCCATGTCACAGGGTGTTCAGCGCGCGGGCGATCGCCCGGTAGCTGTTCGGGCCGAGGTCGCCGTCGACGGGGCCGGTGTAGCCGTAGCGGGCCGCCCACCGCTGCATGGCCTTGTAGGTGTTGGCACCGGGTGCGCCGTCCAGCGGGCCGGTGTAGCCCGATTCGCGGGCGAGGTTGACCTGCACAGCGGCCCACGAGTTGGCCCCCATGTCGCCGTCGATCGGCCCCTCATAGCCGCCGTACAGCGCGCCCCAGAGCTGCAGGCGGGCGTAGAAGACGGAACCGGGCTGGCCATCCTCCTCGGTGCTCGTGCGGGGCAGCTCGGTGGGGGCCGGGGCCGGGGCCGGGTCGGCGGCGAACGGGGGCCGGATCGCGCCGAGGAAGTAGCTGGCGGGGTTGCCGCCGCCGCCCTGGGGTTGGTAGTTGACGATCCCGGTGGGGCCGCCCGCCCCGATCGAGCGCAGCGCGTGCTCGGGGCCGTCAAACAGGACGGTGATGTGGTCGTAGTCCGGCCACACGAGCCAGTCGCCGGGGCGGGCATCCGCTGCGGCGATCCAGCGGTAGCCGTCGAGGCCGAGGCGGGCAGCGGTGGCGATCGCGGTGACGTGCGCGGTGGTGCGCTTCGGGCCGCCGTAGTTGGTGCCGAGCGCTGCGGCCACGTCCTCCGCACTGAATGCGCGGTCAGGGTAGGGCAGACCGGCTGCAGCCGCCCACGCGGCCACGCCCTGACTCACGCAGGTGTTCAGCGGCGAGGGCGCGCCGAGGGTGAGCTGCGCGGTGAGAATGAAACTCTGTCGGGTGGTCATGGTGTATCTACTTCCTCAAAATAGGTTTCAGGATCGGCATGGCGGCCATTCCGCCACGCTTCTAAGTGCAGGTGGTCGCCGTGAGCGGCGGTGCCGGTGTGGCCCACATAGCCAATGACCTGCCCGGCGTCGACGGGCTGGCCCACGGCCACGGATGCCTCATGGCGCAGGTGGTGGTACTTGGTCGACCAGCCCCCCGCGTGCAAGATCGTGATCGTGTGCCCGCTGGCGGCGTCGTAGCGCACATCGGACACGGTGCCCGCCTCGCAGGCGCGCACGGCGGTGCCGCCGGGAACTTGGTAATCGGTGCCGAGGTGAAAGCTCTTGGTGGTGCTGCCCGGCCTGCAGCGCCACCCGTATGGGGAGCTGATACGGCGGGCCGGGAACGGGCGCAGACGGGTGGGCATTAGATAACCGCGAACCCCTCGACATAAAACCCCTCGACGCGGTGAGTAGTGGTGCCCGCGCCGGACTGAACCGAGAGCGTCAGAGTGTGATCGCCTGCAGGAACTACCCGGTTAGCGGCGCGCCGATTCCACGTCTGAAAGTCGGTACCAGGGCACTGCACCCAATAGCTCTGGATGAGCACGCCATCGAGCAGGAGATTCACGTTTACGCCCGTCGATGCGGCGGCGGAGGCCTTGAGCATGCCGCCCCACCCGAACGCCATTTTCGTGGGCGCGTTCAGCTTGAACGCAATGCGAATGTTGGGCAGCTCGAGCGCTGCAGCCGGGGCGATCGGGATACTTGCGACGGTCGAGCCCACGTTGCTGATGGCCAGCCGCGGGGGTACGGCGGCCATAGAAAGCGCGTCCTCGATGGTCTGGGCGAGGGTGGCGAGGTCGGCAGGCAGCTCGAACATCGGCGCATCGCCATCGGGGTAGGTAATGCCGTAAATCGGCGTTTTGAGCTTGCCCATGGTGGTGTCCTTAGTGCTTGGTGATGTACTGGAAATCGGCGAGCCGAATGGTGGGGTCAAAACGGTTGTAAGGCAGCACGGGGCCACTCCACGCGACAACCAGCTCGCCCACCTTGATCGGCACGCTCGTGAAGCGGGCTGGGGCGAGGTCGGCGTCGACGTGCCAACCGTTCGGGCCGAACACGATTTCGCCGCCGATGATTTGGTATCCGGCGGGCATCGTGCCGAGGCGGGCGTAGCGGTTGCCCGGGAAGTAGTACGCGCGGGGCGCGGTGGCAGGCACGAACAGGGCCGCCCAATACGCGCCCAGCTGGGCGTCGAATGTGGGGGCTGCAGGGCGCAGGCGGCGCTCTGAGAGCCGAACGGTGGGCGGGGTCATACGCCCATTCATTTGGCCTACCAGCGTCGCCAGATCAGCCAGCAGCGCCACCGCCGGGGCAGCCCCGCCGATGCCGTGCATTAGGTCGGTCGAATACTCGAGCGTGCGCTCGGTCTTGCTCGCACGTCCGGCCACTGCCTTGGATGCCGAAACCGAGCGGGCAAAGCCATCGGCGGGCGCATCGGTGGCGAGGTTCTTGTAGACGTGGCGCACAATGTCGATCGACTCGGCGGCCCCGGCCTGCACGGTCTGGCTCGCAGGCATCTCCACGAGCCCGGCGTCGATCACGGTCGAATTGATGTTCTCGGTGCCCATCTGCCATTCCTCGAGGTGTAGCTCGAGGCGCAGCCCGGCGGTGGCTGCGAGCCCCCCAGGGCGAACCATGCCAGCGGGCAGGCCGTGCATGTCGAGCCCGGCGGTGGCGTCGTTCGGGTCGTACTGCGCCCGTGCGAACGGGGCCACCGTCGAATAGGCGGCGTCGAGCAGGTCGAGCAGGCTCGTGCCCGAGCTGTGCCCGCCCATCACGAGGTCGCCCGGCGGCTGCCAGACGTTCGGGGCGAGGGCGAGCATTCCGGCGGCGCGGAGGTGGTCGAACCGAACCGTCATGTTGGCGTTGCCCCAGACGCCGAACGCGCCTGCAGCAGTGTCCCAGTAGGGGCCTGCAGGGCGCGCCCCGGCGAGGGCGGCGAGCGGGTCGACAGCGGTAATCTCGGCGCGCCACACGGCCATGGGGGTGCCATCGGTGGGGTGCTGCAGCGTGACGGGCTCGATGGTGACGGATTCGACTACGCCTCGGAAGTGCACGAGCTGCACGGGCTCGGGTAGGCCGACGTCGCTCGAGGTGTGCACGATAATCTCCGGGGCCGCTGCGGCAATGCTCGCCGCCCACCGGCCCACCGGGTCGATAACAGTCATGGTCAGAATCGACGGCTTGGGCTTGTCGTAGAGCTTGGCGCGGCCCCACTTGATGGCCAGCGCCTCGAGGCCCACCCGGTCATGGCCCGTCCAGCTCGAGGGCACCTCGGCCCCGTCGATCAGCACTCGGGGGCGCTGAAGCTCTCTCACGGTTGCCACGACACACCTCCGGCAGGAAGCTGGCCATTGCGGCGGAAATACTCGTCAAGAGCTTCGACAATCTTGGATGCGGTCTTGGTGGGCTGATCGGTGCCCGACACCTTGACGTCGATCGTGGTGGCGCTCGAGGTAGTCGAGCTGCTCGAGCTGGCGGCCCATGTGGGCCATCCGCCTGTGCCGTCCGGGCCGCCGGATGCGTCGACGCCGAGCGCCGCGTGCATCACAGACATGGTGAGGTCAGCGCCGCCCCACCCGAAAATGTTCGAGATCCAGCCGCCCACGCCATCGGCGATCGAGCTGGCGAATGAGCGCACCCAATCGATGGCCGTGGAGAGTGCCCCGATGATGCCGTCAATGCCGCTCGTCACCCACGACCAGACTCCGGCGGCGGTCGCGCCGAGCCAGTTGAACCACGAGCCCACCGCACTGAGCGTGTTGACGATTCCGTTCGTCAGCCATGACGCCACATTCTTGATGCCGCCGATAATCCAGTTCCACACCCCGGCGGCCGAGGCCCCGAGCCACTGGAACCAGTCACCGATGGCCTTGACCGTGGGGCCGAGGCCGAGCCACTGAATGGCGGCCTTGACCCAGTTGATTACGTTCTGCCAGACCTCACCGGCCACCCGGCTGATGGTCTTGAAGTTGACCACGATCAGCACGATTACGGCGATAAGCGCCACGATGGCGGCAATAATCAGGCCGATGGGGTTGGCCGTCATGGCGACATTCCATGCCCACTGGGCGGCGGTTGCCACGCCCATGGCCACGGTGCCCGCCACGATCGCGGTCTTGCTCAATACGTTGGCAGCGGTGTCCTTGACCTTAGCCGCGGTGCCTGCAGTCCAGGCGGCCAGCTCGAGGCCCTTCTGCAGCAGGAACAGGCCGAGGGCCTTGACCATATCAACCCCATACATGGCGTTCAGCAGCAGGCTGATGGCGAGGTCTTTGCCCTTGGCGATCAGGCTGGCGCCCCACGCGGTCAGCTCGAGGCCCTTCTGCACGAGGAACCAGCCGAGGGCCTTAACCATGTCGACGGCGTACATGGCTTTGAGAGCCACGGTGGCGGCGAGGTCTTTGACCTTGGCCACGGTGCCCACGGCGAACGCGCTATTGAGCAGCGCCTGCGCGGCGAGGTAGGTTCTGGCGGCCCCGTTCAGCACGAGCACGCCAGCGGCGAGCCCGGCCACGATGCCGATAAGAATGGTGGCGGTGGTGCTGTTCTCGCTCATCCACCCGGCCATGTCGCCGAGGGCGGTGCCCGCCAGCACGATGATGGGCAGCAGCACCTCACCGAGGGTCGCGGCGGCGTCGCCCCACTTGGCGTCGGCGATCTGGGTGCGCCCGGCGGCGGTGTCTGCCTCGCGCCCGAACTGGCCCACGCTGTCGGCGGTCTGCTCGGCCAGAATCTTGAGAATGGTCTGCGTCTTGGCGGCTGTCTCAGCTTCGCCGCTGAGGTCGCCGAGACCATCGGCGGCCATGCGCGCCTTGATGGCCGCCGCGTTGATCGACACACCGTAGCGCTCGATCGGGTTGGACTCTCCGCGTAGCAGCGAACCGAGTGCCCCCACGGCGTCGGCGGTGGTGCCGCCGAACGTCGCCGCGAGGTCAGCACCGAGCCCGACAAGGTCGTCGGTCTGCTTGGCCACGCTCTCCATTGGGATGCCCATATTCTTGAGCTGCGCGCCGAGGGTCGAGGCCATGCCGAGGTAGTCGGACTTCGCCATGCCAACGTTCTTGGCGGCGTCGCGGGCGTACCCGTTTACCTCCTTCGCGTAGCCCTTGAACACGGATTCCGCCGCGCCGCCGTTCTGCTGCAGCTCGGATGCCGCGTCAGATGCTTTCTTGGCCAGCAGGCCGATGCCCCCAGGGCGATACCGGCGGCGGGGGTGAGGCCGTCCAGCTTCTTCTGGAACTTCTCAACCCCGCTCGAGGTGTCCTCGAGCCCCTTGCGGGCGTCCTTGGTATCGGCCAGCACACGCACCGAGAGAATGGCTGTCTTGCTCACTTGCGGGTGTTCCTCTCGTGCTCTAGCTCAAGTTCCTCGAGCAGGGTTGAAATGGTCGCGTCGTCGGCCTCGTGCATCAGCCACGCGATCGGTTGGCGGGTGCGCAGCCCGATCTGGATTAGTAGCCGGGATCGGGAACCGGCAGGGTAGGGTCAACCGGGGCCGACCCCTCGACCTCCTCGCGGGTCTGGCGCACCCCGTCGGCGTCGCTGGCGTACACGTCGACGCACTTGGCCATGAAGTCATCGAGGCCCTGCGTGGCGATCGCGCCGCTGCGGCGCAGCGCGTTCCATGCGATCACCGTGAAGCTGAGAATCGGGGCGTCGCTCATGGCGGGCCACGACTTGCGCGCCCGGATCACGTCCCACTGCACCATGTCGCGGTTGTCGGTCTGCACTGTGTAGCTCGTGAGCTCGTCGGTGCCGGGGGCCTCCACGAGCACGGTAACGATGGGGGAACTGATCTTCTGAGACACGGTTACTTTCCTTTGATTTTGGCAAGGCTGCGATCGAGCGCCTGCGAGTAAATCCCGATCCAGCGGGGCTCAGTGGACTGGGCCGCGCTCGAGATAAACGGGGTGGGCTTGATGTGCTTGCGCCACCAACCCCAGTGACGGACGGCGGCATAGGGCACACCGTTCTTTTTCTTGTTGTTGCCAGCTCGCACGATGGCGGCGGTCTTGGTGCCGGAACCTCGGATGGTGTCGCGCAGGCTGCCGAACATGACGGGGGCATCGGCCCGGGCGGCGGTGGCCACAATGTCGGCCACCGCCTGATGGGCCTCGCGCAGGTCGCCGAGGTCGTCGCCGGCGGCCTTGAGGGTGGCCCGGAGCTGGCGGCCACCCTCGACCTCGTACCCGCCGTTAGCCACCGGCGACGGGGCCGAAGACGGGCTCGCCCACAAGGTCGAATGTGACGTCGGCGGTGGGCTTGGTCTTGACCTCCCCGCCAATCTCGATGGCCTCCACCACGAGCTGCCCGGTGACCTTGCGGCCGAGCGTCGCGTTTGGGATGTACACGAAATCGTGCACCTCTCCACGGTGCTCCCAGAGCCATTCGGTGGTGGAACTCTCCACGCCGAAATCACCCTGAAGGGTGGCCTCCATCGTGAAAGTCTCGGTGCGATCGCCGGGGGCCGTTTCGCCGCTGAGCACGACGATGGGCTCGCCCTTGTCGACGTTCGGCACGATCTTGCACGAGCGGGCCTGAGAGCTGAAATCGGTGAGCATCAGCTCGCTGCCGATGGTGAGGGTGCCGGGGCCGATGGCGGGGGCATTGACGGTCATTCGGAGACTCCTAAATGTTGGTGGTGAGGGTGGCCAGGGTGACGGTGTACGCGGGCAGCGCGGGGCCACCCTGCTGCGGCAGGCTGCCCGGGTCGGCGCGCTCGAGCGGGAGCTGCGCGGTGGTGAGGGCGTCGAGCATGGCGTCGAGTTGACGCCATGCCCGTTCGAGGTCGGTGGCTGGCCCGGCCACTAGGCCTAGCTCCCAATCGATCTCGGCCTGCGTGTAGCTCGGAAACTCGATCGCGGGGGGAGTTATGACGATCACACCGTGCCGAGCTGCCGAGGGTATTTTCAGCGCGTCGAGGGTCACGAGCACGTCGGGCAGATCAGCGGCCAGCATGGCCGCCTTGATCGCGTCAAGGTACTCGGTGGCCTGATCGAGGCGCGGGGTGGGCATCAGAGCCCGATCACGAGGTAGGGGCGCAGCAGCGGGTACGCTGCGGCCATCGGGTCGCGGTTCAGGCGGAACGGCTGCGCTTCCATGTCGCCAAACCCCACGACCCCGTTGCGGGTGGTCTTGCGGTAGAACAGGTCAGCACCAACCTCGAGCACGGCGCGCGCCACGATCACGGCGGGCACCCCAAACGGGTTGGATGCACCCCCCATGAAGTTACTGACCAGCTCGGTGGCCTCGGCCTGCGAGGTAGATGCAAACTCGGCATCTTTCCCGATGGCGTCGACGTACCAAGCAATGTCAGTCGCGGCGGGCGTCGGCTCGGCGGCCATTACGCGGCGGCGAACGTGATCGGAACGATGGCGTTCTCGTACTGCGAGGCCACGGCCATCGAGCCGTACAGGCTGAATGCCTCGGTCAGGTTGATCGCGCTCTGCTGCTGCAGGCGGAACGGCGCGCCGGGCTCCTCCCACGTAGTCAGGCCCTTCTGCGCGTAGAACGATGCCGTACCGGCTTCTGCGCCCGGCAGCAGCTCGAACTTGACGCTGGCAAGGTTGCCGCTGATCGTCGGAACCTCGATCGAGCCGACACGGTTAACGCCCTGCCCGCTCACGTGCATCAGGCTGTTGCCGTTGGTGTCCTCGAGGCGCATCAGGCGCTTGAAAACGTCCTTCGAGGTGAGCATGCCCGCGAGGGTGTAACCACGGTCGTCGTACAGCTCGACGCCATCCACGAGCAGATCGAGCCAGTCGTAGACCGTGGCGGCGGTCGGCAGCTCGAGCACGTCGGTGGCGAGCTTCTGGGCGTCGATGACCCGCTTGAGTTCGGCGCGCACGGCCAGCTCGGTGGCCCGGGCGTACTCGATGCCCATGGCCTCGAACATCGTCGTGAGGTACGCGGTGTTGGCGCGCTTGATGACCTGCACGCTGGCCTCGGTGTAGCCGCCGAACGTCTCCACGTCGGTGGTGGCGGTCTTCAGCTCGATCTTGCCCTTTACGAGGGCGTCGCCCTGCTTGGCCTGCTTGCCCACGGCCACGGTGTTGCTCTTGAGCTTGGCGTACTCGAGCGTCATGCCCTCGGCCGGGAGCGGCTGCGTACCGAACAGGCTGAGTACCTTGCGCTGCTGCGCCACGAGGGCGATTGCGTCGGCAACCCATGCGTTGCGCTTGTAGTCGTCGGCGGTGGTCGAGCCGTCGTAGGCGAGGGTCGTGCCGAGGCGTGCGGCGAACTCGTGCGCGGCAGAATCGCCCTGGGCGACGGCCTGCACGAACGCGCCAAGCGTGGCGAACTGCGGGCCGCTCGAGGCGGCGGGGGTGAAGTTGGCGAGGCGCGCCTCGAGGCTGCGCTCGATGCCCTCGACGGATGCCGCGAGGCTCTGCTCGACCTGCTCGAGGGTAAGGGTGTCGGTCACGGTATTGCTCTCCTTTGGGGTGGGGGTGGCGCGGGCGGCGGCTACGGATGTAACCCCGGCGTCTTGGTAGGCGGGGATCGCGCACAGGCTCACCTCGACCAGCTCGGCGGCGTAGACGTGATACGTGCCGGTGTTCTCGTCGTACATGTACGCGCCGGGCTCGTCGAGCACGTTGATGCCCACGCTGAGCCCGTCGCGCAGACCGTTGGCGGCCTGCTCGAGGGCCTTGTCGCCCTCGTCGCCCTCGGGCACGCTGAATGCGGCCCGGCGGGCGTCAGAGTCCAGCTCGGCGAGGAAGCCCACGGGCTGGCGCTGATCGTGGTCAATGAGCAGCTTGACGCGGCTCAAGGGCAGGCGGGGGCGCAGCGCCCCGGCCTCGATCACGATCTTGCGGTAGTCCGTCGTGGGCACCCCGTAGGCGGTGATATCGCCCCGAATGGTGCGCGTCTCGCGCTCGAGGGTGATGGTGGGGGCAAAGGCCTGAAACTGGATCGGGCCGGGGGTGGGGGCGGTCATTTCGCGGCTGCTTTCTCGGGGTGGGGGTGCGGGTGGCGGCGGCGGCATCGATGGCGGCGCGCTGCTCGTCGGTCAGGGGCGGCAGGCCCTCGATGGCGCGCACCTCGTCGGCATCCATCCACCCGGCTTCGATGGCAAGCCGGTGGCCCTCGTAGCGGGTTTTGGTGTCGGAGCGCAGCAGCACCTCGAGCGTGAACCGGCACGTTTGGCCTCGCGGCAGCAGCTCAGTGAATGCCTCTTCCATTTCCCGCAGCGGCTTCATCAGGGTGAACCGGGTGTACCCGATCCATTCCTGCTCGACGTTCTGATATGACTGCGAGCTGCCCGACACGGCCACGAGCAGCAGCGAGGGCGGCGCACCGATCAGGCGGGCAATGTCGAGCGTGTTGAACTCCTGCGTGGCGAGGAACTGCACGTCTTCGGGCTTGAGAGTCAGCGGCTCGTACTTGAGGCCCTTTCCGAGCACGCGCAGCCGCTCGGAGGTGTTCAGCGCGCCCTCGCGGGGCGAGCCGTCTGCGTTGCGGCCATACCAAACGTTTCGGTACTGCTCGGCCTGCCCCGGGGCTAGCTCCTGCTCGGTGGTCAGCACCCCGTCAGGGGCCTGCGCCTCACCGAGCCATTTGGCCCCATAGTCGCGCATTTCGAGGGCACCCTCGAACGTGAGGCGGGCGGCCTGCACGGGGCCGAGGCCGCGCAGCATCCCGGGCACGCGCAGCATCTTGAGGTGGCGCATTTCGCGCTTCGTGTAGTCGGTGCCGCGCCAGTGGTAGCGGATCGAGAGTTTCCCGGTGCGGGTGTCGCGGTGCTCGAACACGCCCACCTCGCGGGGTCGAGGGCGGTGACGTTGACAACCTTGTTCGAGTCCTGGGCTCCCGCTGCGGCGAACGTGCTGAGCCAAAAGGCGTTGCCGTCGACGTAAAGCGACACGACGGTGTACTCGAGGAACGCGGATCGAGTTTCTTCGAGGTCGGGCCGGGTGATGATGGCGGGCAGGCGGGGCAGCAGGCCGAGGCCGTCACGCTCGACCTTGAGGCCGAGCTGGCAGGCGGCGGTGGCGTGGATCTGCACGCCCCGGTAAAACGCGGTCAAGCTCAGCGCGGCCTCTGTGGTGAGCACGGCGGCACGACGGGGCGGGGTGGTGCCCTCGAGGGTGGCGGCGGCGGCATCTGCGGTCAGGGTGGAGAACCCCGCCCACTTGAGAGCTGCACTGAAAATCGACATGAGAGAAACCATGTCCGAGCGCCCGGCGCGGCCCCAAGCGGGGCAGCCGTTTGGCTGCCGCTCGGTGCCTTTGGCCGCCGTTCGGTGCCGTTCGAGGTGGCTCGCCTGTCGAGCAGATTAGAACGGGTTTTCGAGCGCGGGCAGCTGCCGGCGTTGAGCCACGCTCGAACATCCGTTCAGCGTTTAGCCGAGCTGCAGGGCCATCACGGGGGCAAATGGTGGATGCCGTGGCTGCTCAGGTTGGCCGCCTCGAGGGCGCTAATCGACCCCACCGAGGCCCGGCGGCCGAACACCCAAGTGCCATCCCCGGTGAAGCGCTTGGTGGCGAGCTGGGCGGCTTCCTCGAGCGCCGGGTGCGCCTTGTAGCGCCACGTCGACCCGCCGGGGCGGGTGAGGTTGGCGAACGTGTTTTGAGTCGCGGCAATCACGTCGCCGGTGCCGAAGTCGACTAGGCGCAGCTTGGCTCGCTCGGCGGCGTCGTGCAGCGAGGCAGACGGGCCGAACTTGTCGATGGCAAACGCTGCGGCGGGAAATGCGGCCTGCAGCTCGAGGAGGCGATCCAGCGCCCACGTGGTGCCCGGTGCGTGGCCCCGCTCGACCACGCTCGTGAGGGTGCCGAGCCCGGCCAGCTCGGTCGCGGTAATCGTGGTGTCGATGCCGTCGACGCCGTGCGCAGCGCCGAAACACACCGGGCCGAGGGGCGGCTCGGGCTCGGAGTCCCGCCACAGCCCGGATGCCCACGCCTCGGCGGGAATCACGCGCTCGGTAGCCCCCGTCCGGCGGTTGCCGAACGCGCGGGCAAACTCGCCTGGACTATCCGCGTACTGCGCCGCGAACCCCTGCAGGTCGGAGAAGTCGAACAGGTGGCCCGCGCCGGGGTGCGCATCGTAGACGGCCTGCAGGTCGGTGGGGTCGACGTCCTCGGCTATGCCCCAGTCGAAAAACGCGGTGTGCGGGTCTGGCGTGCTCGAGCGGGCCTCGGCCAACAGCATGTTGAGCGCGGTCGACTCGACGGTGCCCTCGGTGGACATGAGCCAGTTCTGCGGGCGCTGCCCGGTGCGCTTGCGCCGGGTGGTCTGGGTTGGGTTGTAGCTCTGCCGCATCAGCGAGTACTGCATGGCCGTGTGCATCCAGAGCTCATCCATGGTGGTGCGGTCTGACTGCTTGCCGTCGAGTGCACCGGCCAGCGGGGGGAACGGGCGGAACTTCGACCCGTTCAGGAACTCGAGGGCCGCCGAGCCATTCGACCGACGCGGGCGCTTGGCCAGCATCTTGATATTGGACTCCTCCCACACATCGGCCATCTCGAGGAACTTCTCTGTGGCGTGGCCGCCGGTCTGGGCGGTGTACCAAGCTCGGCGGCCCCGGCCCATCGTCATGTTCTGGATCGCGGCGGCGAGGTCGAGGGTGGTTTTACCGGCCTGCCGTTGCACGGTCACGAGCACGGTGGAATAGACGAAGATTCCGAACGAATCGACCTCGAGCGCCACGTCGCAGGTGTAGCGCTGCCATGGCAGTAGCGGCTGCCCCATTTCGGCGGCGATCGCGGCGACCTTGGGCCCGTGTGTGGCTCGGGAGTAGTTACGCGCCGTGACTTTCCGGGGGCGTGTCAAATTGGGCGGGAGCTGCGAGTGCATTGAATAGCCGTTCGAGTTCGGGGTATAGGTCGGGGTATCGCCTGCAGCGTCGACGGGCTCAAGCTGCTGCATCATCACGAACAACTGCGAGGCTTCGTTGGCGATCGCGCGGCCCTTGGCGTTGCCCTTGTCGATGCTCTGGGCGAGGGAAATGCAGAGCTGCTTGATGGCCTTGCGGGCACCCGTCGCGGGGTGGTCGGCTTCAATCTCGGCAATGGCCTCGATCGTGGCCAACTCGGTTGCACCCTTGGGCAATTCGCCCCATTTTGGTGCCGAGCTGGCGGGGTTTTCGAGGCCCGGCAGCTCCATTTGGTCGAGCGTCATTCTGGGCCGTTTTCTTTTTTTATCTGGGGTTTTTTGGGGAGAGGGTGACGGTGGACGCGGGACTTCCGCCGTGTCGTGGCTAGAGAATCGGCCTCGAGCTGGCTCACCATTGGCGGCCCGTCGACGTGAGGGCCACGGGCGGGGCGTCGGGCTCGATCACGGGTACGCCGTAGGTCGCATACCAGCGGGCGACTTGGTGCATCATCTGCTCCGGGCGTTCGCGGCGGGCGCGCGATTCGACTACCTCGCGGCCGGGGTCGACGGTGATGACTTGCCAGCCCATGCGCTTGTAGTCGGCTAGGTCGTCGGGCTTGGGTATGGCGTGGATCAGCCACACGGTGACGCGCTCGCGCAGGCGGGTGGCGTGGTGTACTGCGGCCGCCCTGGCCTTGATGCCGATGTGGCGCACATGCTCGGGGTAGTCGTGCGAGGCGGTGGGCGCGATCGGCATGAGCGCCCGGCATATGGCGTCCATGTCGATCTGCACGTCGTTGGGCTTGGCGTGCTCGAGCAGATAGGTGGTCTTGCCCCCTGCAGGCGGCCCGATCAGCACGACGACGGATGCGCCGTATCCGGTCATCACTTTGTTCTGTCGGCGGCTGTTGCAGCTCCTGCACGCGGGCCGGTAGTTCTCGAGCACGTCCTCGCCGCCGTGCGAGTACGGCACGAGGTGGTCTTTCGTGGTGGCCACGCCGGTGCAGCCCTTGAGGCGCAGGTGGCACTGCAGGCCGTAGGTTGCGAGCACAAGGGCCGTCATCGCCGCCGACGCGCGGCCGCCGCGCTTGCTAGCCATCGTGGCTCACCGTGCGGCTCGAGAGTACCCAAGAGTGCACATCGGCCCATGCGTAGCGGATCATGCGGCCTTCCACGATGGCGCGGGGGCCGCGCTTGGCCCTGCGCAGCTTGTGCAGGCGCTCCACGGGCACCTGCAGCCACTCGGCCACTTCCTCCGGGGTAGCGAGTCGGTTAGCCACGGTTCGCCGCCTCACGGGCCGCACGGCGAGCCGCGATGGTGTCGCGTCGCTTCGTCACGAGCACGAGCAGCCAAAGCACGATCGCGACGGGCACGCCTACGCGCGGATCGATGTAGCTCAGGTCGTTCATGCGTGATTCTCCTTCGCGAGGGTGCACGCGCCGTTCAGCATGCCGTTAGCAAACGTTTCGGGGCAGTCCGGCCGCTCGTCGCGTTCGTGGGCGTGATTCGTCGGGTAGTGCGGCGTCTCGGCTGCGAGCTGGGCAGCTCGATCGGCCTGACGGCTCGAGCGCGAGGCGTGCACAGCGTCCATGTCGGCCTCGTCGTGCTTGGCGATCTGGCGGCGCGCGGCATCCGTCCAGGCATCGGCGTAGTGCGCGGCGAGCAGCGGGTCGGCGGCGATCAGCTTGGCCGCGAGCCGCACCTGAGCTGCCTCGCGGCGGCGGGTGTCCTCGGCCTCGAGCGTGAACGCGCGATCGGCTGTCCCGTCGAGGTCACGGGCGAGGTCTCGGAGCACTGCGGCGCTCATGCGGTGGGCTCGCTCACGAGGGGGCCACCAAGGGCGGCTTCCATGGCCGAGTTCCAACTGCTGAAAGTCTCGGTGCTCTCGGCCAAGTTCGAGCTGGGCGCGGTGGCCCACCAGAGGCGGCAGCCGCAGCGGCATTTGAGTACGGCGGGCTTCTTCATGCGAATGCTCCAGTCAGGTTGAGGATGCCGAGGGCGATTGCCCCGGCGAGGGCGACGAGCGCGCACGTAGCGGCCATCTGTGTCGCTGTCGTAGCTGGGTTGAGGCTGGCGCGCAGCGGCGCGCGTCGCGCCCTGTGGCGGATGGGCAGCACGGCCTGTGCGCTCTCGCGGCGGCTCACGCGGCACGCTCTGCGGGGCAGTCGATGCACTTGCCATCGGCTCGGAAAGAATGGGGCTTGTAGAGCCAACGGGGGCAGGCGTCGGCGGCAGTCGCGCCAGCGGGTTGGTGGGTGTCGGCGGAGCCGTCCACCTCGTGCGCCTGCGCACGTTCGGGAACGTAACTTCTTTGATCGTCGTTGGTTAAGTAGTTAGTTCCCTTAGTTCCTAGTGGAACCTCAGTTGTCACCCCGTTTGTCACCCCGTGGCCGCCTGTGGAAAACTCTGTCACCCCGTGGGAAGCGCCGTTTTCCGGGGCCTCGTCGGTGTCGTCGGGTAGTGGAATCTCGGGCGGCGAGTACAGGCGCTCATAGTCGAAATTGAGGTCGTAAACCACGGGCCTGCGGTCGGCTCTGATGTGGTGTACGGCGCGCTGGTCGCCTACGCGGATAAGGTCATCGGCCAGCAGTTCGCGCAGCGCACGCTGCACGCTGCGCTTATCTACGCCTAGCTCGTTGGCGACCTCCCAGACGTTGCGCCACGCGCGTGAGCCGTCCTGGGCGGCCACGTTGGCCAGCTTGAGCAGCACGCGGGTGGCGAGGGGCTTGGCAATGTCGTAGGGCAGGCCATCCATCCACTCGGCCGCTTGCCAGCTCATGCTTTCGCCGCCGGGAGGTCGCCGAGGTCGAACACGTAGGCCGCGCCGTCGAGTCGGGCGAGCGGGGTAATCTGCCCCGTCTGGATACGGCGCACGAGCGTTGAGCGGTCGATGCCGTATCGCTCGCAGGCGACCTTTGAGCCGACGAGCTGGCCGGGCCAGATCATCCGAGGCTGCCACGCATCGGCAGGGAATCTCTCATTGAGGGGTTTGGGCATGAGGAGATCATTACTCAATGAGAGGTCGGAAACAAACTCCCCATGCCGCGTGTCGCAATAGTCATTGCATTGAGCGCTTCATTACGCAATGATTAATGCATGACTAAAACGCAGATTGTGCCGGAACGGGTGAACTTCGAGGAATTCGACCTTGCTGACCGTATGCGGCGTACATTGCGCGTCACTGGCATCGGGGTGCAGGAGATGGCCGACTACCTCGAGGTGAGCCGTGAGAGCGTGGGAACGTGGATTAACGGTCGCATCACGCCGCGAAAGACCACGCTGATGGCGTGGGCGCTGCGCACGGGCGCGAGCTATGACTGGCTCGCTACTGGTGCAACCTCGCCTGATGGGCCCAACGGGCGACCAAGAGATTAGAAGGCTCCTGCTCTATCCCCTGAGCTACGGAGGCGCACCATGTCCACGATACCGCAGCGCATGCCGTGCCCGAACATGCGCGGGAGAGCGTCGGCCCGCCTCGGTAGACTCACACCCATGACGAATGCGAGCGACCGTCTGGTCTGGATCGACTGTGAAATGACGGGCCTCGATCTCGAGGTCGATGAACTGGTAGAGATTGCGGTGGTGATCACCGACTACGACCTGAAGGCCGTGGACGAGGGCTTCAGCATCGTGATCAAGCCCGACGACTCCGCGATGGAGTCCATGAACGATTTCGTGCGCAACATGCACACGACCTCGGGCCTGATTGAGGAGATCCCGCAGGGCGTGAGCGTGGCGGATGCCGAGTACCAGGTGCTGGAATACGTGCTCAAGCACGTGCCCACCGAGCAGAAGGCCCCGCTGGCCGGAAACACGATCGGCACCGACCGGGCGTTCCTTGCCAAGTTCATGCCGCGCCTGGACGCGCACCTGCACTACCGCAACGTGGATGTCTCCTCGATCAAGGAACTGTCCCGTCGCTGGTTCCCCCGGGTGTACTTCAACGCGCCGAAGAAAGACGGTGGACACCGCGCTTTGGCAGATATTTTGGAATCAATTCGCGAGCTGGAATATTACCGACGCGCCGTGTTTGTCGCGGATCCCGGGCCCACGACCGAGCAGGTTCAGGCGGTCTCGGCGGCGGTTGTGTCCGAATTCGCTCCGCGGATGTAATACACTCATTGAGTTGCCTTCTTCGAGTTCGCGAGAAGCAGGCGCATGGTGGGTATAGCTCAGCTGGTAGAGCGCCTGGTTGTGGTCCAGGAGGTCGCGGGTTCAAGCCCCGTTACTCACCCCAAGTAAATTTCATAAGGTTGCCGGATGTGGTTCTCATCACAGAAGGCAGTTCGCGGGTTCAAATCCCGTGACACACGCCACGTAGTTCCAGAAGGGCCCAGCGCCATTTCAGAAGGGCATCGGATGCCACTCGAGATGAGCGAAGAGGACTTCGAAGCCCTCGTCGCAGACGAGCTCGACTTGCTCCCCGACGACATGATGGCCGGCCTCGAGAACGTGCAGTTCTCGGTCGAGGATCGCCCGGAAGACGGCGCGCACGATCTGTTCGGGCTCTACCACGGCATCGCCCTGACGCACCGCGGCAATTATGGCTTCGGCGAGTTGCCCGATCTCATCACGATCTACCGGCACGCCCACCTGGCGCACTGCAACGACATTGATGAACTGCGCGACCAGATCCACGTGACGCTGGTGCACGAGATCGGCCACTTCTACGGCATGGACGACGCCCAGCTGCACGAGCTCGGCTGGGGTTAGGCGCCGGATGCCGGATCTCACGCTGCGCGGAGGTATCGGTGCCCGCATCGACACAGAGATCGAGATCAAGCGCTCCCGCTTCCTCTGCCGGCTCGTCCGTGTTGAAGATGAGGCCGGCGCCAGAGCCGTCGTCGATGCTGCCCGCCGCGAGGAGTGGAACGCCCGGCACCACTGCTCGGCGTTCGTGCTCGGCCCGGCATCCGCCCCCGACCAGGTGCGCCGCTCCAACGACGACGGCGAGCCGTCGGGCACGGCGGGCCGACCCATGCTCGAGGCGCTCAGCGGGCGCGAGTTCATCGACACGGTCGCGGTCGTGAGTCGCTACTTCGGCGGCGTCCTGCTGGGCGCCGGCGGCCTCGTGCGCGCCTATTCGGATTCCGTGCTCTCCGCCGTCGACGAGGCACACGCCCGAGGCGCCGTCGTTGCCCGGGAGCGCCGGGACCTGTTCACGCTGGCACTCGCGCACGCCGACGCGGGGCGTATCGAGGCGGAGCTGCGCCAGCGCGGCGTGAATATTCTCGGGGCCGAATACGGCAGCCGTGCCCTCGTGACTCTGAGCGGTGACGAGGCGGAGCTGCGTGCCCTCGTCGCGGGCGTCACCGCCGGCGGTGGCGTGTTGGAGTCGGCCGGGCACGAACTCATCGACGTCGAGCTCTAGGCCTCCTCCACGACCGCGTCCGCGTCTGCCGGGCGGGCCGTGTAGTCGCTGGAGCGTTTGCGCAGGGCGAGCCCGGTGAGCGGGAAGAGCAGCACAGAGAGCATTCCGGCCGCAACCAGTGCCGCCGAGGTTCCTGTGTCGAGCGCCCCCGTGTCGACGCCGATCGCGGTGACGGCCACGATGATGGGCAGCCCGGTGGCTCCGAACAACAGCAGGGCGCCGCGATCGGCGGCGGTGCTGCCGTGCGGGGCGGCCAGCGTGCTCGGTATGCCGCGGACGACGAGCAGGGCGACCACGAAGATCGGCAGCAGCAGGAGCGCCTGCGGATCGGCGACGAGGCCGTCCAGGTCGAAGGTGACGCCCGTGTTGATGAAGAAGATCGGCACCAGGAATCCGAAGCCGATGGCCTCGATCTTCGCCTCGACCAGCTCGGCATCCTTCTCCGGCGCCCCGGTCAGCAGCACCCGGTAGAGCACGCCTGCGGCGAAGGCCCCGAGCAGCATGTCGATGCCGAGCGCCACGCTCAGTCCGACGAGAGAGACCAGCACCAGGATCACGAGGCGCACCGCGAACTGGCCGCTGGTGTGCAGCGTCGCCGTGATCACGGCGTGCATTCGCCGGCCAGCGCCGATGGCCGCCAACCAGATCGCGGCACCTGTGATGATCGCGAATCCGATGAGCACGAGGGTGGCGTGCAGGGGAGTGGTGCCGGAGAGGAACAGGGTGATCGCCAGGAGCGGCCCGAACTCGCCGACGGCGCCGACGGCGGTTGTGGCGATCCCGAACGGGGTGCGCAGCTCACCGGCATCTCGCAGCACCGGCATGATCGTGCCGAGCGCCGTCGACGTCAGCGCGATGCCGATGAACACGCCGGCGCCGACGGTGGGGGAGAACAGGATGCCGGCCGTCACGCCGACGGCGAGAGAGACCAGCCAGCCCAACCCTGCGCGCATCATCGGGCGGCCGGCGATGCGGGCGAAATCGATCTCGTTGCCGGCGAGGAAGAACAACATGGCGAGGCCGAAGTCGGCGAGCACGTCGGTGACTGGGCTCGGCTGGACCCAGCCGAGGAGGGAGGGGCCGAGCAAGATGCCGAGGACGATCTCGAACACCACGAGCGGGATCTTGACGAATCGACCGATGCCGCGCCCCAGCAGCGGCGCGGCGACAGCGATCGCCGCGATCACGATGAGTGACGGAATTGAGACATCCATGGCGCTCCTGCCTGCGCCGTTCGCACAACGCCTTCTGCTGGCGATGATAGCGAAGCGCGGGCGTCATGCGCCGCCGGGCGCGGCCCGCGCGGTAGATTCGACGCATGCACGCGCTTCAGTCCCAGATCATGGCCGACCTCCATGTCAGCCCGAATATCGACGCAGCCGCCGAGATCCGTCGGCGCGTTGACTTTCTCATCGAGTATCTGCGCCGCACGGGCGCGCGCGGCTTCGTGCTCGGCATCAGCGGCGGCCAGGACTCCACGCTCGCCGGCCGGCTCTGCCAGCTCGCCGTCGAAGAGCTGGCAGCCGAGCAGCCTGCACAGCAGGGCGGGGACGCCCCGGTGTTCGTCGCCGTGCGCCTGCCCTATGCCGTGCAGCACGATGAAGACGACGCCCAGCTGGCCCTGGACTTCATCCGGCCGGCGCACACCGTCACCTTCAACATCCAGGGCGGTGTCGACGGCATCCAAGACGAGTTCGCCCGGGCGCTCGGCGAGCCGATCAGTGACTTCAACAAGGGCAACGTCAAGGCGCGCATGCGGATGATCGCGCAGTACGCCATCGCCGGTCAGCGCGGCTACCTGGTGGTCGGAACTGACCACGCCGCAGAAGCGGTCACTGGCTTCTTCACGAAATTCGGCGACGGCGGAACCGACCTGCTGCCGCTGGCCGGCCTGAGCAAGCGCCAAGGTCGCGCGCTGCTCCAGCACCTGGGCGCGGCCGAACGGCTCTACCTCAAGCCGCCGACCGCCGACCTGCTGGACCACACCCCCGGTCAGACCGATGAGGAGAACCTCGGCCTGAGCTACACCGAGATTGATGACTACCTCGAGGGCAAGCAGGTGTCGGATGCCGCGGCAGCCGCGATCGAGAGCCGCTACCTGGCCAGCGAGCACAAGCGGCGCACGCCCACTTCCCTGTTCGACGAGTGGTGGCGCTAGGCGGCGCACACGCGGCGTGGCCAACGGCTGGGAGCTGATCTCGGTCGTCACCAGCCAGGGCCAGAGCACGGTGCAGATCTCCCCGCCTGCGCCTGAGGCCGGAAGCGGGCAGACTCTTGCCAGCCACCGGCTCACGCAGTAGCTTCAGACCACCCTGCCGACACCGACGGGCGATGAGCGACAGGGGAGCGGCATGACACTCGGCCCAGTTGAAGTTCTGGTTATCGGATTCCCGGAGAACAGGTTCACGGGGGAGATCATCCCCGAACTCGAACGTGTGGTGTCCAGCGGAACGATCGCCGTCATCGATGGTCTCTTCGTCCGTAAAGACGCCGACGGCAGCACGACCTTTGCCGAGTTCGATGAGATCGGCGTCGGCAGCGAGGTGGCGGCCCTGCGCGGCATCCTCGACCGGGTCGAAGGTCTGATCTCCGACGAGGATGTCAGCGAGCTCACGGCGGAACTCGCCCCCAACAGCTCGGCAGCGATCCTCGTGTTCGAGCATGCCTGGGCGAGGGGTCTCCGCGACGCAGTCGTGAGAGCCGGTGGTCAGATGCTGGAAAGTGTTCGCGTTCCACAAGACGTGGTGCAGGAGATCCTCTCCACCGTGCCCGAGATCGACTGAGCGGAGTAGACCAATGCGAGGACGGATAGGGCGGCCGGGCCTGATCGGCACGATGGCGCGCACGGCAGTGATTGCGGGCACGGCGACTGCCGTATCAGGCGGTGTGCGCTCCCGCCAGCAGGCGAGCGCCCAGCAACAGCAGGAGGCGCAGCAGATGCAACAGCAGCAGGCGCAGGATGCCGCCTTCGCTCAGGGTCAAGCCGCGGCCGCCCAGACGGCGGCAGCACAGCAGCAAACCGCTCCGGCACCCGCCGAGGACGACACGCTCGCCAAGCTCGCGAAGCTGGGGGAGTTGAAGGCTGCCGGAGTTCTGGACGACGCGGAGTTCTCGGCCGCGAAAGCCAAGATCCTCGGCCTCTAGCCGGGAGGGCGTGTCGCCACCTCGAACATCAATGCACTGTCCGCTTCACGCGCCGCCCGAGTACAGCCGGCCTTGAGCCGGAGCGTAGTAGCGCCTACGCGTCGGTGCCGACAGCTGCCGGCTGCGCCGGAGCGGGGGTTGCAGGCGCAGGCGCTACCGGAGCGTGGCTGGCCGGCGCAGGAGTGGCCGGAACGTGGGCTACCGGAGCGGGAGCCACTGGAGCGATCGGCTCCGGTGCCTGCTCTGCCGCGACCGGAGCCGGCTGGCGCAGGGCCGCGACATCGTCGAACAGCTTCTGCGTGTCGATCCCACCGGTCGGGTCAGCCGGCTGGGCGAACAACGGCGAGAGGTGCTGTGCCTGGTGCTGCTGCGCAACCCAAGCATCCTGATCGGCGAGGAGTGTGCGCTCGCTCTCGCTGGTGGCTTCCTTCCAGCGGGCCAGGTCTGCGGCAAACGCCTTGCGGGCGCGGCCCGGCTTGGCCTGCCACTCGATCAGGCGGTCGCGGAATCCCGCGACGGCGGGGTCGAGCTGGGCGCCGAACGTCGCGGAAGCGCGCTTCAACTCGTGCAGCTGGTGGGCGGCCCAGTCGGCTGCCACCTGGGAGCCACGGATCGGAAGCATCCGCACCTGGATGTCGGCCTGGCCGACGGCCCGATCCGAGAGCACCTGCTCCTGCGGGGTGAGCGAGTTCCAGACGGAAGCCTCGGTGGATGCGTCAATGAGGGCGGCGATCGCCGCGATCTTGATCTCTGAATTGCGCTGCGCGATGACCCGGTTGGTCGTGCCGCGGGCGATCCACGCGGCGAGCAAACCGGAGACGATCATGGCGACGGCGATGACGACGGCGGCGAATATCACCGGCTGTGCGTCCGAGGAAAAGAACCAGTCAGAGAAATCTGTCAACCACTGCATGTGCCGCACTCTACCGGCGCAGGGCGCGGCCGCATGCCCGTGTTCCCGGCGTGCCTCAACTCGGGTGCAGGACGCGCCGGGCCGGCCGCCTGGTCAGCGGAAACATTCGGCGGCGGCCGCCGCGCTGCCGAAATCGCCGAGGGTGCTGTGCCGCACGCCGTCGGAGAGAAGGACTCGCGCGGTAAAGCGAGATGCGCGGCCGGCGTCGGCAGCGCTCAGCTCGATCTGGCCGAGGATCGTGCCTTGCGCCGAGGAGACCCTCCACAGCCCGCCGCGCACAGGAACGAACTCCAGGCCCCGGACAGCGACCCCCAGCGGTGTCGACGGCGGGCGGATCAGTGTGCTGTGCTCGTATGCCATGATGCTCCCTTGCTCGGTGGCCTCTGCGTGTTTCCCACGCTAGAGGGCACCACCGACACGACTAGTTGCCGTGCGGCTCGGGGGCGAGGAGGGCGGCGACCGCGAGCTCAGGGTCGCTGGTCTTTGTGGCACGGGCCGTCTGCGCCAACACGATCCCGGCCGTCACGATCGCGACACCGAGCAGCTGCGCCGGGTCCAGCGACTCGCCGAGCCAGAGCCAAGCCACGGCGAACGCGAACAACACTTCGGCCGAGGAGGTGATGCCCGCCGCGGTGGCCGTCAGGTGTTTGAGGGCGAGGAAGGAGAGAAGGAAGGGTGCGAAGGTTCCGGCGACGGCGGTTACCGCCAGGGGCGCCCACACCGGCAACACGACGACATCCAGCGAACCGCCGAGCGAGGTCTGTGATTGCAGCAGGGCCGGATCGAGTTGCCACCAGCCGCTGAAAATGGCCCAGAACACGGTGGCGAAGCCCATGGCCCAGAAGGCGACAGCCAACGGCGAGCTCGCACTGACCTGGCGCTCGCCCACCAGGAAGTACACCGTGAGGGCTGCCGCAGCGGCGAGCCCGTAGAGCACGCCCAGCGCTGACACCTCGCCCCGGCCGATCTGGGCAACGAGCACGAGGCCGACGAGCACGAGGGCGATGGCCAACCACAGGCGGGGCTTCACCTGCTCCTTGAAGACGAGGCGGGCGAAGACGGCGACGGCCACGACGGCGAGGTACTCCAGCAGCAGCGTCAGCCCGACGGGGAGCAGCGTCAACGCCATCGCGTAGAACCACTGCAACAGCGCGATGCCGACCACGCCGAGGGCGGCCAGCACGCCCAGTTGCCGCCATCCGACGCGGAACGCCGACCGGTCGCTGACGAGCAGCCAGGCGCCCGCGATCAATGTGACCGTGAGTACCCGCACAAAGGTGAGCTGGGCCGGCGTCACCCCCGCCTCGAGCACCACCTTGGCGAGAGAGCCGTTCGCGCCGAACAGCAGTGCTGCCAACAGCGCGTAGACGTAGCCCACAGTGGTTAGCGCAGGCCGGTGCCGTGCACGGCGAACGGCTCGATCGCCGCGATCTCCTCAGCGGTCAGTGGAGGGGCATCCAGGGCAGCCACATTCTGTTCCAGCTGGGTGACGCTGCTCGCGCCGATCAGGGCGCTGGTCACGGTGGGCTGGCGGAGCACCCAGCTGAGGGCCAGCTGGGCAAGGGACTGTCCGCGGGAGGCCGCGATCTCGTTCAGGGCGCGCGCCCGCTCCAAGTAGACCGGGCTGATCTGCTCTGGATTGAGGAACCGGCTGGTCGCGGCGCGCGAGTCGGCGGGAATGGCTCCGTCGAGGTAACGGTTCGTCGCGAGGCCCTGGGCCAGCGGAGAGAACACGATGCAGCCGGCCCCCACCTCATCGAGCACGGGCAGCAGGCCGTCTTCGACGTGGCGGTTGAAGATCGAGTAGCTCGGCTGGTGGATCAGAAGCGGGACCTTGTGCTCGGCGAGGGCGGCCGCGGCGGCCCTGGTCTGCTCGGGAGAGTAGTTGGAGACGCCAACGTAGAGCGCTTTGCCCTGCTGTACCGCCGTCGCGAGCGCGCCCATCGTTTCTTCGATGGGGGTGTTCGGGTCGGGTCGGTGAGAGTAGAAGATGTCGACGTAGTCCAGGCCCAGACGGCCGAGGCTCTGATCAAGTGAGGAGAGCAGGTACTTGCGAGATCCCCACTCGCCGTAGGGCCCCGGCCACATGTCGTAGCCCGCCTTGCTGGAGATGATCATCTCGTCGCGGTATCCGCGGAAGTCCTCAGCGAAGATCCGACCGAAGTTCGTCTCGGCCGAGCCGGCAGGAGGGCCGTAATTGTTGGCGAGGTCGAAGTGGGTGACGCCCAGGTCGAAAGCCCGGCGCAGCACTGCACGCTGCGTCTCCATTGGGCGCTCGTGCCCGAAGTTGTGCCACAACCCGAGGGAGATAGCCGGCAGCATGAGGCCGCTGCGCCCGGAGCGGTTGTACCGCATTGTGTCGTACCGATTCTCTGCTGCGACGTAGCTCATGGCATCACTCTAGGGGGAGAGGGCCCCGGGCCGCGCTGTGCTGCCCTGCCCGTAGTCGCAGCGTGCATGTGGTGCCGACCGCCTGTTGTGCACAGGCTGCCGCCACACGGCCGCAATGCACAGATTGCGGAGGGCAGGCAGCGGAGGTCGCTGTGAGGCACACACTCGATTCACGTGGCCACGGCCCGGATGACGGGCACGAGCGCCGGCGTCGTGGCCACGGCCCTCGCACCGGCGCGGGCCTGTGTACACATCGAGAGGACATTTCCCATGCGTGAATCCAACGACATCATCACTGTGCTGGGTGTGATCGGCACCGACCCAGAGGCGAAGGTCACATCGAACGGCGTGCCCCTGATCAAGTTTCGGATGGCGTCCACCCAGCGCAAGTTCGACAAGGAGACGAACTCCTGGGCGGATGGCAACACCAACTGGTACACGGTGAGCGCATTCCGTGGCCTTGCGCGAAACGCCATCGCGTCGCTGCACCGGGGCGATCCCGTCGTCGTGACCGGGCGCCTGCACCTGCGCGCCTGGAACACGGGTGAGCGGCAGGGCACCTCGGCCGATCTCGAGGCCGACGTCATCGGGCTCGACCTGCAGTGGGGAACGGCCAACTTCCAGCGCACCATGCGGGCCCAGCCGCTGGAGACCACTCAGTCAGCCCCGGCCGGTGACCCTGGGCCGACAGCTGCCCTGGGCGCCGACGCGCAGTCCGGCTTCGACGGGTTTCCCGCCAGTGACGCCGCACAGTCACCTGGGGCACAGTCACCTGGGGCACAGTCGTCCGGGTTGTCGGTGCAGCACTGGCCGGCGCCTCGCGAGGATCGCGCCGGCGAGTTGGAACCGACGCCGTTCTAGCCGGTGTTGTCGCGCCCCTAGACTCATTCGGAGCGTCACACAGACATAGTCGAAGCAGTTAGGAAGGCGTGCAATGCCGAGCGAGAGCCCCTCACCCAGGCGAGCATCACGGCGGATGCCGCGGCTGCTGCTGTCGGCGGTGGCTGTCTCGGCGATGCTGGCGCTCGCCGCATGCACCACCCCTGCTCCGGCACCGACCGTGCCGCCGACTGCATCCGCGACCCCGAGCGCGACGGAGACCCCGGCACCGCCACCCGTGCTGCTGCCAGAGGGAAGCGCGGCAGACAACCTCGCCTACTTCGACTCCATTGCGGGCTCCGTGCTGGCCGCCAACCCCTCGGCCGGCGGTGAGGCCTTCATCAACGCGCTGGTCGCCGGCGGCTTCGACAAGGCAGCGATGGAGGTCGGGTTCGACCGGACCTCCGTCGATCTGGCCGCAGACTCGGTTCCGTGGTCCGTGCGGTTCAACGGCGACTGCCTGCTCGGGCAGTTCGGCCCGGCCAGCGGCGGTTACCACAGTGCCGTCACCCCGATCCTCTCCACCGGAACCTGCCTCATCGGCGCCACCCGCCCCATCGACTGGTAGCGCACCCGTTCGCACGGTAGACCGGCGTCACTGGCGCGACTAGCGTGAAACCCATGCGGTGCGGAGTCTGCAGAGCGAACGGCCATGGCTGGCGACGAGCCTGACGCGCGGCCAAACGACCAGCCAGGCGAGCGGCCGAACGAACAGCCGGGCGCGCCGCCAGAGAGTCAGCAGTCGGATCGGCGCTGGCTCGGTCGGGCCGCGCAGGGCGGTGCCCGGTCGGTGGAGGTTGTCGTCGGCGTCTACACGACCGAATACGCCATCTACGGAACCGTGCTCGTCAGTGCCCTGATCGCCGTCGGCTGGCACTACGACACCGACCTCGAGGTGTTCCTGTTCACCCTCGGAACCATCGCCGTGTTCTGGCTCGCGCACATCTACGCCGGTGTGGTGGCCAGCCATGGCTCCGCAGAGGCGCGGGGCGGCGTGCTCTGGGCGCTGATCCTGTCAGCGGCCTGGCACTCCGTCGGCATGGTGCTCGCCATGCTGATCCCGGCGGTCTTCCTGCTGCTGCCGGCCGTCGGCGCGCTGGACGAGTATGTGGGCTACTACATCGCCCTCTGGGCCGGGGTCGCGACGCTGGCCGCGCTCGGATTCTGGAACTCGGTCAAACGGGGCAGGGGGTGGCCGCGCCGATCCTCAACGCCGCCATCACCGCGTCGCTCGGCGTCTTCATCATCTGGCTGAGCTACCTCGTGCATTGAGCGCCCAGACCCGGATCATCCGGCGGCAGGAAGCTGCCTCGGCGCGGGCGCTCGGAGGATAGACTGAAAGCAATATGGCTGAATACATCTACTCCATGGTTCGCGCCCGCAAGGCGGTGGGCGAAAAGCTCATTCTCGACGACGTCACAATGTCGTTCCTGCCCGGTGCCAAGATCGGCGTCGTCGGCCCGAACGGCGCCGGAAAGTCCACCATCCTCAAGATCATGGCGGGACTGGACACGCCGAGCAACGGCGAGGCCAAGCTCACGCCGGGCTTCACCGTCGGCATCCTGATGCAGGAGCCGGTGCTCGACGAGACCAAGACGGTCCTCGAGAACGTGCAGGAGGGTGTCGGCCCGATCAAGGCCAAGCTCGACCGCTTCAACGAAATCTCGCTGGCGATGGCCGAGCCCGACGCCGACTTCGACACCCTGCTCGCCGAGATGGGCGTGCTGCAGGAGGAGATCGACCACGCGGATGCCTGGGACCTCGACTCCCAGCTGGAGCAGGCCATGGACGCGCTGCGCTGCCCGCCGGCCGACGAGCTCGTCACCCACCTCTCCGGTGGTGAGAAGCGCCGCGTCGCACTCTGCAAGCTGCTGCTGCAGAAGCCCGACCTGCTGCTGCTCGATGAGCCCACCAACCACCTCGACGCCGAGAGTGTCTTGTGGCTCGAGCAGCACCTCAGCCAGTACCACGGCGCCGTTCTCGCCGTCACCCACGACCGGTACTTCCTCGACCACGTCGCCGAGTGGATCGCCGAGGTCGATCGCGGCCGCCTCTACCCCTACGAGGGCAACTACTCGACGTACCTGGAGAAGAAGCAGGCACGCCTGGAGGTGCAGGGCAAGAAGGACGCCAAGCTCTCCAAGCGCCTCGCCGACGAGCTCGACTGGGTGCGCTCCAACGCGAAGGGCCGCCAGACCAAGTCGAAGGCGCGTCTGGCCCGCTACGAAGAGATGATGAACGAGGCCGAGCGCACCAGGAAGCTCGACTTCGAGGAGATCGTGATCCCCGTTGGCCCGCGCCTCGGCTCGCAGGTCATCGACGCCAAGAACCTGAAGAAGGGCTTCGGCGAGCGGATCCTCATCGACAACCTCACCTTCACCCTGCCGCGCAACGGCATCGTCGGCATCATCGGCCCGAACGGCGTCGGCAAGACCACGCTGTTCAAGACGATCGTCGGTCTGGAGCCCCTCGACAGCGGCGAGCTGAAGATCGGCGAGACGGTCGACATCTCCTACGTCGACCAGAGCCGTGGCGGCATCGACCCGGAGAAGAACCTCTGGGAGGTCGTCTCCGACGGTCAGGACTACATCGTCGTTGGCAAGACCGAGATCCCCTCTCGCGCCTACGTCTCGCAGTTCGGTTTCAAGGGCCCGGACCAGCAGAAGAAGGCCGGCGTGCTCTCCGGTGGTGAGCGCAACCGCCTGAACCTGGCGCTGACCCTCAAGCAGGGCGGCAACCTGCTGCTGCTCGATGAGCCGACCAACGACCTCGACGTCGAGACCCTGGGCAGCCTCGAGAACGCACTTCTCGAGTTCCCCGGTTGCGCCGTGGTCATCACCCACGACCGGTGGTTCCTGGACCGCACCGCGACGCACATCCTCGCCTACGAGGGCAGTGAGGAAGACCCGTCGAACTGGTACTGGTTCGAGGGCAACTTCGAGTCGTACGAGGCCAACAAGGTCGAGCGTCTCGGCGCGGATGCCGCGAAGCCGCACCGTTCGACCTACCGCAAGCTCACCCGCGACTAGTCGCCGGTCGAGTACGTCACCCCTGGGCATCGAGGTTCCGATGAGATTGCATGTGCCGATTCGGCTGCGCTGGTCGGATCTCGATGCCTATGGGCATGTCAACAACGCCGAGATGCTGCGCCTCCTCGAGGAGGCGCGCATCCTGGCGTTCTGGGCCGACGACGCCGCTCCGGATGACGCCGCTCCGGATGACGCCGCTCCGGATGCCGGCCACGTCACCGGTGCCGTCGGTGCCAGCACCGCGGTGCTGGACGGCCGCCCCGGTGCGTCAACACTCACCCTGATCGGCCGCCAGGAGATCGAATACCTGGCCCCGGTTCCGTATCTCCGCGCGCCGCTGGACATCCAGCTCTGGTTGGGCAGGATGGGCGGTGCCAGCCTCGAGGTCTGCTACGAGGTGTGGTCGCCGGAATCTGCCGCAGAGCCGACGCTGTACGCGCGCGCCGCGACCACGATCGTGCTCGTCGATTCCGTCAGCGGCAGCCCGCGGCGCATCAGCGAGATCGAGCGGGCAGCCTGGACGCCCTACCTGGACGAACCCGTGCGCTTCAGCAAGCGCCGTTAGGCGCGTCCGCACCTCGGCTAACGCAGCGGCTGCTCGCTGAAGCTGCCGTCCCAGAGGGCACGCGCCCCGGACTCGCCGATCTGCACCACGGTCACGGTGGCCCCGACGGCCGTGACCAGCGCCGCCAGAATGAACGCCGCCCAGACCAGGCGGCGCAGCAGGCGGGTATCCGGCGCCGTGCGTGGGGCCAACAGGCGGAACCACAGCCATTGCAGCACGGCGACAGTCGCCAGGGCGATCACCCACGGCATCAGCGTCAACCCGAGACTCGCATGCACCCCGATCAGCGGGGCCTCGCCGACACGCACCTGCAGCCACTGGCCCGCGTTCGTGGTGATCGGCACGAGCACCAGCAGTGACAGCGCGAACAGCGGCGGCACGACGCCGAGCCAGCGCCGTCCGGCCGGCCACACGGCAGCCACGAGCACGGTCAACGCGGTGACGGGCACCAGCACGACGACCAGGTGCACGATCAGAACGTGCACGGGGAGGCCGTTGAAAACATAATCCATCCGGAGCAGCGCTCAGCCGGCCACGATCGAGTCGCCGTCAACGGTGACCGGTACAGGCGTCAGAGGCTTGAGTGCCGGCCCCTGCAGCACGTCGCCTGTCGCGGCGTCGAAACGGGAACCGTGGCAGGGGCAGTGGAACTCGGTCTTCGCCGGGGCGACAATGCACTGCTGGTGCGAGCAGACGGCGCTGAATGCGACGACCTCGCCGGCCGCGGGCTGCGCGATGAGCAAGCTGGCGCCGCCGACGGTGACTGCGATGCTGTCGCCCACCGCGACAGCGCTGAGTTTCGCGATTTCTTCTCCGCTGGCCGGGGGAGTCTGGCTGGCAGAGCCGCCGGAGCCCGGGGTGCTGGGGCCGGGGTTCTGACCGCCCCCACCGCCGGAGTTCTCCGCCGGCGCACAACCGCTCAGGGCGAGGGCCGCGGCGGCAACACCCGCTCCGCCCAGGCCCACAAAGGTGCGCCTGGCCATGTCAGTCGAGTCGTTCATGCACAGCCCTCTCGTCACAGCGATGGATCATCGTGTGACTGAGACTAGTGCCTAGGCGCGCTCCGGCACGCGAACCATGCCCTCCTGGGCGACGGTTGCCAGCAGCACGCCGCTGCGCGAGAAGATGCTGCCGCGCGAGAGGCCGCGGCCGCCGCTGGCGCTCGGCGAGTCCTGCACGTAGAGCAACCACTCGTCGACGCGGCCGAAGCGGTGCCACCACATGGCGTGGTCGAGGCTGGCGATCTTCAGCCCCGGGGTGCCCCAGGCGAGGCCGTGGCCGCGCAGCACGGGCTCCAGGATCGAGTAGTCGCTGGCGTAGGCGAGCGCCGCCCTGTGCAGGTTCGGGTCGTCAGGCAGGCGGCCGATGGCCTTCATCCAGACGGCTTGGTGAGCGTTGCGCTCACCGTCCGCCGTCAGGTAGATGGACGACGGGATGTGGCGAACGTCGAAGGCGCGCTCGTCCGCCCAGAACCGGGCGACGTCGTGGTCGACGCCGCGGAGCACGTCGGCCGTCGACGGCAGGCTCTCGGGGTCCGGAACGTCAGCCGGGATCTCGATCTGGTGGTCCAGGCCGGAGTCGCTGTCCTGGAACGACGCGATCATCGACAGGATCGGCACGCCCTCCTGGTAGGCCTGGGTGCGGCGGGCGGAGAAGGAGCGCCCGTCGTGGATCCTGTCCACCGAGAAGGTGATCGGCAGGCGCACGTCTCCGGGGCGCAAGAAGTAGGCGTGCATGGAGTGCACGGTCCGGTCGTCGGCCACGGTGCGCATTGCCGCCGTGATGGACTGGGCCAGCACCTGCCCGCCAAAGACACGGCCGAGCGGCATCCATTCGGATGGTCCGGTGAAGATGTCTTCGCTGGTGCGGGCACCGGTGTCGGTGAGGTCCAGTGTGCTGAGAAGGCCTTCGATCGGACTGCTCATGCGAGCTCCTTAGTGATGCGCCCGGAGTGGGGGTGGTGGTGGCAGGAATAGCGGCCGCCTCTTAGGTAGTTTAGACAAGAGATGACTGAGTCCTTTTCCCTTGTCGACCGCTATGCGCTCGGCGACCTGCAAACCTACCTCGCCCGCGCAGGGCGTGTCGAAGACGGTTCCGTTCGGCTGATCGCCGCCGGCGGCGTCCTCGCCGCGTACACCGCGATCTTCTACCCGCGCGGAATCCTCGACGAGAGCCCGACTGTGCTCGGCCTGCGTACCTTCGCGCTCACCGATTCGCCGAGTTTTGACGCCGTCGTGCCTGCGCGCTCACTGCTGGAGCGGCTGGCCCGCGCGGAGGCGACGCTGCCGGTCGACAGCGACGCGGAAACCGGCCCCATCACGCTCTCGCTGCCGCACCAGGTGAGCACCGTCACCTGGGCGGGCATCTCGCCGCCCAAGGGCGGCTGGCACGGCCAGGAGCCCACGGATGCCGCGCTGCTCGAGAGTGTTGCGAAGGCGGGCATCGACGAGGTGGCTGCCGCCGTGCCCAGTGGGGTCGGCGAGCAGATCGTGCAGCGCGTACGCACCGAGGTATGGGGCCGCCCGATCGACGGCCTCGAGCATGTGCCGGCCGGGGCTGCCTTCGCCGCCCTCAGCCTCGGCTTCCTTGCCGGGGATGAGCCCGTCGCGCTGTTCGAGACCGGGCCATGGACGCGCCTGAGCACGAGCCGCGGCCACGTGTTGGTGCGCCGCAAGCCCTGGACGCTGCGCTCCTAAAGAGCGCAGCATCGCGGCGCGCCTTACAGTGCAGCGACGGCGCGCCCCGCCTGCCGGCCGCTGAACAGGCATCCGCCGAGGAAGGTGCCCTCAAGCGCACGGTAGCCGTGCATGCCGCCGCCGCCGAAGCCGCTGGCCTCGCCAACCGCGTACAGGCCTGTGATCGGCTCGCCGCCGGCATCCAGCACCTGCCCGTCGAGGTTGGTCTCGATGCCGCCGAGGCTCTTCCTGGTCAGGATGTGCAGCTTGACGGCGATCAGCGGCCCGGCCTTCGGGTCGAGCAACTTGTGCGGGCTGGCGACCCGGATCAGCTTGTCTCCGCGGTAGTTGCGCGCGCCGCGCAGGGCCACCACCTGCAGGTCCTTGCTGAAGTCGTTGTCGATCTCACGGTCGCGCGCCTCCACCTCGGCGCGCACGCCCGCCGTGTCGATGGGCGTGTCCGGGGTGAGCGCCTGCATACCGGTCAGCAGCTCGTCGAGCGTGTCAGCCACGACGAAGTCGACGCCGTTGCGCTTGAACGCCTCCACCGGGCCCGGCGCGCCGGGTGCGACACGCTTGGCCAGCAACTTCACGTCTTTGCCGGTCAGATCGGGGTTTTGTTCGCTGCCCGAGAGAGCGAACTCCTTCTCGATGATCTTCTGGGTGAGCACGAACCAGCTATGGTCGTGGCCGGTCGTGCGCAGGTGCTCCAGGGTGCCGAGCGTGTCAAAACCGGGGAACAGCGGAACGGGCAGCCGCTTGCCGCCGCCGTCGAACCAGAGCGAGGACGGCCCCGGCAAGACGCGGATGCCGTGCTGGGCCCACACCGGGTCCCAATTGGTGATGCCCTCGGTGTAGTGCCACATCCGGTCGCCGTTGATCAGCCGGGCCCCCGCGGTCTCGGCGATGCCCAGCATCCGCCCGTCGACGTGCGCGGGAACACCGCTCAGCATCTCGGCCGGAGGGGTGCCAAGCCGGGCCGGCCACGCCTTCCGCACCAGATCGTGGTTGCCACCGATGCCTCCGGAGGCGACGATCACGGCGGGGGCGCGATACTCGAACTCGCCAACGACCTCGCGGCTGCTCGCCTCGCCGCGGGCGGCGGTGCTCGGTGCGAGCACGCTGCCGCGCACGCCGGCGACGCGGCCGTCCTCGACGATCAGCTCGTCGACCTGGTGCCGGTGCTTGGCCGTGACAAGCCCCGCCTGCACGCCGTCCCGAACGCGCGCGATGAAGGGCTCCAGGATGCCGGGGCCGGTGCCCCAGGTGATGTGGAAGCGCGGCACCGAGTTGCCGTGGCCGGTCGCCGTGCCGCTACCTCGCTCTGCCCAGCCGACGACGGGGAAGAAGCGCACGCCCTTGGCGTGCAGCCAATCGCGCTTCTCGTTTGCGGCGAAATCCAGGTATGCCTCGGCCCAGCGGCGCGGCCAGGCATCCTCGTCGCGGTCGAAACCGGCGGTGCCCGCCCAGTCCTGCCGGGCGAGTTCGGCGTTGTCTTTCACGCCCATCCGGCGTTGCTCGGGGGAGTCGATGAGGAACAGGCCGCCGAAGCTCCACCAGGCTTGCCCGCCGAGGCTGGCCTCCGGCTCTTGCTCGATGATCAGCACGCGCTTCCCGGCCTCCACCAGTTCAGCGGCGGCGACCAGGCCGGAGAGGCCCGCTCCGATGACGATCGCGTCGATGCGGTTGGTCATGGTTGTGGCTCCTTCGTCACGATTTCTCACCACTGTAGCGGCGCGAACGCGACGGGGGCAGGTCACTCCCGCATCAACATCGCCTGCGCCTCGCGCTCGAGGTCGAGGTAGGGTTCGCCGCTGACGTCAACGCGCACCCGGTGCAGGGTTCCGCCGGTGAACCGCCAAGGTGCGATTCCCGGGTAGTCCTCGGTCACTGGGGCGCCGCTGTCGCGGCCCACCGTGAGCCCCTCGCCGGCGATGGAGAACTTACCTGGCTGGGTCTTGATGCGTCCCGATCCGAGCATCTTGTCTCCGCAGAACAGGCTGAGGATGCCGGTGGCGACGCCGGGGGCTTCCTCCCCGTCCTTGGCGAATGACGCGCCGATGATCAGCTGCTCGCCGACGGGCAGGTCCTCTGTGGCATCCACCCGCTGCTCGACGATCCCGACGAAGTTGTTCGCGTAGTGCAGGCGGCCGTCCTTGATGTACAGCGCGTGCCCGCCGAAGCGAGAGCCCTGGGCGAACAGCACGCCCTCCGATCCCTGGCTCAGGTCGACGAGTGCGCCGATGGAGAAGGAGCGGTTGCGGAGGTTGACGGACTGCGACTCCGGCACGTCCGCTGTCCCGGGAAAGTAGACGTAGCGTTCCCGTGCCCCGGCGAGCACAGGGCGCGGGGTCAGCATGATCTCGAGCGCCGAGCGGTCGTCGAGCGGGAACGCCTGGTTGGCGCCGGCCTCGGCAAACCACAGCGAGATGAGCTCCTGCAGCTTCGCCGGCTGCTCCTGCGCCAGGTTGTGCGTCTCGGCGCGGTCCACATCGGTGTGGTAGAGCTCCCACTCGTCGTCGCCGAAATGGCTCCAGCCGCTCAGGGTCGGGTGGGTGGTGATCGCCTTCCACCCGTCGTGCCAGATCGCCCGGGAGCCGAGCATGGAGTAGAACTGGGTTCGGCGCGTTGTCGGCGACTGAGCGGCGTCGAAGGAGTAGCGCATGCTGACCCCGTCGATCCGGCTCTGCTCATGGCCCTTGATGTGGCTCGGGGCCTCGACGCCGAGAACATCGAGCACCGTCGGGACGATGTCGATCGCGTGGTGGTACTGCTCCCGCAGCTCGCCGCGGGCGCTCATGCCGGAGGGCCAGGAGATGATGCACGGGTCGCAGATCCCTCCGTTGTACTCGTAGCGCTTCCACATCTTGAACGGGGTGTTGAAGGCCATCGCCCAGCCGTTCGGGTAGTGGTTGTAGGTGCGCACGCCGCCGAGCTCGTCCAGCATGGCGAGGTTGTCGGAGATGTCGTCGACCAGTCCGTTCGCGAACTTCATCTCGTTCACCGATCCGTTCGGGCCGCCCTCGCCGCTCGCGCCGTTGTCGGAGACGACGATCACGAGCGTGTTCTCCCGCTCGTCGATCGACTCCAGATAGTCGATCACCCGGCCGATCTGGTGATCGGCGTGCGAGAGGAAACCGGCGTAGACCTCGGCCATGCGACTGAACAGTCGCTTCTCGTCCGCGCTCAAGGAATCCCACGGGCGAGTGTCGTCCATCACCGGGAACGGGATGCCGGTGCCGCTCTGCCGCGTGGTGGAGGTGCCGAGGGGGTTGACCGGGGGGAGCTCGGTGTCCGCCGGCACGATCCCGAGTGACTTCTGGCGGGCCAGCGTCTCGGCGCGCATCGCCTCGTACCCGGCGTCGAAGCGGCCGGCGTATCGGTCGGCCCATTCCTTGGGCGCGTGATGCGGGGCGTGGGCCGCCCCGGGGGCGTAGTAGAGGAAGAACGGCTTGTCCGGGGCGATCGCCTTGGCGTCCCGGATGAACTCGAGCGCCTTGTCGGTGATGTCCTCGGAGAAGTGGTAGCCCTCCTCGGGGAGCCGCGGCTGATCCGTCGGGTGGTTGTCGTAGACGATGTCCGGGTACCACTGGTTCGTCTCGGCGCCGAGGAAGCCGTAGAAGCGCTCGAAGCCGCGCCCGCTCGGCCAGTTCCGCCTGGTCGACGCGACATTCATCTCGTCGTCGGGGCAGAGGTGCCACTTGCCCACGATGTAGGTGTTCCAGCCCGCCTCGCCGAGGATCTCGGAGAGCATCCCGTTCGCCGGCGGGATCGTGCCGCTCGCGTTGGGGAAGCCGATCGCCGCCTCGGTGATGCACGCCATGCTGTTGTTGGTGTGGTTGCGCCCGGTGAGCAGGCACGACCGGGTCGGCGAGCAGAGCGCGGTGGTGTGCCACTGGGTGTAGCGCACCCCGTCGGCGGCGACCCGCTCGATGTTCGGGGTGTCGATCGGGCCGCCATAGGCGGACATCGCCGAGTAGCCGACATCGTCGAGCACAATGTAGACGACATTGGGTGAGCCGGGGGGAGCCTTCACGGGCTCGAACGGGGTCCAGTCGGGCTCTGAGTCCCGGATGTCGATGCCAACTGTTCCACGGAATTGTGCGGCCACGGTGCCACTCCTGCCAGCTCGGGTCGTCCGGCTCGCTCGGCATGTGGGGCGGTCGAACGGGGTGTGCACAAAACACATGCCGCCGCTCAAACTACGCCGTGGCGTACGTCACCGCAATGGGGGACAAGACGCCGGCGGCGGTCACTCCTCGAAGGTGTTCACCAGCGAGTGGGCCGCCCGCTGCAGGTAGTCCCAGAGGGTTGCCTCATGCAGAGGAGAGAGGTCCAGGGTGTCGAGGGCGGCGCGCATGTGGGCGAGCCAGCGGTCCCTGGCATCCGGGTTCACTTTGAACGCCACGTGCCGCATGCGCAGGCGTGGGTGGCCGCGCCTCTCGCTGTAAGTGCCCGGCCCGCCCCAGTACTGCTCGAGGAACTGGGTCAGCCGCTCGGTGGCCGGACCGAGGTCGGCCTCCGGGTACATCGGCTTCAGCACCGGGTCGTCGGCGACGCCCTTGTAGAACTCGGTGACGAGCTTCTCAAATGTCGCGCGGCCGCCGACCTGCTCATAGAAGCTGGTCGTGGTCTCTTCGCTGGTCTCGGTGCCCGGCTCGGAGGCGGTCGCGGGTGGGGTCTGCTGCTCGGTCATTCAGGCATCCGATTTCGGGGTCTTGGGCGTGCCGGGCGTCGAGCCCGGGAAACTGGTGGGGGGTGTGACGGGGGGAGTGCTCTGGGCCTTGCGCGGCCGCGGCGCCTTCGGAGCGTGCGGCGCGAGATTCTCGACCACCTTCACCGGGCGGGTGCGCGGCGGGTGGGCGCCCTTCACACTGGCAGCGCTGTCAAACCCGGTGAGCACGATCGAGTTGAGCGCGGGGAGCTTGATGCCAGCCGCATCCAGCGCCTTCTTCAGGCGGCTGCGCAGCTCGCGGGAGACGTCATCCTTGGCCACGGTGCGCGTCTTGGCCACCAGGCGGATGACGAGGGCGTCGGCCGAGATCGACTCCAGCCCCCACACCTCTGGCTTCTCCAGCATGCGGGAGCGCCAGCGGCTGCTGGTGGCCATCTCGGTCGCGGTGGTCATCAGGAGTTCCTCGACGGCCTCGACGTCGGTGTCATAGGGCACGGCGAGGTCGATGATGACGCGCGCCCAGCCCTGCGACATGTTGCCGACGCGCAGGATCTCTCCGTTGCGCACGAACCACAGCGTGCCGTTGACGTCGCGGATCTGCGTGATGCGGATACCGACGGCCTCGACCACACCGGTCGTCGGGCCGACGTCGACGACATCGCCGACGCCGAGTTGGTCCTCCATCACCATGAACAGGCCGTTCAGGGCGTCCTTGACGATGTTCTGTGCGCCGAAACCGAGTCCGGCACCGACGGCGGCGGTGAGCAGTGCGAAGGAGCCGAGAACCGTCGAGTCGATCTGGTTGATGATCAGCAGCACCGTGACCGTGAAGATGGTGACGTTGACGATGTTGGTGAGCACCGAGCCGAGCGTTCGGGTGCGTTGCACGAGGCGCACGGCAGCCAGTGGGGATGCCGCGGCTATCGCCTGGGTGTCATCGACGTTCTGCGTCTTCTTGACGCCGGAGACGATCTGGCGCACGACCCGCTGAATGGCGAAGTGCAGCACCCACCGGATGACGAACGCCAGAACGACGATGATGACGATGTTGACGAGCTTCGACAGGAAATTATCTGAAGCGCCCAGAAACGTGCTGATCGCTGCAAAGAAGCCGAAGAAGGCAGCCCAGAACTCTTCCATAATCTCCGAGTCTATCGATCGGCTCTTCGCAGGAGCTGGGCGGCACGCCCTTCTGGCGGCTCAGCCCGCTCAACGGAGTTCGCCCCCGACTACCGAAGCCTGGTAGTCGAGGGCGAAGTGGTGCTACACCGTGGACGGGGCGCTACGCGTCGCGTCGTTTCAGCGAGATGGCCGCTCCGATGAGCGAGACGGTCACCCACGCCAGCACGATGAGCAGGTTCAGGGGCACCGACGTGATCTCGCTCGAGAACGAGCTCTGGCCGAACGAGGCCATGCCAGCCGACATCAGTGCGTAGGGCAGCAAGTCGTGCGCCCACTCGGTTGGAATCATCTGCAACACCATCGGGAGCAGCAGCAGCAGCCCAAGGATGGTGGCGATGCCGCCGGCGCTGTTGCGCAGGATCGCCCCGATGCCGAGGCCGACAAGCGAGACGAGCGCCAGGTAGAGTGCGGCGCCGAGGAGCGGCAGTATCACGTCGACATCGGTGAGGCTGGCGCTGACGCCCTGGCCGCCGAGCACAGCAGAGGAGACGAGGAACGCGCCGACCGTGCTGAGTGCGCCGACGACGAAGGTCGAGACCAGCAGCACGAGGCCCTTCGCGGCGAGGGCCGGGAGGCGGCGCGGGACCGCCGTCAGCGTGGAACGGATCATGCCGGTGGAGTACTCGCCGCTGATGACGAGCACGCCCAGCACGGCGACGACGAGTTGGCCGAAGACGACGCCGAAGGTGGCGCACATCAGCAGCAACCCACGCTGTTCGGCGGCCGAGCCGGTGCCGCCCTCCGCGACCATGCCGGACAAGCTGCTGGACATCAGGAAGGCCATGCCGAGCGCGATCGCGAACACGATCAGGTACGACCACACGGTGGAGCGGAGGCTGCGCAGCTTGATCCACTCCGAGCGGATGACGCCGCCGAAGCTCAACCGGCTGCCCGTCTGCTGGCGTGCTGCGGTCGGGGTGAGTGCGGTGGTGCTCATCGCGTGGCCTCCGTGCGGTATTCGACGGCATCCTGGGTCAGGGCCATGTAGGCCTCCTCCAGCGATGCGTTCTGCGGGGTGAGTTCGTGCAGCACGAGGGAATGGGCTGCCGCGAGCTCACCGATTCGCTGGGCGGCGAGGCCGGTGACCTGGAGCAGGCCGTTCTCGGAGCGGAGCACCGCAACATCCGGGGCCACCAACAGCTCGGCGAGCTGGCTTGCGTGCGGGGAGCGCACGGTCACACTGGCGAGCGACGCCCCGGCGACGATGTCGGCGACGGGTGCGTCGGCAATGATCTGGCCGCGGCCGAGCACGATGATGTGGTCGGCGGTCTGCGCCATCTCGCTCATCAGGTGCGAGGAGAGGAAGATCGTGCGGCCCTCGGCGGCGAGGCTGCGCACCAGCTGGCGCACCCAGAGCACGCCCTCCGGGTCAAGCCCGTTGACCGGCTCGTCGAGAATGAGGGTGGCCGGGTCGCCGAGCAGTGCGGCGGCGATGCCGAGGCGCTGGCCCATGCCGAGCGAGAAACCGCCGACGCGCTTCTTGGCGACGGACTGCAGGCCGGTCAGGTCGATGACCTCTTGCACGCGCTTGGCGCCGATGCCGTGGGTGGCGGCCATGGCGAGAAGGTGGTTCTGCGCGGTGCGGCCCGTGTGCACGGCCTTGGCGTCGAGCAGGGCGCCGACCTCGCGCAGCGGGGCTGAGTGCGCGGCGTACGGCTTGCCGTTGACGGCCACGCGGCCGGCGCTCGGCCGGTCGAGGCCCACGATCATGCGCATGGTGGTGGACTTGCCCGCACCGTTCGGGCCGAGGAATCCGGTGACCTGCCCGGGGCGCACGGTGAAGGAGATGTCGTTGACGGCCGTCTTGGCGCCGTAGCGCTTGGAGAGCCCTTCTGCTGTGATCATGCCTCAAAACTACGGTGTGGCGGCTGCCGCGCGCATCGATCCAAGGAATGGTGCTGTGTACTCCCGGGGGATGACATCGGGCGGCGTTGGCTTCGGTCGCTGGCGCTCCCTCGAGCCAACGTGAGGGAGAAGACAGGTGCCGCGCCGCTCTGCACGTCGGCTGGAGGGTGCCGCGCCGCGACGAAGGAGCAGCGCAGCACCCGAAGCCCCGGAGCCCACCCGATCGGGCAGCTCCGACGTGCTCCGCCCGGGTGGCTTCGGTCGCTGGCGCTCCCTCGAGCCAACGTGAGGGAGAAGACCGGTGCCGCGCTGCTCTGCACGTCGGCTGGGGGTGCCGCGCCGCGACGAAGGAGCAGCGCAGCACCCGAAGCCCCGGAGCCCACCCGATCGGGCAGCTCCGACGTGCTCCGCCCGGGTGGCTTCGGTCGCTGGCGCTCCCTCGAGCCAACGTGAGGGAGGCTAGGCAGGCTCTTCCGTTGATCGAGTAGGCCCGCTAGGGCCGTATCGAGATCTCGCAACGAGCTCTCGATACGCGCCGCAGGCGGCGCTACTCGATCAACGGGGAGGCGGTGCTAGCGGCGGTCGCGCTCCTGGGCGGCGAGGGCGCGCTCCACCCGGGAGAGCTCCTCCACCACGATGCGGCGGAGCGCCGGCGGGCCGTCGTTGGCGGCCAGCCAGGCCCGGGAGGCCTCGGCCAGCTCGGCGCTGGCCAGCGGCGCCGGGTACAGCCCGCGGATGATCGCCGCAGCCATGTTGTAGCTGCGGCTCGACCACACCTGCTGCAGCATCGCGAAGTACGGCTCCAGCTGCGGCGCGAGCAGATCGCTCGGCCGTGCCCGACGCCAGCCCAGCGCATGCGCGCGCACGTAGTCGTTCGACAGGCTGGTGTCGGTGGCGGCTGCCGTCCACGCGGCGAGCTTGCCGGCGGCATTCGGCATCGCGGCCTTCGCCGTGAGTGCCGACTGCCGACCCTTGGCCGTGTCGTCGGTGGCCAGCACCTCGTCGATGCTCTCCACGGATGCCAGCCCGGCCGCCGCGAGCGAGATCACGATCTCCCAGCGCAGCTCGGTGTCGATGCTCAGCCCGGCCAACAGAGCCTCGCCCGCGAGCAGTTCGACGAGCACATCCAGCTGCCCCGGCGCCGAAGCGATGGCGATGAAGCTCCGCAGCAGCTGCAATTGGGCATCCGAGCCGGCGTCGGCCGACTGGGTGAGCGCCCAGAGGGCGTCGCCCGCCTCAACGGCCGTCTCCGCCCGGAACTCCGGGGCCACGTACTGGCCGAGCACCAGCTCGAGCAGGCGCAGCGACAGCGCGCGCTGGGCCGACTGGGTCTCCGCAGCGATGTTGCCGAGCACCAGCCGCACGAAGTCGCGCGGGCTCGCCTCGGCGTCCCTGGTGGCGTCCCAGATGGCGCCCCAGATCACGGCGCGAGCCAGTGGGTCGCTGATCCTCGCCAAACGCTCGATCGCGACGGTGTGCGAGGCGTCGTCCAGACGGATCTTGGCGTAGGCGAGGTCGTCGTCGTTCAGCAGCACGAGCGCTGGCCGGGGGAGCCCGACCAGCTCGGCCACCTCGGTGCGCTCCCCATCCACGTCCAACTCGACGCGGTGGGTGCGCACGAGCGCGCCGTCGACATCGTTGTAGAAGCCGATAGCCAGGCGGTGTGGCCGGATCGTTGGCTGCTCTGATGCCGCAGACTGCAGCACAGCAAAGCCCGTGATGGTGCCGTCATCCGTCGTCTGGATCTCGGGTCGCAGCGTGTTCACACCGGCCGTCTCCAGCCAGAGCTTCGACCATTCGGTGAGCTCGCGGCCGCTGGTGACCTCAAGTTCGTCGAGCAGGTCGCGCAGCGTGGCATTGCCGCCGGCGTGCTTCTGGAGGTAGGCGGAGATGCCGGCGTAGAAGGCGTCCAGGCCGACCCAGGCCACGAGCTGCTTGATCACGGAGGCGCCCTTCGAGTAGGTGATGCCGTCGAAGTTCACCTCCACGTCTTCGAGGTCGTTGATCGTCGCGACGATCGGGTGGGTGGACGGCAGCTGGTCCTGTTCGTAGGCGTGCGTCTTCTCGGTGGAGGCGAATGTCGCCCAGGAGTCGGCGTACTCGGTGGCGCTGGCCGCGGCGATCGTGGACGTCCAGGTGGCGAAGGACTCGTTCAGCCAGAGGTCGTTCCACCACTTCATGGTGACCAGGTTGCCGAACCACATGTGGCTGAGCTCGTGCAGCACGACGAGCGCACGCTGCTCCTTGCGGGCATCCGGCACCTTGGAGCGGAACAGGTAGCCCTCGTTGAACGTGACGGCGCCGACGTTCTCCATGGCGCCCCAGTTGTACTCGGGCACGAAGATCTGGTCGTACTTCTCGTACGGGAAGCCGACGCCGTAGCTGGCCTCGTAGTAGGCGAGCCCCTGCCGGGTCTTCTCGAACATCACCTCGGGTTCGACGTAGTCGGCGAGGGATGCCCGGGCGAACAGCCCGAGCGGAATGGTGCGTCCGTCGGCCGTCGTCGCCTCGCTGTGCCACTCGCTGTATGGGCCGGCGATGAGCGCGGCGATGTACGTCGAGATGTGCGGGCTGGGCGGGAAGACCCATCGGGCCGCCCCGCCTTCCCCGCTGATTGAGCCTGCGCCGTCCTGAGCCTGTCGAAGGGTCGAAAGCTCGGGCTCGGGAGTCGTCGAGTTGCTGATCACGTGCCAGTCGGCGGGTGCGATGACGGTGAACTGGTAGCTCGCCTTCAAGTCCGGCTGGTCGAAGCAGGCGAACACTCGGTTCGCCTCGGCCACCGCGAACTCGGTGTACAGGTAGGGCTTGCCGTCGACCGGATCGCTGAAGCGGTGCAGGCCTTCGCCGGTATTCGTATACGCGGAATCTGCTTCAATGTGAAGCTCATTCACGGTTTCGAGGTTGTCCAAGCGGATGCGGAGGCCGTCGCTGACGGCGGCCGGGTTCAGCGCGACGCCGTTCAGCGTCACGCTGTGTACCGCCCGGGTGTTGGCCTCGATGAAGGTCGACGAGCCGGCCACGGCGCCGAAGCGCACCGTGGTCGTGCTGCCGAACAGCTCCTCGCCGCGGGTCAGGTCGACGACGATCTCATAGCTCGGGCCGGTGACGACGGATGAGCGTTGCTCGGCCTCCGCGCGGGTGAGGTTGGACTCGGCCACGGTCAGACCGCCGCCGTGTCGGATGCCGCGGCGTCGACGGCCTGCGCCGCCAGCGCCCGCTCGACGCCGGCCAGGTTCTCGCCGACGAGGCGGCGGAGAGCCGGAACGTCCGGGTTGGCGGCCAGCCAGGCGCGGGTGGCATCCGCCAGCTCGGTGCTCGCGAGCGGCGCCGGGTAGAAGTCAACGACCAGGGTCTCGGCGATGGCGTAGGAACGGTTCTGCCAGAGCTCTGAGATCGCCGCGAAGTACGGCGCGACGAGGTCGTTCAGCGTGGCCGGGTCGTTCGTGTGCACGACGCCGATGCCGGTGTGGCGCACGATCATGTTCGGCGCGGAGTCACTCTCGACGAGGGCGTTGAACGCGGCGAGCTTGGCCGTCGCTGTCGGCACGGTGGCGTGGGCGCGGGCCGCGGCCTGCGCTCCGTTGGCGGTGTTGTCGGCGGCCAGGGCTGCGTCGATCTCGTCGGCACCCGCTGCGCCGTTCAGGACCAGGCCTTCCAGCAGCTCCCAGCCGAGGTCGGTGTCGATCTCGAGCTCGGCCAGCGTGATGCTGCCGTCCTGCAGTGCGGCGAGGGTCGCGACGTGTGCGGGGGTGGAGGCGAGGCTGGCGAAGGCCTTGACCAGCTGGAACTGCAGGTCGCTGCCGGCCGCCGCGCCCTGGGCGAGGCTCCAGAGCGTGTCACCGACGTTCTGCAGCGTTGCCGCGCGCCGGGCGGGCGCCACGTACTGCTTGGTGGCGAGCGCCAGCTGGCCGAGCACAGTGCGCACGGTGGTCGACTCGGTCTCGGCGGCGATGTTGCCGAGCACGAGGCGCACGAAGTCGCTCGCCGGGCTCTCGCCGTCGCGGGTGGCATCCCATACCGAACCCCAGACCAGCGAACGGGCCAGACCGCTCTCGAATGCGGAGAGGTGGGCCAGGGCGACCGCGTGCGAGGCCGGGTCGAGGCGGATCTTCGCGTAGGCGAGGTCGTCGTCGTTCAGCAGAACGAGGTCGGGGCGGTTCAGGCCGACGAGCTCGGCGACCTCGGTGCGCTCCCCGGCGACGTCGAGCTCGACGCGGTGGCTGCGCTTCAGAACGCCGTCGACGAGGTTGTAGAAGCCGATAGCGAGGCGGTGCGGCCGGATGGTGGGGTAGTCGTCTGCCGCGGACTGCAGCACGGCGAAGCCGGTGATGGTGCCGTCATCCGTGGTCTGGATCTCGGGGCGCAGTGTGTTGACGCCGGCCGTCTCGAGCCACAGCTTCGACCACTCTGAGAGGTCGCGGCCGCTGGCCGTCTCCAGCTCGCTGAGCAGGTCGACCAGCTCGGTGTTGCCCCAGGCGTTCTTCTTGAAGTACGCGGCGACACCGGTGAAGAAGGCGTCGATGCCGACCCAGGCGACGAGCTGCTTGAGCACGGAGCCACCCTTGGCGTAGGTGATGCCGTCGAAGTTGACGAGCACGTCCTCGAGGTCGTTGATGGTGGCGACGATCGGGTGGGTGGATGGCAGCTGGTCTTGGCGGTACGCCCAGCTCTTCTCCATCACGGCGAAGGTGGTCCAGGCCTCTGTCCACTCGGTGGCCTCGGCGGTGGCGATGGTCGACGCCCACTCGGCGAAGGACTCATTCAGCCAGAGGTCGTTCCACCACTTCATGGTGACGAGGTCGCCGAACCACATGTGGGCCAGCTCGTGCAGGATCGTGACGACCCGGCGCTCCTTGATGGCGTCGGTCACCTTGGAACGGAACACGTAGCTCTCGGTGAAGGTCACCGCTCCGGCGTTCTCCATGGCGCCCGCGTTGAACTCGGGCACGAACATCTGGTCGTACTTCTCGAAGGGGTAGGCGAAGTCGAACTTCTCCTCGAAGTAGGCGAAGCCCTGGCGGGTCTTCTCGAAGATGTAGTCGGCGTCGAGGAACTCGGCCAGCGAGGCGCGGCTGAACACGCCGAGCGGGATGACGCGGCCGTCGCGGCTGGTCAGCTCGGAGCGCACGACGCTGTACGGGCCGGCGACGAGGGCGGTGATGTAGCTGGAGATGCGCGGGGTGGGCGCGAAGGCCCACGTCGCCGCTCCGTTGCCGGCATCCGTCGGCTCAGGCGTCGTGGAGTTACTGATCAGCTGCCAGGCGGCCGGGGCGGTCACCGTGAAGCGGAAGCTCGCCTTCAGGTCGGGCTGCTCGAACACGGCGAACATGCGACGCGAGTCCGGTACCTCGAACTGGGTGTACAGGTAGACCTCGCCGTCGACGGGGTCGACGAAGCGGTGCAGGCCCTCTCCGGTGTTCGTGTAGATCGCGTCGGCGACGACGGTCAGCACGTTCTCCTCGGCCAGGTTGTCGAGCTGGATCCGGATGCCGTCGCTCACCGTCGCCGGGTCGAGCTCGACGCCGTTGAGGGTGACAGAGTGCACCGTGCGGGTGATGGCGTCGATGAACGTGGAGGCCCCGGCACTCGCGCTGAACGCGACGGTGGTCTCACTGCGGAACAGCTCAGGCCCGGTGGTGAGATCGAGGGTGACGTCATAGCTCTCGACGCGAACCAGCGCTGCGCGCTCCTGGGCTTCGACGCGGGTCAGGTTTTCTCCGGGCAACGGTGCCTCCTGTGGCATATCGGTTGAGGCATTCACGTCTGTGAGACGTCAACGGCTCGAATGTTGTGGATCGTGTCCAGCAAACAAGCCTAGTAGCGGGGCGCGGTCGGTGTCTTGACGCTGGCCGGTGCTCGGCGCACACTGAGGGTGAACGACCGTTCGGCCGCTCATTCCCACAGCATCCAACGCAAGGGAAGAGTCATGCCAACCATCGAGGAAAGCGTCTTCATCGCCCGCCCGCCGCAGGAAGTCTTCGACTTCGTCGCCACACCCGCCAACAACACGGTCTGGGACTCGTCCATCGTCGCGTCTGAGCAAGAGGGCGACGGCCCCCTGGCGGTGGGCACCCGCACCCGGGGCGCCAGCAAGATCATGGGGCGACATTTCGAGTGGACAACCGAGGTGACTGCGTTCGAACCGCCCACTGAGTTCTCGCTGCACTCGGTAGAGGGCCGGATGAAGTTCGTCGTCACGAGCACGTTCGCGCCCGCCGACGGAGGTACCCGGTTCACGTATCGGATCGATGCGGAGTCCGGCCTGGGCGGAGTCTTCGGCAAGATGGCCGACCCGCTCATCCAGCGGGCGCAGGCGCGCACGGTGCGGGCGAATCTGGAATCCCTGGCCGAGCTCCTCGTCGAGCACCCGGCCGGGTGAGCGCGCGTCCCTAGCGGGCAAGCGGCCGCCGACGCGGCGGCGCGGGCGGCACCTCCTTGGCGGCGACGACGGCGGCCAGCGGCACCGTCTTCAGCCCGTCCCTGGTCTCGATCACGCACTCCTCCGCGGTACGCGAGCGGAGGAATCCGAGCGCGTCGGTCAGCTTGCCGCCCTCGATGTTCCGGCGCACCACGACGCGCGTGCCGAGCGGAGCGGTCGTCAAGAAGTGCACCGGGTCAGCCATGCTGCCACTCTACGTTGAGGTCATCGGTAGGCTGACCGCATGAGCTTCCCCACCGTCGACGGCCTCCGCACCATGGAACTCGGTCACCCCGGATCCTCCCGCACGTTCCTCAACGACTGCGTGCTGAACGGCACGAAGCGGGCGACCGCCGGTCTTCTGAGCGAGTACGTCGACGAGGGCGAACCGTGGGAGCACGTCGGCGAGCGCATGGTGCTGGTGGATGACGACACGCAGCCGCTCGGCACGATCGAGATCACCCGCGTCGAGGAGACCACGTTCGCCGAGGTGACGTGGGAGTTCGCCGCGGCCGAGGGGGAGGGCTACGCCGACCTCGCCGAGTGGCGCTCGACGCACGTCGAGTTCTGGGCACGCAGCGGCGACACCGTCACCGACGACACCCCCGTGCTCTGCATCTACTTCGACCTGATCTCCCGTGGAGGCGTGCTTCACCCCGCCGGTTAGCGACCGCAGCCACGGCTCATCACCCCTCCCGTAGGCTCGAGGGAGCGCTAGCGACCGAAGCCAAGGCTCCGCGGCTTCGGGCGCTGCGCTGCTCCTTCGTCGCGGCGCGGCGCCCTCGAGCCGACGGGCAGCCCCGACAGACGGCGGCTACCAGCCGGAGGGCTTGTAGTCCTTCAGGAAGACGCCGAACAGCTCCTCGCCGGCCTCACCACGCACGATCGGGTCGTAGACGCGGGCGGCGCCGTCGACCAGATCGAGCGGGGCGTGGAAGCCCTCCTCGGCCAGGCGCACCTTCGTCGGGTGCGGGCGCTCGTCGGTGATCCAACCGGTGTCGACGCTGGTCATGTAGATGCCGTCCTCGGTCATCTCACGCGCACTGGTGCGGGTGAGCATGTTGACGGCGGCCTTGGCCATGTTCGTGTGCGGGTGGCCGGGGCCCTTGTAGCCGCGGTCGAAGACGCCCTCCATCGCCGAGACGTTCACGACGTAGCTGCGTCCAGATGGCGCTGCCGCCATCGATGCGCGCAGCCGGCTGACCAGCAGGAAGGGCGCGGTCGTGTTGCAGAGCTGCACTTCGAGCATCTCCAGCGGGTCGACGTCCTGCACCTTGTCGGTCCAGCTGTTCTCGTGGTGCAGGTCGGGCAGCAGCCCGCCGGCGTCGATCGCGGTGCCGGCGGCGAGACGTTCCAGCGAGCTGGAGCCCGGAGCCAGTGCCAGCGCGGTGAGGTCGTCGGCGGTCAGCGCGCCGGCCCCGGCCGCGGCGGCCAGGATCGGGTGGCTGGCCACGGATGCCGCCAGCGCCAGCGGGTGCTGGTCGCTGGTGTGCCCGAAGCTGACGATCTCGGGCAGCTCGCCCTCCGGCAGCGGCGAGCTCTCCGCCTCGACGATCGCCGAGTAGGCGCCGGGGGAGCGGCGCACCGTCTGGGTGGCGTTGTTGATCAGGATGTCGAGCGGCCCCTGGGCGGCGACGTCATCCGCGAGGGCGACGACCTGGGCGGGGTCACGCAGGTCGATGCCGACCACGCGCAGGTTGTGCAGCCAGTCGGCCGAGTCCGGCATCGCGGCGAAGCGGCGCACGGCGTCTTTCGGGAAGCGCGTCGTGATGGTGGTGTGCGCTCCGTCGCGCAGCAGGCGCAAAGCGATGTACATGCCGATCTTCGCGCGACCGCCGGTGAGCAGTGCGCGCCTGCCGGTGAGGTCGGTGCGGGCGGTGCGCTTGGCGTGGTTGAGCAGCGCGCAGTTCGGGCAGAGCTGGTGGTAGAACGCGTCGACCAGGGTGTAGCGCTGCTTGCAGATGTAGCAGGCCCGGGCCACGAGTAGCTCGCCGGCGATCGGGGCGTCGGTGGCGCTGGAGAGCTCGTGCCCCTGCGTCTCGTCGTCGATGCGGCTGGGAGCGCCGGTCGCGGTGGCCGCGATGACGGCCTTGTCGGCGTCCTGGATGCGGGCCCGCTTGATGGCCCGGCGCGAGACCTTGACCGACTTGAACATCTTCGCTGTCGCGTGCCGCACGGTCAGGAAGTCCGGGTCCTCCTCGTCGACGTCGCTGAGGGTGGCCAGAACGCGCAGGGCGATCGCCAGCTCGTCGGGGTCGATACGGACGCTCGGCGCCTCAATCTCGTCAGACGCGTCAACAGTGTCGACGTCGTCGACAGCGTCGGTCGGGACAGGCTCGTGCTCAGAAGATGGTGCGGAGGGCATCCGTGAATTCTACGGCGTGAAGCTGAATAGACTGCTCTCATGCGCATCCACATCGCCACGGACCACGCCGGACTTGACTTCAGCACGCACCTGATCACCCATTTGACCGCTGCGGGCCACGAGGTCATCGACCACGGCCCGACGAGCTATGACGCCCTGGATGACTACCCCGCCTTCTGCATCAACGCGGCCCTCGCGGTCGCCCACGACCAGGCCCAGGGCATCGAGGCCCTCGGCGTGGTGTTCGGCGGTTCCGGCAACGGCGAGCAGATCGCCGCCAACAAGGTGACCGGCATCCGCGCCGCCCTGGTTTGGAACCTCAGCACCGCCCAGCTGGCCCGTGAGCACAACGACGCCAACGTGATCTCGATCGGTGCGCGCCAGCACACCATCGAAGACGCGACGAGCTTCATCGACGCGTTCATCGCCGAGCCGTTCCCCGGTGAGGAGCGCCACGTGCGCCGCATCAGTCAGCTCGCGGAGTACGAGCGGACCGGCGACATCGCGGGCAAGAACGTCGACCAGTACTAGGGCGCAGGAATAGAGCATGCCTGAGGGCCATTCCGTCCATCGCATCACGCGCCAATTCGCCCGCAACTTCGTCGGGCACCGGGTTGCCGTCTCGAGCCCGCAGGGGCGCTTCGCCGAGGGCGCGAGCATGATCGACGGCCACGTGATGACGGATGCCAAGGCCGTCGGCAAGCAGATGTACCTCGAGTTCGACAACGGGCTTTGGCTGCGCGTGCACCTCGGCATCTACGGCGCGTGGGATTTCGCCGGCGAGATCCAGATGGATGCCACCATCGCCTCCGCCAACGGCCGGATGGGCCAGACCAACCAAACGGGCACCATCCTGGATGGCGCGATCCATGACCGCGACGGTGAGAACTCGCTGCACTCCATCGGCGCCCCGCGCCGCACCCGCGTGCGCATGGCCGAGACCGAAAAGGAGAGCGACGCTCTGCTCAGCTTCCCGCCGGAGCCGATCGGCCAGGTGCGCGTGCGCCTGCTCACCGACACTGTCTGCGCCGACCTCCGCGGGCCGACCGCCTGCGAGGTGCTCGACCCGGCCCAGGTCGACGCGCTCATCGCCAAGCTCGGCCCCGACCCGCTGCTGGATGACAGCCAGGCCGCCGAAGATCGCTTCACCGCCGTCGTGCGCAAGAAGCCGACACCGATCGGCCTGCTGCTGATGGACCAGAACGTCATCGCCGGCATCGGTAACGTCTACCGGGCCGAGATGCTGTTCCGCGCCGGACTCAACCCGCACACCCCGGGCAAGCTGGTGCCGGACGACACGGTGCGCGCCCTCTGGCGCGACTGGGCGCACCTGCTCAAGATCGGTGTCGAGACCGGCCAGATGATGACGATGGACAACCTCGAAGGCGAGGACTACGTCAACGCGATGGCCAACCGGGCCGACCGGCATTGGGTGTACAAGCGCGAGGGCCTGCCCTGCCGGATCTGCGGCACGCACATCACCCTGGAGGACTTCGGGGCACGCAAGCTGTACTGGTGCCCCAGCTGCCAGTCCTAAAGTGAGAGATTTTCACAGCCTTTTCGCTGAATTCCCGGTCAGGCGGATTAAGGGCGCGCGCTACGCGAATTGCCACGACTTTGTGACGACTCTCTCAGATTGCGGCACGTAGTGTCGCCGAGTCGTCGCGCCCCCAAACGAGGGGCCATTGGCGACTCAACCTGAGAGGAAGAGTTGTGATTCGCAACGTGCAGAAATGGCTTCGTCGCCACCCGAGAACGACGGGGACTGTGAGCGCCGCCGTGCTCACCCTCGTCGTCGCAACAACGGTGGGTGTCGGCGCGGCATCCGCCGAGGCAGAGACCCGCACCACCGCCGCGCGCGCGCACGCCACCGACAGCAACCGCGGCCATTCAGCGCAGAAGTCCGAGAAGTGGCAGGCGCTGCAGCTGCAGGCCGAGAAGAAGCAGGCAGAGAAGAAGCAAGCGGCGAAGAAGCGGGCTGAGAAGAAGCAGGCCGACAAGCAGAACGCCGCGAAGAAGCCGACCTCGACTCCGACGCCGCCGGCCGAGGCAGCACCGGCGCCCACGACGCCTCCGGCCGTCGCGACCACACCGCCCGCCGCCGCTGGCGGCTCCGGTGCCAGCAGCTACCCGCTGCACACTGGAATCGTCGCGACGACCTTCTGGGTCGGCGAGATCTTCGACGCGAACGCCGAGGACGGCAGCCAGATGCTCTCCACCTACGACGCCAACTGGTTCGCCAACTACGGCGGCTGCGACGGCGTGACCACGAAGGGCACCTGTTCCACCGAGAAGCGCGTCGCCGGCAACGGGTTCTTCCCCACGTCGATGACGCCCAAGCAGAACCCGTTCTACCTGGACCTGCCCTACGACGACGTGAACGACAAGACCGGGTTCGCGAACCGCGGTTCGGTCATCCCGTGGGCGAACCAGGCGGCATACGCAGGCAAGGCGGGCGACGCCTCGGTCAGCCTGATGAAGAACCGCTGGGTCAAGCTGATGAAGGACGGCCAGACCTGCTACGGACAGATCGCGGACGCCGGCCCCGGCGAGTACCACGACTCGGCGTACGTCTTCGGCTCCAACGATGCCCGTCCGGCCAACGCACGCTACGGCGGCGCCGGCATGGACGTCTCTCCCGCGCTCAACGGTTGCCTCGGCTTCGCTGAGCTGGACGGTGACGCCGACGTGGTCGACTGGCAGTTCGTCGAGGCCGCCGATGTTCCCGCCGGCCCGTGGCTGACGGTGTCGTCGAGCGACAACCGGGTCATCAACTAACACCCGGTTGCAGGGCTGTCGGCCCGCCGGGTGAGATGCTGGAGCCATGCGCCAGAATCCGAGCTTCGTCCTTGCCAGCGATGACGCTGTCAAACGGTTGATCCGTGAGAACCCGTGGGTGACCATGGTCAGCCACACGGATGCCGGCGAGCTCGTGGCTTCGCACTACCCGGTGGTCCTCGACGAGGCTGAGGAGGGCATCGTCCTCCTCAGCCACGTCGGTCGGCCCGACGAGCTGCTGCACGAGCTCGGCCGGCACGAGCTGCTGGTGATCGTGCAGGGCCCGCACGGCTACATCTCGCCCAGCTGGTATGACGCCAAACCGGCCGTGCCCACGTGGAACTTCGTGGTCGCCCACCTGCACGGCACCCCCGAGATCCTGGGCGACGCCGAGAACCTCGCAGTGCTCGACCGGCTCGTCGACCACTTCGAGGAACGGATGCCGGAACCTCGCCGCATGAACGGCACAGAGGCGAACGCGGCCTACGCCGCCCGCATCGTCTCCGGCACCGTCGGCTTCCGCATGCGCGTGACCCGCTACACGGGCAAGAACAAGATGAGTCAGAACCGCCCGGCCGAGACCGTTGAGCGCATCATCCACGAGCTGGAGCACGGCGAGCACTACGCAAGCCCGGAGCTCGCCCGTGAGATGCGCCGCAGCCGCGGCGAGACGGTGTGACCCGGTCGAATCCGGCGGTGGGGATAACCCCCGCACGCTTCCGGTTGCCAGCAGGATGGGTGCGCCGGCATCCGATCGGAAGAATTGAGCCATGACCACCACCAGCACCGCGCCCAAACGAGACCATTACGGCAAGCTCTGGCTCGGCGTCCCCCGGGAGCTGGGCTTCCTGCTGCCGAACCTGCTGATCGCCATTGTCAGCATCACCGTGCTCTCCACCATCTTCTTCACCGGTGTCGGCATGATCGCGATCTTCGTCGGCCTGTTCATCGTGGTCGCCGCCCTGTACGCGGCGCGTGGCTTCGGCACGCTGGAACTGGTGCGGTTGCAGTGGGCCGGCCGGCCCACGATCGCCCGCCCGCGCTGGGAGAAGCCGGAAGAAGGGTCCGGCTTCTGGCGGGCGACGCTCGGACCGCTCATCGACGGGCACTACTGGCTGTACCTGCTGCACGGCATGATCGTCGCACCCATCATCGGCATCCTCAGCTGGACGATCACGATCGTCTGGCTCTCGATCGGGCTGGGCGGCGTCACCGAATGGATCTGGGACGCCTCATTCACTGACTCACAAGACTCTCTCCTGCTGCACCGAGTGATCCTCGACTGGGCATTTCCAGGCAACGACTGGGTGATCGACCCCACGCTCGGTGAGAACCTGCTCCTCGCCGTGGTCGGCATGCTGTTCCTGGCGACTCTGCCGCTGGTGACCCGCGGCCTCACGCTGCTGCACAACGGCATCGCCCGCGGCATGCTCTCCGCCTGGCGCTCCGAGGCGCTCAGCCGCGAAGTGGCCTCGCTCAGCGCGTCCCGCGGCGCGGCAATCATGGCGGAGGACCAATCGCTGCGCCGGCTGGAGCGCGACATTCACGACGGCCCACAGCAGCGCCTGGTGCGGCTGCAGATGGACCTGGCCAGTGCAGAGCGCAAGCTGGACGCCGACCCGGATGCCGCCAAAGTGATGCTTGCCGAGGCCCGCAGCCAGGCGCACGACACGCTCGAGGAGCTGCGCGCCCTCTCCCGCGGCTTCGCGCCGCCCATCCTGCAGGACCGCGGTCTGATCGCCGGCCTCGAGTCGTTGGCCGCCCGCAGCACGATCCCCGTCGCCTTCGAGCTGGGGCTGAACCCCGATATCCGGCTGGCGCCGGAAATCGAGCGCAGCGTCTACTTCGTTGCCTCCGAACTACTCACCAACGCCGCCAAGCACTCCGGGGCCACCTCGATCCGGCTGCACGTCGCCACCCGCGCGACCGACGGCCAGGACTGGCTGGACCTCTGGGTGATCGACAACGGGCGCGGGGGAGCGGCGAAGCAGGCAGGCCACGGCCTGGCCGGGCTCGAGGACCGACTGAACGGTCTGCGCGGCGTGCTGTCGATCAACAGTCCGGCCGGCGGGCCGACCGCGATCGGCGCGCACATCCCGCTGCCGCGTTGATCCGGACTGTTAATCTGGACGGGTGACTCCCACCTCAGATGCTCCGGCATCCGCCCCTGCCCTGCGCCTCGTGCTCGCCGAGGACTCCCTGCTGCTGCGCGAGGGCCTCGTCCGGCTCTTCGACGAGGCCGGCTACGACACAGTTGCCGCATACGGCGACGCCGAGTCGCTGCTGGCGGAGGTGGACGAGGTGCGGCCAGACCTCGCGGTGCTCGACGTGCGGATGCCGCCCACCTTCCGTGACGAGGGGGTGCGCGCGGCCATCGAGCTGCGCCGCCGCCGCCCCGGCATCGGAATTCTGCTGCTCAGCCAGTACGTCGAGGGCAGCTATGCGCACGAGCTGCTCTCCAGCGGATCCGGCGGCATGGGCTACCTGTTGAAAGACAGGGTCGCTTCCCTCGACGAGCTGCAGGATGCCGTGGCCCGAGTCAGTGCCGGCGGCACCGTGCTCGACCCGCAGGTGGTGCGCGAGCTGCTCGCCCGTCGGGCCGACCCGCTCGACGCGTTGACCCCGCGTGAGCGGGAGGTGCTGGAGCTGATGGCAGAGGGGCGCACCAACGCGGGCATCGCGGAGCGCCTGTTCATCGGCGTCGGCGCCGTGGAGAAGAACGTCACCTCGATCTTCGCCAAACTCCAGCTCGACGACTCCGGTTCGGACCACCGCAGGGTGCTGGCCGTTCTCGCGTTCCTGCAGCGCTAGCCCGCGGCATCCGGGCTCGGCGACACCGAGTCGAACTCGCGCCAGATTGAGAAGTAGCGGTGCCCGGCGAGCCAGACGGCGGCGGTGAGGTAGCCGAGCCCCAACCCGAAGCCGAGCGTGTACAGCGCCCACGCCGGGGCGCCGAGGAGGCCGCCGAGGGCCGCGGCGAACAGCCCGGTGAGGGCCGCGCACACCGCGGAGATGAAGATCATGCTGCTGCCCACCACCTGGCTGAAGTCGCCGCGGTGCCCGAGCCAGTAGTAGGTCCGCTGAGATCCGAGCTGGTCGTCGTGGCTGGAGGCCATCAGGTACGGCGCGATCCCCGGGTCGAGCGCGAGGTAGGCGGCGCGCAGCCGGTTCATGGCGAGCACATACATGAGGTCTTCGTGGCCGACGTTGGAGACGCGCACATTGGTCAGCGTGCCGATGACGCAGAGCACGCCGAGGATCACGACGGCGAACAGGCGGAAGTCGGCGTTGAACGAGCTGGCCTGGCCGACCAACGCGATGCTGAGCAGGCTGGCCGAGGTGAGCGTCAAGAAGATGCTGATGCGGGTGAGCACCTCGCTCTGCGTCGTGCTGCGCGAGGCGAGCAGGCTCCAGTGCTCGGTCGCCAGCAGCTGCGCGCGAACCGGGGCCGATGCGGCCGGGAGTCCCTCTGGCGGCAGGGCCGCCCGTTCAGGCATGCTGCCATTGTCCTCCGACCACGGCCCGCCCGCTAGCGCAGGGCGCCGATCATCGCCCCCGCCGCCTTCACGTTCTGCACCCGCTGCTCATAGCGGGCGGCGATGGCGATGAGCAGCACGCCGCCGGCGCCGAACCACAGCCACCACAGCGTCGGGTTGTACAGCGCCGACAGCCACGGCCAGAGCTGGGCGAAGCCGTGCACCAGCAGCACGATCGCGGCCAACACGAACGGGGCCTGCAAACGGCCGAACAGCCCGACCAGAAGCACGGCGAGTGCCACGAGGCCGAGGCCGACCACCCGCCAGAGCGGGGCGTCTACATAGTCGGCCAGCAGCGAGGGCACCAGCAGCAAGGCGAGGCCGCCGCCGAGGGCCGGCCAGCTGCGCGTGCCCGGGCTGCGGGCCAGACGGATGCCGCCGCTGGCCAGCCAGGCGGCAGCGAGTGGCACGGTCAGCCACTCGAACGGGACGGCGTCGTCGTCGGCCGCGGCCAGAGGGGCGAGCAGCACCTGCGGCGTGAGGAACACCACTGCGGCGAGGGCGGCCAAGCAGAGGGCGAGCGGCGCCAACCACGAGGCCAGTGCCGGGCTGCGCCGCCAGACGAGCAGCACGTGGACCGCTCCGAGCGTCGCCACCACGGCGACCGCCCGCACGGCGGCGGCGCCGCCGGCCTCGGGGCTGGCCGCGATGGCCGCGCACTCGAGCAGGGCGGCGCCGGTCAGTGCGACCGCGACGAGCGCCGTGCCCAGTCGACGGGTGTGGCCGCCGTCGGCGAGGGCGGCGGCGACCAGGACGCCGGCTCCGACGGCGACCCAGAACTCGAACAGAGCGGAGGCGGTGCCGGGTGCGCCGGGAATGGTCTGGAGGGCGCGTGCCCCGGCGGCCAGCGCGACCGCGAGGCCGCTGGCCCCAATCACCGCCAGACGCAGAGGGGTGCCCGGCAGGGGCTTGCCGGCGATCTGCCCGGACCAGATGGCGGCGCCGATCACGGTGATGCCGGCGATCGAGAGGGTGAGGATCGGGCGCAGCAGGCTGCCCTCCGCCCCGGCCAGAGCCGACGGCAGCAGGCCGAGTAGCAGCCCGGCCGCGGTGATTCCCGCGACGGCGATCCCGTCGGAGGTCGTCCAGGCGCCGAAGCGCGCCAGCAGTGCGGCGATCAGCAGCAGGGCGGCCGCCAGCGGCAGCGTGTAGGGCTCGGGGGCGGTGATGCCGGCATCCGACAGCTCCAGCCACAGCGCCGTGGTGGCGAGCGCCAGCGCGATCCAGCCGAGCTGGTGTCGCAGGGTGCGGGCGTTGAACAGGCCGGAGGAGTCGATGGCCGCCAGGAGCACGCCGACCGCGGCGACGAGCAACGCCAGCCAGGTCGCGGGTGCCTCGAGGTAGAGGCCGGCGGAGATGACGCCGGTGAGCAGGACTGCGCCCGACCCGAGATCCGCGAAGATCCGATCCGCGAAGATCCGATCCGTGCTGGCGGGGCGCGTGCCGGGCGGGGCGGCGACCACGCCGGACGGGCGGGCCAGTGCGAGCGCCAGTGCGAGCGCCAGCGCGAGCATGCCGAGGATCGTGGGCCAGGCGTCGTACACGTCGATGTCGACCGGTGTTCCTTCCGACCGCACCACGTCGAGGGCGAACAAGCCGCCCACCCAGAGCAGCGGCGTCAACGCGACGAGTGCGACCCGGCGCGTGACCCGGAGCACGAGGTTGGCGCGCAGCCCGAACAGTGCCAGGCAGGCCGCCACGGCCAGGAGTGCGGCGACGGTGGCCAGGATCGGGGCGGCGCGCGCCGGGTCATCGGTGGGCCCATCGACCAGGGCGACGGCGAAGAATGCGGTCGCGGATGTGAGCGCCCAGACCCGGTCGCGTGGCCCGGCGAAGAGGCCCAGCGGCAGGCTGAAGACGAGCAGGAGCGTGGCGGAGGCGAGGGCAAGGGGCGCGGCCGTCCCGACCATCCCTGTCCAGGCGGAGGGGTCCGCCATGATGATCGCCGTGGGGATGACGGATGTCGTGCCGAGGGCGAACGACACGGCGGCGGCCAAGAGGATCGGGCGCTGCAGTGCGAATCCGGAGCGGATCTGCCGGCTGCCGAGCAGCAGCCCGATGATGATGGCGGAGGCGGTGAGCCACAGCCACAGCAAGTCGAAGGCGAGCAGGTAGCCGGCGACGGCGTTGACCACGAGGGTGACGCGGGCAAGCGTGTGCAGCCGGGGGAGCCCGGCGACCCGCTCGCGCAGTGCCGCAACCGTCAGGGCGCAGAGCGCACCCACCGCGATCGCCAGGTAGGCGAGCGAGGCGACCGCGGGCCACGGGACGATCGCCGCGCCTCCCATCGCGGCCGCCACGAGGAGCGCTCCGGCCAGGGCTGCGCGCTGTCGGGCCACCCCGGATACCAACCACACGGCGACCGCCAGGGCTGCGCCGCCCGCGATGAGCACGGCGGACTGCACGACCGCGTCATCCGGGGCCACAGGCTGGGCGGGGATCCATGCCCGAAACCCGCGGGCCAGCGCGGAACGCTCGACGAAGGTCGCGGCCAGGGTCCAGACGGCGAAAAGCAACACCGCGCCCGTCGGCACGGCGGCGCCGATGAGAGCGCCGCCCAGGATGCGCCACCGGTCAAGGTCGGACGTCAGGGTGCGCAGCAGCTCCAACGCCAGGACGAGTGCGATGCTGGCCAACGCGGGCCAGAGCACCCAGTTCGACGCGGTGCTGGCACGCACGCCCATCATCACGGGGATGGCCGCGGCGCTCAATCCGGCCGCGGCGCCGAACCCGATGGCGACCGCACGGTCGAGGCTGCCCGCCCGGCGGCCGTGCAGCACGGCCTGCACAGTGAAGATGGCGGCGGGGGCGCCGAGACTCCAGAGCGGACCGGCCACCTGCTCCGGCGCGATGAACAGCCCGAGCACGATTGCGAGGAACGCGGCCGGTGCCGCGGGGAGGAGCACGAGGCAGCGTTCAACGGTGAGCGGCTGTGGCGGCGTCATTCGGCGCCCGAGACGTGGCGTGAGCAGCTGGATCAGGCTGGCGGTGACCACGACGACGCAGACCAGCCAGGCGTGCGTGAACCCGCCCGTGGTCTGCCCGAACGGCGCATCCACTGCCCAGGTCAAGAGGCCCGCGCCGACCGGCACGGCGGTGAAGCCGGCGACACTGCCTGCGCGCATGCCGGTGAACCGGAACCAGGCGAGCAGGAGCGGCGCGCTGGCCAGGATTGCGATCGCCCAATACTGGTTCGGGTCGGCGTCGCCGGCGCCGAACAGCCCCATCGCCTGCACCGCCCAGAGGTCGAGATAGACGAGCAACACCGCGAGTGCGCCGACGCCCTGCGCCGTTGAGTGCAGCTTGAAACGGGCCAGCAGAGAGGCGGCGCCGAAGGTCAGCAGTGTGAGCAGGGCGACAACGACGGCGCGAAAGGTCAACCCGGCGACGAACCAGGCGACGATGACGAAGAAGACGAGCGCCACCGCGACGAGGGAGACGCCGACGATGAGAAGGAGCATCTGCACGCTGGAACGGCCGCCGCGTGGGTCCGGCACCGCGGCGGGTGTCGGTCGTGACGTGGGAGGCGGGATCGACGCGGCGGGCGCAGGCTGGCTCGGGGTCGGGGTCGGAGCCGGGGCCGTGGTTGTGGTGTGGGCGGCTGCAGCGAGGCGCCCGTGGTGTGCTTCTGCGCGCATGAGGCGGATGATCTCGGATCGCCGTTCCAGGTGTTTCGCGGCGTGCAGCGACGATTGCAGCAGGTCGGTGGCCCTGGCGCTGCGCAGATCCAGGTGGCAGTGGGAACACTCGGGGCTAGACAGCGGCGAGAAGCAGGCCGGGCACACCTGCCTGTCGCGGAGGTCCGCGAGATTCCGCGGCCAGCTCGGCCCCGCTGCGCCCGTTGGCGCCCCCGTCTCTGCCGTCATCGGTAGCCCCCACCCGGCCCGCCGTCGTCGGCGGGCGCAACGCGACTCAGCATAGTGGTGGGCCGCGGCCTGCTCCGGCTATTCGGGTCTGCTTCGGCTATTCCGGGCCGCTCGGTGCGGGCGGCAGGGAGCCGCGGTGGATCTCGTAGGCGCGGGCATGGCCGGGGGAGTCGGGATCATCGACGATGGGTTGGTCGGCCATGAACAGGCGGACAATGTTCGCCAACTCCCCCGGGTGGCTGAAGTTGATGGCGTGCGCGGCGCCCTCGATCACGACCAGCAGCACGTTGTTGTCGGTGTGCGCGGCGACCGCCTGGATCCGCGTGGGTGACGGCATCAGCGGGTCCCGGCTGCCGAGGACGGCCAGGGTCGGGATCGTCAGCTCCAACAGTCGGTCGAGCGAGGGGTAGTGGGTGAGGGCGTGGAACATCCTGACCGTGCTCGACACGCCGAAGCGGAGGTAATCGGGTGTCGCGACCGCCATCATCTCGCGCGGCTCCCGTTTGCCGTCGCGCGCCAGCTGGCTCATGGCACGCGACAGCGGCTGGTTGTGCAGGCCGCCTGCGGGCGAGACGAGGATCGCGCGGTCGATCCGTTCCGGGTAGAGGTGGGCGAACTCGAGGATGACCGGGCAACCCATGGAGTTGCCGATGAGAGTGGCCGTCTCGACCCCACGGTCATCCAGGAAGCGTGCGGCGGCGTGCGCCAGATCGGGCACATCGAGTGCCTTCGCGGGCTTGCCGCTCCGGCCGAAGCCGGGCAGGTCGGGAACGAAGGTGTGGAAGTCGTCCATCAGCCGTTCGGCCGTGGGAAGCAGGTAGCGGCCGGAGAGGCCGAAGCCGTGCAGGTGCAGCATGACGGGGGCGTCCGGGGGCACGGGGGACTCCCGGTAGAAGATGTCGACACCGTCGACGTTCGTCCAGCGCTCGGCCAGCCGCGATGCCGGATGCCGCGGCAGCCGCTTCGGTTCGCGGCCGGAGGGGCCGGGCTCGGCGGAACTCGATGGCGTCATCGCTCTCCTCCCCTCGGAGGACCTGCTCACGGCCGCCGACGCGACGATCGGCTCGTACCAGCACTTTTGCCGTGTCCGCGAGTGCTGTCAACCCCCTCGGCCGGGACGGGACAGGATGTATCCGACTAGATGGACGAGGGGGCGTGCGATGGCTGCAGAGACGGGCAGCGCCCCGGCCGGGCCGATCGAGATCGGACGAGCAGGCGTCATCGTGACCGTCATTCTGCTGCTCGGCCAGGGCCTCCTCGCGATCGTACTGACGTCCCACATCCTGTGGAGCGCCAACGAGCTGGCAGGAGTCGGGATCGGCCGCGACGAGCTGAGACGATTCGGGGACGGCCCCAAGTTCGCGTTCGCCAGCGTCTGGCTGATGCCCCTCGTCGGCGGCGTGGCCGGCTTCGCCCTGCTCATCTCCCCGGTCGGCAAATGGGCGTGGCTGGCCCCGGTTGGCGCGATGCTCATCAGCATCGCGCTCTGCCTGTACTTCATCTCGACATTCGACTACGTCCCGCCGCGGGGTGGTTAACGGCGGGGCGGGTGAATGCAGAAAGGGCCGCAACCATTCGGTTGCGGCCCTTTACTTTTGGAGGGGCTGACGAGAATCGAACTCGCATCATCTGTTTGGAAGACAGAGGCTTTACCACTAAGCTACAGCCCCAGATTCGCGTGATTCCGGGGATTTCCGGCATCCAACTCTGGGTATTTTTAGTTGTCGGGGAGGCTGAGGATCTACCATTGATCTACATCCCCGTGGCCTACAGCTGTAGGCACTCGAATAATGTTAGTACAGCTTTTGACGTGCCTCGTACACTTTGCCGTTGCGCGAGCGCATCCGAAACAGTGCACTAGACTTGCCGAGGCCTTTCTGCTCGCGTGCAACTATGCATGCAGCGGCAGAGAAGGCACGACGGGTTGCGGCACTGACTCGGGGCGTAGCTCAGCTTGGTAGAGCGCTCGGTTTGGGACCGAGAGGTCGCAGGTTCGAATCCTGTCGCCCCGACCACGTCGTGAGACATCCCAGCAGAACTTTTGACGTCTAGGAGAATTGCCACAATGCCAAACACTTCGGTTGAAATGCTCAGCCCGACGCGCGCCAAGCTGACCATCTCGGTTTCGCCCGAAGAGCTGAAGCCCAGCATCACCCACGCTTACGGCCACATCGCCGAGCAGGTCAGCGTTCCCGGCTTCCGCAAGGGCAAGGTTCCTCCCGCGATCCTCGACCAGCGCGTGGGCAAGGGTGCCGTCATCGAGCACGCCGTCAACGAGGGCCTCGACGGTTTCTACCGTCTCGCCGTCGCTGAGCACGACCTGCGCCCGCTGGGCCGCCCGGCCGCCGACATCGTCGAGTGGCCCTCCGACAAGGACTTCTCCGGCGACCTGCTCCTCTCCATCGAGGTCGACGTGCGCCCCGAGCTCACGCTGCCCGAGCTGGCCGGTATCGCCCTCACGGTTGATGCAGCCGAGATCGCAGACGAGGACGTTGACGCAGAGCTCGAGAAGCTCCGCAGCCGCTTCGGCACGCTCGTCACGGTCGACCGCCCCGCCAAGAAGGGTGACTTCGTCACCATCGACCTCAACGCCAAGATCGGCGACGACGAGGTCGACAACGCCAGCGGCATCTCCTACGAGGTCGGCTCCGGCGAGCTGATCGAGGGCATCGACGAGGCCCTCGACTCGCTCTCGGCCGACGAGACCACCACCTTCGAGTCCAAGCTGCTCGGCGGCGACCGTGAGGGCGAGACCGCTCTCATCACCGTCACCGTCACCGCGGTCAAGGAGCGCGAGCTTCCCGCAGCAGACGACGACTTCGCCCAGATCGCCAGCGAGTTCGACACCATCGCCGAGCTGCGCGAGAGCCTCGTCAAGCAGGTTGAGGGCAACAAGACCTTCGCCCAGGGCGGCCAGGCACGCGACCTCCTCATCGACAAGCTGCACGAGCTCGTTGAGGTTCCCGTTCCCGTCTCCCTCGTTGAGGACGAGGTGAACCGCCACCTCGAGGGTGAGGGTCGCCTTGAGGACGACGAGCACCGCGCAGAGGTCACCGAGTCCAGCGAGAAGACCTTCCGCACCCAGATCCTGCTCGACGCAATCGCCGAGGCCGAAGAGGTCAAGGTCAGCCAGGACGAGCTCTCGCAGTACCTCATCCAGGGTGCAGCGCAGTACGGCATGAACCCGAGCGAGTTCGTTCAGGTGCTCAGCGAGAACGGCCAGATCCAGGCCATGGTCGGAGAGGTTGCCCGCAACAAGGCCCTCGCGATCATCCTCGGCAAGGCTGTCGTCACCGACGCCAACGGCAAGGTCGTCGACCTGGCCGAGTTCACCGCTGTCGACAACGGTGAGGACGAGGCAGAGGCCGAGGCTGAGGCCGAGAAGCCCGCCAAGAAGGCTCCGGCCAAGAAGGCTGCCGCCAAGAAGGACTCCGACGAGAAGAAGGCTTCCGACGAGAAGCCGGCCGCGAAGAAGCCCGCTGCGAAGAAGGCCGCCAAGGCCGACGACGCCGAGGCTGCCAAGTAGTCACACGCTTGTCCTGAACGAGGGTCGGATGCCGCTGGCATCCGGCCCTCGTTCTATTGCACCCCCTTGTTCCACCCTCGAGCACCCCAGGAGATCGCATGGACCGCCGTACAGAGTGGCAGGCGCGCGTCGACGCCGTCTGGGCCGACGCCTCGTTGAACAACGCCGAGGTCATCGACCGCATCGACGAGCTGGCGGCCGAGTGGCCGGACGACGACGCTCTGTCGTTGTTCCAGTCGGCCGGCGCCAGGGACTCGGCCGGGCTGGAGGCACAGGCCGAGCCGCGCTACCGGCGCGCCCTCGCGCTGGGACTGCCGGAGGACGAGCGGGCGCAGGCCGTGATCCAGTTGGCCAGCACGCTGCGCAACCTCGGTCGTGCCGACGAGGCCATCTCGATGCTCCGCGCCGAGCTGGCCGCCCACCCGGGCGGCATGTACGCGGGAGCCGCTGCCGCATTCCTGGCCCTCGCGCTGGCGGGCAGCGATGCGAGCAGCACGCCGGGCCGGGAGGCGACACAGGTCGCCCTGCTCGCCCTGGTGCCCCATCTTCCGCGATACCAGCGCAGCGTCACGGCCTACGCCAAGGCACTCACCGCCCCCTGACGGACGGCCCGCGCCGGGACTCGCGATCTGCCCACGGCGAACACCGCTGTTCCCGTGCCCCCGCTCCGATAGATTCGTCATACCGCGTTAACTGAAACGGAGCGACAACATGGCTGAACCTCTGGTAGCCACCAGCGTTTTTGATCGACTGCTGAAAGACCGCATCATCTGGCTCGGTTCCGAGGTGCGCGATGACAACGCCAACGAGATCGCCGCCAAGCTTCTGCTGCTGGCCGCCGAAGACTCCAAGCGCGACATCTACCTCTACATCAACTCGCCCGGTGGCTCGATCACGGCTGGCATGGCCATTTACGACACCATGCAGTTCGTGCCGAACGACATCGTCACCGTCGGCATCGGCATGGCGGCATCCATGGGCCAGCTTCTGCTGACCGCTGGCACCAAGGGCAAGCGCTACATCACCCCGAACGCCCGCGTGCTGCTGCACCAGCCGCACGGTGGCTTCGGTGGAACCTCCAGTGACATCCAGACGCAGGCCCAGCTCATCAACGACATGAAGCGCCGCCTCGCTGAGATCACCGCCGCGCAGACCGGCAAGAGCGTCGAGCAGATCAACGCCGACGGAGACCGCGACCGCTGGTTCGACGCCGAGCAGGCCCTCGAGTACGGCTTCGTCGACCACATCCGCGAATCCGCGCTGGATGTCACCGGCGGCGGCGGAACCGAAACCAAGTAAGCCCCCGAGCATCGACAATTCGAGAAGAAACGAAGAGACGACTATGACGACCCCCAGCTTCGGTGGCACCGCATTCTCCAGCATGCAGGCACCCGGCTCTCGCTACATCCTGCCCAGCTTCGAGGAGCGCACAGCCTACGGCTACAAGCGCCAGGACCCCTACGCCAAGCTGTTCGAGGACCGCATCATCTTCCTCGGCGTCCAGGTGGATGACGCCTCCGCCGACGACGTGATGGCCCAGCTCCTCGTGCTCGAGAGCATGGACCCGGACCGCGACATCCAGATGTACATCAACTCACCCGGTGGATCCTTCACCGCGATGACGGCCATCTACGACACGATGCAGTACATCCGCCCGCAGGTGCAGACCATCGTTCTCGGCCAGGCGGCCTCCGCCGCTGCCGTGCTGACCGCAGCCGGCGCCCCCGGCAAGCGTCTGGCCCTGCCGAACGCCCGCATCCTGATCCACCAGCCCGCCGTCGGCGAGGCCGGCCGCGGCCAGGCCTCCGACATCGAGATCCAGGCCAAGGAGATCCTGCGCATGCGCACCTGGCTCGAGGAGACGCTGGCCAAGCACTCGAACCGCGACGCGGCACAGGTGAACAAGGACATCGACCGCGACAAGATCCTGAGCGCCGACGAGGCACTCGAGTACGGTCTGATCGACCAGGTGCTCACCTCGCGCAAGAGCCTCGCGGCCCTGACCAAGTAACACCGAGTAGCGCCGCATGAACGCGACGGATGACTGGCAGCACGATCGCCGGCCCATCCGTCGCGTTTCTGCGTATCAGGGTGCAGAATTCGATCCTGGCGTGTGGCCGGCGAGTATCCCGGCCATCGCCCAGGTTCTCAGCGAAGGGATCGAGTTCCCCGCTGGCGTGACCTTCCTGGTCGGCGAGAACGGGAGCGGCAAGTCCACGCTGCTCGAGGGCATCGCCGTCGCGGCCGGCCTGCCCCGGAAGGCGGCAGCAGTCGGGGCACACACACGACGCGGGCCACCGAGTCGCCGCTCAGCGACTGGCTGCGGATCGAGCGCGGCCTGTCCGCACCGCGTGACGGCTTCTTCTTGCGGGCTGAGACCATGCACGGCTACTACAGCTACCTGGAGTCGCTCGACAACAGCCCAGACACGCACCTGCACTCGCTCAGCCACGGCGAGTCCTTCAACGACCTGCTTGAGAACAAGCTCAACCATCCCCGCTACGTGACCGGGCTGGTGTGCCTCGACGAGCCAGAGGCGGCGCTGTCCTTCGCCTCCACCTTGAACTGGATGGTCGGGCTCCGCGACATGGTCGACCGCGGCAGCCAGGTGATCTGCGCGACGCACTCGCCCGTGCTGGCCGCGCTGCCGGGGGCGCACATCCTGGAGCTCGGCGACGGGGGGATCCGCGAGACCTCCTGGGCCGACCTCCAGCTGGTTGCGCACTGGCGCTCGTACATGCAGTCGCCGGAGCGATACTTGCGGCACCTCTTCGCCACCGAGTCGTAGCGCTCAAGCGTCGAACGCGGCGTGGGCACCCCGTATGCTCATCGGATGACGTCGTCCGGGGGAACACGATCACTTCTGTACGCGAGCGCGCTTGCGGCAGCCCTGTGGCTGTCGAGCGCCGCCGCCTACGCATTCATTGCCTGGAACTCGCTCGCTCCCCGTCAGTTCATCGTGCATGCCGTCCCGGAAACGATTCCGGGCGGGGTGTGGCAGCTCCCGATGCCGTGGCCGGTGGTCGCCGTGCTGGCCTCGACAGCCGTGGTGTTCCTCCTCTACCTGTGGCTGGCTCGCGCCCTCGCCGAACCCGACCAGTCACGCCGGACACGCTTCCTCGTGCTCTGGTTCGTCGCGATCGCCAGTGGCTTCCTCGCCACACTGCCCTGGGCTGTGAGCCAGGTCATCGCCGGCTTCCCACCCGCTCGGGCGGGGTTCCTGCTGAACCCGGTGGGGAGTACCTGCTGCAGAGCGGCTACTGGGGGCTGGTCTGGGGCTGGCTGCCCGCACTGGTCGCGGTCGTCGGCTCGGCCACCGCTCCTGCGGAGCGGCCCACACGATTCCGCCGCACGCTCGCCGCGCTGCTGGCCGTCGCGATGCTGGCATCCGCTTTCGCCTATTTCACCGGGTATCGCGCGGGACGGGTACAGCAGGCCGACCTCGCGGCGATCGATGAGGGCCACACCGTCGGCGCAGTGCCCGACCCCGATCTGACGGTGTCGCCGCCGCCCACCCAGCTGCCAGCGGTAGGCGAGATCGACGCATCGTGGTGCACGCCGGAACAGGCACTGGTGCTCTTGAGCGATCGCGACGCCGCGACCGGTCACCGGGTGCAGACGATCCGCGCCATGAACTTCAGCGAGGAGCCCTGCACCCTGAACGGCTATCCCGATATCGCGTTCGCCGATGCGGGCGGCTCCGAGATCGCCGTCACGCTCAAGCACGGGCGATCCTTCATGGCGGGCGATGCGGGGGCGCAAGCGATCACCCTCGAGCCCGGCGGTTACGCGAAAGCGAGCATCGGTTGGGACGCGATGGCGACGGAGGGGCAGCTTGCCACCTACGAGCTGCACGCTGCGATGTATCCCGGGTTGGAGCGTGGCTCCTGGCCGGTGAAGCTCGACATCATCGCGGGGGAGACGTGGCGGTGACCGCGTGGGAGTTGAGCGATGCCGGCGGCGGAAAAGGCTAGACGTCTGGTTGAGACTCGTTGGCGTTTCTGCGGGCGTCGATCGGCGGGATGTCCGCAGCACAGGCTAGGCTCGGAGACGTTCCGGAACACGCGTTTCGACACAGGAAATCAAGTCGCTGAGGAGGCGGACAGATGGCACGCATAGGTGAAAGCGCCGATCTGCTCAAGTGCTCCTTCTGCGGGAAGAGCCAGAAGCAGGTCCAGCAGCTCATCGCCGGGCCGGGCGTTTACATCTGCGACGAGTGTGTCGAACTCTGCAACGAGATCATCGAGGAGCGACTGGCCGAATCCGGCGAGGAGGCCACCGGCGACTTCGAGCTGCCCAAGCCCAAAGAGATCTTCGGCTTCCTCGAGGAGTACGTCATCGGTCAGGAGCCCGCCAAGCGCGCGCTGGCCGTCGCCGTCTACAACCACTACAAGCGCGTGCGTGCCCGCAGCTCGATCGGGCCGGCCGATGTCAAGGACGACATCGAGATCGCCAAGTCCAACATCCTGCTGATCGGCCCGACCGGCTGCGGCAAGACCTATCTGGCCCAGACACTCGCCAAGCGCCTCAACGTGCCCTTCGCGGTCGCGGATGCCACGGCGCTGACCGAGGCCGGCTACGTCGGTGAAGACGTCGAGAACATCCTGCTCAAGCTGATCCAGGCCGCAGACTACGACGTGAAGCGCGCCGAGACCGGCATCATCTACATCGACGAGGTCGACAAAATCGCCCGCAAGGCCGAGAACCCGTCAATCACTCGCGATGTCTCCGGTGAGGGCGTGCAGCAGGCGCTGCTGAAGATCCTGGAAGGCACCGTCGCCTCCGTGCCGCCGCAGGGCGGACGCAAGCACCCGCACCAGGAGTTCATCCAGATCGACACCACCAACGTGCTCTTCATTGTGGCCGGCGCCTTCGCCGGGCTGGAAGAGATCATCTCCTCGCGTGCGGGCAAGAAGGGCATCGGCTTCGGCGCCCCACTGCACGTGAAGGGCGACGACAAGAACCTGTTCAGCGAGGTGCTGCCGGAGGACCTGCAGAAGTTCGGGCTGATCCCCGAGTTCATCGGCCGCCTCCCCGTCGTCACCACCGTCACCCAACTCGACCAGGTGGCGCTGATGGAGATCCTGACGAAGCCGAAGAACGCCCTCGTGCGCCAGTACCAGCGCATGTTCGAGTACGACGGCGTCGAGCTCGAGTTCGAGCCGGCGGCGCTGGAAGCCATCGCCGACCTCGCCGTGCTCAGGCAGACCGGGGCCAGAGGCCTCCGCGCCATCATGGAGGAGGTGCTCGGGCCGATCATGTTCGAGGTGCCATCCAGCGAGGAGGTGGCACGTGTCGTTGTCACCCAGGCCGCCGTGCTCGAGAACGCGGCCCCCACGATTGTTCCCCACAAGGCGCGCCGCCAGGAGAAGTCGGCCTAAACCGGCCGGGTCACGCAACGTCGCGTAGGCCAACCAGACGAAGGGCACGGGCATCCTCCAAGCGATCTTCGCCGGCATCGTCGCCGCGATCACCGGTTTCGCCAGCTCCTTCGCCGTGGTCATCGCCGGGCTCAGCGCCGTCGGCGCGAGCGACGCGCAGGCCGCATCCGGGCTTTTCGCTCTCTGCCTGGCCGTCGGGCTGTGCTGCATCGTGGTGCCCTGGCTGAGCAAGGTGCCCATCTCCTTCGCCTGGTCGACGCCGGGTGCCGCCCTGCTGTTGGCGGCTGGCGCGACGACGGGCAACTTCGCGGCGGCGGTCGGCGCGTTCCTCGTGTGTGCAGCGCTCATCGTGCTGTGCGGGCTGTGGCCTGCACTCGGCCGGGTGATCACGGGCATCCCGAAGCCCATCGCCGGGGCGATGCTGGCCGGCATCCTCTTCCCCATCTGTGTCGCACCCGTGACCGCCACCATCGAGCAGCCGCTCGTGGCCGTGCCGATGATCCTGGTCTGGCTGCTGCTGGCCCGGCTCGCCCCGCGCTGGGCGGTTCCCGGTGCGATGCTCGTGGCGGCGATCGGCATCGCGGTCATCGCCGGGCCCGGCGTGTTCGCCGGCCACGGCGTGCTGCCCCGGCTGGAGTTCGTGGCACCCGTGTTCGAGCCTGCCGTGATCGTCAGCCTCGGGCTGCCGCTGTTCATCGTGACCATGGCCGGCCAGAACGTGCCCGGCTTCGCCGTGATGTCGACGTTCGGCTACACCGTAGCCCCGCGCCCGGTGCTGCTGACCACCGGGCTGGCCTCGGCCGGGGGAGCGTTGTTCGGCGGGCACGTGATCAACCTCGCGGCGATCACGGCGGCGCTCATGGCCAGCCCGGAGGCGCACCCGGACCGCTCGAAGCGCTGGGTCGCGACCGTCAGCTCTGGCTTCGTCTACCTCGCGCTCGGCGTGGGCGCCGGCGCCGCAGCCGCACTGGTCGCCGCCGCGCCGCCCGTGATCATCCTCGCCGTCGCAGGCCTGGCGCTGCTCGGCGCGCTGGCCAGCTCGGTCGCCGGCGCCCTCGAGGAGCCAGAGCACCGCGTCAGCGCCATTGCCACGTTCCTGGTCACCGCATCCGGGGTCTCGATCGTCGGCATCGGATCGGCGTTCTGGGGGCTCCTCGTCGGAGGGCTGTTCCTGCTCTGGCTGGCCCCCGCCCGGAGGCAGCGCGCTGCCTCAGCGCCAGAGACAACGTCAGAGACGGCGCCAGAAGACCCCGCGCTGGCTGCCCAACCGGACGCGTCCTGACCGGACGCGTCCTGACCGGACGCGTCCTGACCGGACGCGTCCTGACCGGACTCGTCCTAACCGGACCGTCTAGGCCAGGTCGTCGTCCGTGCGCGCGCCGAAGACGATCTCGTCCCAGCTCGGCATCGAGGCTCGGCCCTTCTTGCCGCGGGCCACGGCGGGCGCCACGGCGGGGCTGGGATCGGCGGGCGCGGCCGCGGGAGCGGTCGTGCTGGCGGGCCTGCTGGCGGCGCCCCAGAGGCGCAGCGTGGGGTTGGACGGGGCCTCGTCCGCGCTGTCGGAGGAGTCAGCGGCCGGCGCGGCCGGGGACTCAACGGGCGCAGCCGGAGCAGGAGCAGCAGCGGCGGCCGGAACCGCGGTCGGCCCGGTGGGCGCGGCCGGGGCGATGGGCGCAATCGGCACCGTCGGCGCGGGGCGGGCGTCGGCCACGGTGGATGACGCGGCCTCGCGCTCCCCGCGGCGGCGGCGCAGCGCCTCCAGCAGATCGGCGGTCTCGCTCAGCGAAGGTGCCGGCTCGTCGGCGCGCTTGATGGCCGCCTTGCTGGCGGCGGGGCTGGACGACGCGGCACGGCCGTACGGCATCGGCTCCAGCTGCGAGACGACGTCGCCCGGGTCATCGCCGATCAGCGGGTCGCGGAACGTGAACGCCCCGCTGTCGAAGCGCGACTCGTCGATGGTGGTGTCGTGGCCGACGGCGCGCAGCCGGGGGATCAGCGAGCCGCTGATCTCGCCCTGCTGCGACAGCGTGACGGCCTCAGAGTTCAAGGGGGAGAGGGTGAGCTTCTTCGGCTCGAAGCCCCAGCGTGCGTCGTGGTCGATCCCGTCAGCGGTGAAGGCCAACTTGATCACCCATCCGCCTGCCGGCTCTTTCCAGCTGGCCCAGCGCTCACCGTGCGCGCCGAGCGAGGCGAGGCGTTCACGAATGACGGTGCCGAAGTTCATGGCCTCATCGGCCGGCTCCGGGTCAATCGCGGTGTGCACGGGAACGCCCAGCGCCGACGACACCATGTGCTCGCGCTCGGCGACGACGGGGCCCTCGAAACGCTGGATGTACTCCAGCGAGGCGCCGGTGACCGCGGCGACATCATCGGCAGACATGCCGGAGCGAATGTAGGCCTGGACCTCTCGCGGCGAGAGCTTGGGGCTGTTCGCCGCCTCCGGCTGTGCCTGGCGCAGCCGCGACTGCAAGACATCGTCGATGACGATGCGATAGCGATCGCCCTCGTCTGAGGCGACAAGCAGCGCCCCGTTCTCGACGCCGATTACCTTGAGTTCCTGCATTGCGTTGAGCCCTTTCGCGCTGGCTATCGAAGCCAAGGATGCCACGCGAAACACCCAATTCGGGGAATAGACCGGGCGTGCCGGAAGTTCTGCACGGATAGAGCGAAAAAGTGCGGCACAAGGGTTTGCTATTCGCCGCGCTTTGTTGCAAACTATGGCCGCCGATTTTTGTTCTGGCGGCAGTAAATGGAAGTGGATGGGTATGGCAACGGATTACGACGCACCTCGTAAAACAGACGACGATTCTGATTCGATCGAGGCGTTGAAAGAACGAGTACCTGACAAGATGTCGGGCGTCGTTGATGTCGAAGACGCCGACAATCCCGGTGGCTTCGAACTGCCTGGCGCCGATCTCTCCGACCTCGATCTCGACGTGGTCGTGCTGCCCCGCAGGCAGACGAATTCACGTGTGTGAGCTGCTTCCTGGTGAAGCACCGCTCACAGATCGACCACGAGTCCAAGCTCGGGCCGATCTGCCTGGAGTGCGCAGCCTAGGCAGCAGGAAAACCAGTTTCTGGCCGTCGCGATCGATTGATCGCGGCGGCCAATTCTGTTGGGCGGCGGCTCGAGAGCAACCAGTACGGGGTGGGGTCGCTCGGGTCGCTCAACTCCACCTTCACGACCGACTTCACCCAACCGCGGATCAGCAACCACGCGCGCGCATCCAGTCGGGGGCCTCGTTCGGCAAAAGCCTCGGCACCTTCACAGCTTGTGGCCGCGGCCACGGCGGCGATCGGCACACTGGCCCGACCAGCCGTGAGTCGATCAGCGGTCAACGTGATCCGCGGTGAGGCGAGCAGCAGCAGGCCGACGCATCCGGCATACAGGATGATCGCGGTCACGATCCCTGCCGGCACGCTGATCGGGGCCAACACGAGGATGCTCGCGGGGATCACCAGGGCGGTGGAAACGAACATCCACGGGTTCGGCCAGAGCCGCTCGTCATAAACGGGGGCGCGGTATCGAGGTTTTCAGGCATGTCTCTATTCGATCAGAGTTCTGCACTACCCTCGACACGTGGCTGAAAGCGTTGAAGTATTGATCACGGCATCCGTGCTGCCCCACTACGCCCACCCGGGCGATGCGGGCGCAGACCTGCACTCCGCGGAGTCGGTGACTCTCGCGCCCGGCGCGCGTGCACTCGTCGGCACCGGCGTCTCGATCGCATTGCCGGCCGGATACGCCGCATTCGTGGTTCCGCGGAGCGGCCTGGCCGCCAAGCACGGCATCACCATCGTGAACAGCCCGGGCACCGTGGACGCGGGCTACCGCGGCGAGATCAAGGTCGCTCTGCTCAACACCGATCAGAGTGAGCCCTTCCAGATCGCCCCGGGCGACCGCATCGCGCAGCTCATCATCATGCCCGTCGCGCAGGCGCGCTTCATTCCCGTCGACACGCTGCCGGGCAGCGCCCGCGGCGAAGGCGGCTTCGGATCGACCGGCACTGCGCCAATCGGCAGTGCCACCCCAACTTCAGGAGGCATCGCGTGAGCGACGTTGAGAACATCGGCGACCTGCCGGTGGAGCACCCCAAGTCCGCACCAGAGGACCGCGCAGAGAACGGCCCGCTCGACGACAGCGAGGCGAACCCGGTTCGCCCCTACGTCGACCTCGGCGGCGTCCGCATCCTGCCGCGCGAGGGCCTGCACCTCCGCCTCGAGATCGAGGAGGAGAGCAAGCGCGTCGTGGCGATCGGCCTCGACTACGCAAACTCGACGCTGCAGGTGCAGCCGTTCGCCGCGCCCCGCTCCAGCGGCCTGTGGCACGAGATTCGCGAGCAGATCTCCGAGCAGATCGCACGCCAGGGCGGCACGACCACCCTCCGTGAGGGCACCTTCGGGCCCGAGCTGCTCGCCCAGATCCCCGTCGCGGCCGGATCCGGAACGCCGGGCGGCACCCGTCTGGCCCGTTTCGTCGGTGTCGACGGACCGCGCTGGTTCCTCCGCGGTGTCATCGCCGGTGAGGCGGCCGTCAACCCGGACGCCGCCGCGGCCGTCGAGGAGCTGTTCCGCAGCATCGTCGTCGTGCGTGGCACCACGCCGATGCCGCCGCGTGACCTGATCCCGCTGCGGATGCCGGCCGCCCCGGCAGCCGACACCCCGACCGATGTCTGACCCGCTGCACAGTGTCTGACCAGAAGGACGAGCAGGGCGACGACCGAAACAGCGACGGTCAGCACGGCGGCGAGCCGTTGGAGCCGGTGGCCAGTTTCGGAAGCCAGCTCGCCGATGCCGCCCGCAAGGCGGGCCTCGGCAAACTGGCCGAAGACGAGCGGCTCTCGCCGCGCGACATGCTGGGCGCCCTCGGTGGCATCCGCGGTCTCGCCGAGACGATCGTGCCCGGCCTGGTCTTCCTGGTCATCTTCAGCTTCACCCAGAACCTCAACTGGGCCCTCGGGCTGTCTGTGGCGTTGGCCGCCGTCTTCACTCTCCTGCGCATCGTCGCCAAGACGCCCGTCATGCAGGCCGTCGCCGGACTGATCGGCGTCGTGGTGTCTGCCGCCCTCGCCCTCTGGACGGGAAACGGCGCAGACAACTTCGTTCTAGGGCTCATCACGAACGCGGTCTACGCCCTCGTCCTGCTCGTCTCGATGCTGGTGCGCTGGCCGCTGATCGGCCTGGCAGCCGGCTACCTGATGGGCGACGGCCTGGCCTGGCGCCAGAACAAGCGTCGGTTCCAGGCGATGCAGCTGCTCACCGCCTGCTGGTTCGGGCTGTTCGCGCTGCGCCTCGTGGTGCAGCTGCCTCTCTACTTCGCCAACAACGTCGAAGGCCTGGCCGTGACCAAGCTGCTCATGGGCGTTCCGCTCTATGCCCTGCTGCTCATCGTGTCGTGGTTGATCGTTCGGGCCGTCTATCCCAAAGCGACGGATGCCGCGGCGCGGCGCCCCTGAGACCCTCCTCCCTCCTGCTACAGTTATCTCGACATCGAGATAAAATCTTCCGCCGAATCAGCCCTGACCGGTGCAGCCGACTTAGGCTAACCTTGCTGGCAGAATGCGCAGTGCGGCCGCGAAGATTGAACACATGCCGCGCATCTGGCGGCGCCCAGCAAAGGAGACGGCCACGTGTCTGCAGTAAACAGCTTTGGAGCAAAAGACACCCTCCGGGTCGGTGAGACCGACTACGAGATTTTCCGTGTCGACACCGTCCCCGGGTACGAGAAGCTCCCGTTCAGCCTCAAGGTGCTTCTGGAGAACCTGCTCCGCACCGAGGATGGTGCGAACGTCACCAAGTCGCAGATCGAGGCCCTCGGCTCGTGGGTTCCCGAGTCCGAGCCTGACACCGAGATCCAGTTCACGCCCGCCCGCGTGATCATGCAGGACTTCACCGGTGTTCCCTGCATCGTCGACCTCGCCACCATGCGTGAGGCCGTTGCGGCCCTCGGCGGCGACCCCAACAAGATCAACCCGCTCGCGCCGGCAGAGATGGTCATCGACCACTCCGTCATCGCCGACCTGTTCGGCACCGAGAACGCCCTCGAGCGCAACGTCGAGATCGAGTACGAGCGCAACGGTGAGCGCTACCAGTTCCTGCGCTGGGGCCAGACGGCATTCGAAGACTTCAAGGTCGTCCCGCCCGGAACCGGCATCGTGCACCAGGTCAACATCGAGTACCTGGCCCGCGTCACCATGACCCGTGAGGTCAGCGGCGTGCTGCAGGCCTACCCCGACTCCTGTGTCGGCACCGACTCGCACACCACCATGGTCAACGGCCTGGGCGTGCTGGGCTGGGGCGTCGGCGGCATCGAGGCCGAGGCGGCCATGCTCGGCCAGCCCGTCTCCATGCTCATCCCCAAGGTCGTCGGCTTCAAGCTGACCGGGGCCATCCCGACCGCCGTGACCGCGACCGACGTCGTGCTCACGATCACCGACATGCTGCGCAAGCACGGCGTCGTCGGCAAGTTCGTCGAGTTCTACGGTGAGGGCGTCGCGTCCGTGCCGCTGGCCAACCGCGCCACCATCGGAAACATGAGCCCGGAGTTCGGCTCAACGGCCGCCATGTTCCCGATCGATGACGTCACGCTCGACTACATGCGCCTGACCGCTCGCGACGCAGAGCAGATCGACCTCGTCGAGGCCTACGCCAAGGTGCAGAAGCTCTGGCACGACCCGGAGCTCGAGCCGGTGTACAGCGAGTACATGGAGCTCGACCTCTCCACCGTTGTCCCGTCCATCGCCGGCCCGAAGCGCCCGCAGGACCGCATCGAGCTCAGCGGCTCCAAGTCGGCGTTCGAGAAGGACCTCCTCAACTACGCAGACGTCGAGCACGACCTGGTCGACCTCGAGATCTCCGAGTCCTTCCCGGCATCCGACCCGCCCTCGAACTCGGCGGAAGACGAGCACAACCATCACCACCACGTGCACCGCAGCCACGCACCCGCCTCGGTCTCCAAGCCGACCGACGTGACGCTGGCCACCGGCGAGAACTTCGTGCTCGACCACGGTGCCGTCGCCATCGCCGCGATCACCTCGTGCACCAACACCTCCAACCCCTCCGTGATGCTCGCCGCCGGCCTGCTGGCCCGCAACGCCGTCAAGAAGGGCCTCAAGGCCAAGCCGTGGGTCAAGACCACGCTGGCTCCCGGCTCCAAGGTCGTCACCGACTACTACGCCAAGGCAGGCCTCACCGCCGACCTCGAGGCCCTCGGCTTCTACACCGTCGGCTACGGCTGCACCACGTGCATCGGCAACTCGGGCCCGCTGCTCGACGAGATCTCGACCGCCATCAACGAGCAGGACCTCGCCGTCACGGCCGTCCTCTCCGGTAACCGCAACTTCGAGGGTCGCATCAGCCCCGACGTCAAGATGAACTACCTGGCCAGCCCGCCGCTGGTCATCGCGTACTCCATCGCCGGCTCGATGAACTTCGACTTCGAGGTGGACGCACTGGGCCAGGACCAGGATGGCAACGACGTGTTCCTCAAGGACATCTGGCCGGATGCCGCCGAGGTGCAGTCCACAATCGACAACTCGATCAACGAGGGCATGTTCAAGACCCAGTACGCCGGTGTCTTCGAGGGTGACGAGCGTTGGCGTTCGCTGGAGACCCCCGCCGGTGCGGTCTTCGAGTGGGACGAGACGTCGACCTACGTGCGCCGCCCCCCGTACTTCGACGGCATGACGATGGAGACCACCCCGGTCAGCGACATCCAGGGCGCCCGCGTCCTGGCCAAGCTGGGCGACTCGGTCACCACCGACCACATCAGCCCCGCCGGAAACATCAAGGCCGACAGCCCCGCCGGTCAGTACCTCGTCGAGCACGGTGTCGAGCGCAAGGACTTCAACTCGTACGGCTCGCGTCGCGGCAACCACGAGATCATGATCCGTGGCACGTTCGCCAACATCCGTCTGCGCAACCAGCTTCTCGACAACGTGGAGGGCGGCTACACCCGCGACTTCACGCAGGAGGGCGCACCGCAGTCGTTCATCTACGACGCCAGCCAGAACTACCAGGCCGCCGGCATCCCGCTGGTGATCTTCGGTGGCAAGGAGTACGGCTCCGGATCCTCGCGTGACTGGGCAGCCAAGGGCACCAGCCTCCTGGGCGTCAAGGCCGTCATCACCGAGAGCTTCGAGCGCATCCACCGCTCCAACCTCATCGGCATGGGCGTCGTTCCGCTGCAGTTCCCGACCGGCGAGAGCTGGGCGTCGCTGGGCCTGGACGGCACCGAGTCCGTCTCGATCCTGGGCCTGGAGGAGCTGAACAACGGCACCACCCCGAAGACGGTTCGCGTCGTCGCCACCCCGACCGACAACTCGCCGGCCGGCAAGGCCGTCGTCGAGTTCGACGCCGTGGTACGCATCGACACCCCGGGTGAGGCTGACTACTACCGCAACGGCGGCATCCTGCAGTACGTGCTGCGCTCGCTCGTCTAGTCACTCAGCAACTCAGCAACACAGCAATGGCCGGTCCCGAGAGGGGCCGGCCGTTGTGCTTTGCAGCGGCGGCGCGCAGAGTGGAGTCATGAGCGCACACCACGCATTGCTGCTGCCGAGCGACACCGCCGACACCCTTGCCGGCACCGCATTCAGCCATCGACCGGGCAAACTGCACGGGGAGTATGCCACCGGCGACTTCGCCGGGGCCGTGAGCCTGCTCGACCAGGTTGCCGCCGTGGCCGAGGAGCTGAACCACCACCCCGACGTGCGGCTTGTCTACGGCCGCATCGCCTTCGAGCTCAGCTCGCACGACGCGGGCGGCGTGACCGAACGGGACGTCGCGCTGGCGCAGCGCATCCAGGCGTTGGCGGATGCCGCGGCCGGCACCGTCTGATCGCGAGCCGCTGGCCGTCGCCATTCCTGTTGAGCCCATTCCACGGGGCCTCGTTGCCCCACGTCTTCTTTGCTTGTATGGTCGTCTATACAAGTGCTTGAGGGAGGCAAACGATGGTGTCACAGGACTATCAGCCGCTGTACGCCCAGATCGGCCGCCATGTGCGCTCGCTCATCCTGAACGGCGCGCTCGTCGACGGGGACGCGATCCCCTCTGAGCCCTCGCTCATGGAGACGTTCCAGACCACCCGCGGCACCGTGCGGCAGGCCATTGGCGAGCTGGTGAACGAGGGCCTCGTGCGCCGCGTGCAGGGCAAGGGCACCTTCGTGCAGTTCCGGCCGATGACGCACAGCCTGTGGAACTTCGGCGGCTTCAGCGACACCATGAAGGGCCGCTCCGGCACGCCCGTCTCCCGGGTGGTCGCCCACGAGATCCTCGACCTCGGCGGCGTGCCAACGCTCCACCTGGTGCGGTTGCGCGGCGTGCGGATCGCCGATGTCGAGAGCATCTACTCGCTGGACACCTCCCGCCTCTCGCTCGAGATGTTCCCGGGGCTCGACGACGTCGACTTCGAGAACGCCTCGCTCTACGACACCCTGCGCAGCCGGTACGGCGTGCACCCGCGGCGCACCGAGCTGACCCTCAGCACGCTGGCACCGGATGCCGGGGTGCGCGCGATCCTCGGCGAGGCGGAGGACGGGCCGGCGCTCGTCTCCCTGCGCGGCGCCGCCTTCGACGAGAACGACCGCGAGATCGAGCAGATCGAGATCGTGTACTCGTCCACGGTCGAGTTCAACATTTCCACCACGATGCCGGCAGAGCTCCGGGCTTCTTCCCGATAGGACACAGCATGACTTCCAGACGCACCGACTTCCTCGCCCGCATCGCGGCAGCCCCCGTGGTGCTCGGCATGGTGCACCTCAAGGGTGAGACGCCGGAGGAGAAGCTCGACATCGCCAAGCGTGAGATCGAGACGCTGTACAGCAACGGCGTCGACGCCGTGATCGTCGAGAACTACTTCGGCACCCCCGACGACGTCGAGGCCGTGCTGAGCTGGCTGCAGCAGGAGCGTCCGACGGCCTGCTACGGCGTCAACGTGCTCGACGACGACGCCCGCGGCTTCGCCTTGGCGGCCGCCTACGGCGTCAGCTTCGTGCAGCTCGACTCGGTCGCCGGCCACCTCACCGCCGACGACGAGCCCGCGTTCGCCGAGAAGCTGGCCGGCTGGCGCGAGGCCACGGATGCCGCGGTGCTCGGCGGCGTGCGCTTCAAGTACCAGCCGTACCTGAGCGGAAACGACCTGGAGACCGACCTGCGCCTCGGCATGGCGCGCGCCGACGCCATCGTCGTCACCGGCGAGGGAACCGGCATGGAGACGAACCTCGACCGGATCACCGAGTTCCGCGGCATCCTGGGGGAGTTCCCCCTGATCGTCGGCGCCGGCGTCACCGCAGACAACTGCGTCGCCCAGCTCGCCCACGCCAACGGCGCCATCGTCGGCAGCTTCCTCAAGGACACCCGCAAGGACGACGGAGACGTGCTCGGCGCGCACGTCGCCGAACTCACTCAGATCGCCCACGGTGCGCGATGACCGAGGCCGCCAGCACCCTCGTCGCTGAGCCGGTCAGCGCCGCGGCCTTCTCGCCGTTCGGTGAATACTTTGACCTGGCGGCGGGAGGCGACCGCGTCGTGACGACGCTCGGCGACGGCTGGACCGACCGGCGGTCGTTGACCGCCGTGCTCCAGACGCCGGGGCACCTCGGCTTCACTCTCGGCGCCGCCACCCCCTTCGCCGTGACCGGCATGGAACGCCACCAGCACACCCGCGAGGTGTTGCTGTGCGCCGCTGAGCCCGTCGTCGTCGCCGTGGCCGCCACCCCTCGCGATGCCCCGGCCGCCGCCGACCTCCGCGCCTTCACCCTGCAGCCCGGCGACGTCATCGTGCTCGCCGAAGGCATCTGGCACACCGCCTGCCACGGCATCGGCAAGCAGGCGCACTACTACTGGATGGCGACAGCCGACGACAGCATCGCCGACGAGTGGGTGCTGCCCACCGGTGGAGCCGTGACGGTCGAGGCCGCGGCATGACCCGCGCCGGCACCGTCTTTGTCGGAGACGTCGCCCTCGACGAGTACTTCACCGCCGAGAGTTGGCCCGCGCTCGGCGACAAGGCGTGGCTCGACCCGCTGCCCGCCGTTGTCGGCGGCATGATCGCCAACGCGGCGTCCGTGCACGCGGCACTCGGCGCGCCCACCCGCTTCCTCACCACGATGAACGACGGCGCGATCAGCCAGCGGCTGCTCTCCGACCTCGAGACGGGAGGGGTCGACACCGGGCTGTGCCTCGTCGACAACGAGTTGGCCGACTCGCGCTGCCTGATCTTCCTCTCCGGCGGGCAGCACGTCGTGCTCACCCCGCGCATCGGCGACCAGCGGTTCGAGCTCGACGCCGAACGCTTCCAGGTGCTCTCCGCCGCGCGGAGCCTGTACAGCTCGATCGGCGACCTGCGGCGCCTCCGCCACGGAGCGCTCACCCCGCTGGAGATCCTCCGCGCCCTCCGTGCCAGCGGCACGCGGATCGTGCTCGACCTCGACGTCGCCGACCTCGAGCCCGGTGACCTGGAGCTCATCGGCACCGTCGACCTGTTGTTCGTGAACCGGATCGGCTTCGACCGCCTCCGCGCCGGCCGCAGTGCGTCCGACTGCGCTGGCGCGCTCATCGCGGGCGGCCTCTCGCACCTGGTCGTCACCCGCGACGCTGACGGCTGCATCGTCTACTCCGCCGGCGCCCCGACCGCCACGCCGATCAGCGTCGCGGGCATCGCCGCCGACGTCGTCGACGTCACCGGCGCGGGCGACGCCTTCTGCAGCGCCTTCCTTTTCGCCCTGGACCGCACCGCGGATGCCGGCCTCGCCGCCCTCTTCGCCAACGGGGCGGGGGCCAGGGCGACCGAGGCCCACGGCGCCCGCTCCGGGGTGGCGGGCGTCGGTGACGTCATCCGCTACCTCGAGGTGGCCGGGGTCGACACCGCGGCCCTCAACCTCGCACTCACCACCGCACCATCAGCCACATCCACACCCGATTCGCACTAAGGAGCACCCTTGACTTCCGTTCACCCCACCCGCCGCCTGCTCTTCGTGGCGGCCGCATCCCTCCTCGCCGTCAGCCTCGTCGGCTGCGTGCAGAACGCGCCGACGACCGCCGCCCCGACCGGCGACGCCGTGGTCGTCGGAGCCGACGAAGCCGTCAGCGCCCTCCTCCCGGCCGCGATCGCAGACAGCGGCACCCTCCGCGTCGGCGTCAACCTGACCTACTCGCCGAACGAGTTCAAGACGCCGGACGGTGCCCCGACCGGCTGGGCCATCGAGCTGATGGACGCCGTCGGAGCCAAGATGGGACTCGAGGTCGAGTACCAGGGTGCCGCGTTCGACAACATCCTGCCCGGCGTGATCGGCGGCAAGTACGACGTCGGCCAGGGATCGTTCACCGACACCAAGGAGCGCGAGAAGATCGTCGACTTCGTGAACTACTACTCCGCCGGCACCCGCTGGGCGGCCGCCGCAGGCAGCACGCTGAACCCGGACGACGCCTGTGGCCTCGTCATCGCGGCCGGCGCAACCACCTACCAGGAGACCGACGACATCCCGGCACGCTCCGAGGCCTGCGTCGCCGCGGGCAAGGAGCCCATCAGCATCCTCAAGCTCGACACCCAGGATGACATCACGAACGCAGTCGTCCTCGGCCGTGCGGCCGGCTTCGCGGCCGACTCGCCCGTCACCGCCTACGCCGTCAGCGCCACCAAGGGCAAGCTGGAGCTCATCGGTGAGCAGTATGACTCCGCACCCTTCGGCTTCGCCGTCGCCAAGGACGCGGGCACGCTGGCTCAGGCGCTTGAGGCCGCCGTGCAGGCGATCATCGACGACGGCAGCTACGGTGCGATCCTCGCCAAGTGGGGCGTTGAGGACGGCGCTGTCAGCACCGCCGGGATCAACGGGGCACTCTTCTAAACCCGCAACAGACCAACGCCACAGAAAACGGCCGGCCCCGACAGGGGTCGGCCGTTTTCTGTTCTACCCGCTCTCAACGCCAGCGGGCGCGCTCCTGCTCGCGCGGCGCCGGCACGACGGCATCCGTTGTGCCGTCCCACATCTTGACCGGCCGCTCGGCCGACCAGGCCGGCCAACCGGGGTCACCGGTGGCGGCGAAACGCACCCAGGCGGCGTGCATGTCAGTGGCGAGCCGGCGCGGCGCGTCCGGCCCAGCCATGGCCACGGCCTCCGCGTTGTCCACGTTGTCGAAGACGAAGCCGAGCTCGAGGGCGTGGCAGGCGCCCAGACCATCGACGGGGGAGCGCCAGGCGAACTCGTAGACAAAGCTCGGGGCGGCGCCGGGCACCGCCAGGCGGGCGTCGGCCAGCTTGTTCAACGGCACGCGCAGCAACAGGTCAGTCGCCAGCGCGCCGAACAGCTCGCCGACGCTGGCACCGGGCCGGTTGCGGCGGTACAGCCGCACCGTGCCGGGGGAGATCCCGAACTTCGCCATCGCGACAACGATGTGCAGCCAGCCGATCTTCGTCAACAGGCCGGTCGGCACGAACCACAGCCGGTACTCCTCCGTGTTGGCGCCGAACAGCACGGGGATTCCCGAGCCGGCCCCGGTCGTCAGTGCCTCCATCGGATGCCGCGGCACCGTCTCCGAGCCGAGCGTCAGTGCGAACGCCGGGCCGCCCGTGATGGGTGTTGTGCCGGCCGTGGCCCGGCGCTGCGCATCGAGGAGCCGCGCGGGGGAGAGTGCCGCGAAGGCATCCCTGCTCGGCGCGACGCCGAGCAGCTTCGCCATGCCGCGGGTCACCGCGCCCGCTGTTTTCGCCGGTTTGGCGTCCGGCGGGCCGCTCTGCATGATCGCCCGGTCGAACAGGCTCGCCGCGTCGGGCAGCGCCAGCAGCGCGGCGATCGTGATCGCGCCCGCCGATTCGCCCATCACCGTGACGCGGCTCGGATCGCCGCCGAACGCCCAGATGTTCCTGCGCACCCAGCGGAGGGCCTCGATCTGGTCGGCCAGTCCCAGGTTCGCAGGGGCGCCGTCCAACACCGAGAAGCCCTCGGCTCCCAGCCGGTAGTTCGCGCCGACGAAGAGCACGCCGTCCTGGGCGAAGCGGGTGCCGTCGTACACCTCGAGCGCATTGCTGCCGCGGCTGAGCGACCCGCCGTGGATCCATACGATGACGGGTGCCAGTGCGCCGGCCTGTCCTTCGGGGGCCCAGATGGCCAGGTTCAGGATCTCGTCGCCGGGCACGTGAGCGGTGCCGAGGAACTTCTCCATCCCGCCGCCGTAGGGCAGCTGGGGCGGGGTGGCGCCATGCTCCGTGCAGTCGCGCTCGCCCGACCACGGCACGACGGGCTGCGGCGGCCGGAACCGATTCGGCCCGAATGGGGCCGCGGCATACGGCACGCCGAGGTAACGGTGCACGCCATCGACGACGCTGCCCCGCACACGGCCGGACTCCGTCTCGACACTGATCTCGGTGGTCTCTGACATCTCGCTCCTTCGCGATCCGTTGGGACCACCTTAGAGTGTGACGCTCTCCTGAGCCTCGGAGGCCGGGGCGGTGTGCCGCTTCACCAGCGCGGCCTTGGCCGCCTTGCCGAGCTCGACCAGGATGGGGATGCCCGAGATCAGGATGATGCCGATGATGAAGAACTCGGAGTACTTCGCCACGAAATCGATCTGGCCGAGGAAGAAGCCGACGAGGGTGAGGCCGACGCCCCAGAGGAACGCGCCGAGCAGGTTGAACGTGATGAAGGTGCGGTATGGCATCCGGCCGACACCGGCCGCGACGGGCACGAAGGCGCGGAACACCGGCAGGAAGCGGGCCAGCAGGATCGCCTTGCCGCCGTGCTTGTCGAAGAAGGCGTTCGTGCGCTCGACGTTCGCCGGGTTGAAGAAGCGGCTCTGCTCGCGCTTGAAGATCGCGGGGCCTGCCTTGCGCCCCAGGTAATAGGCCAGCTGGTCGCCGGCGAAGGCGGCGACGAACACGACGCCCGCCGTCACCCAGATCGGGAACTGCACGAAGCCCGTCGCGGTGAGCAGGCCCAATGTGAACAGCAGCGAGTCGCCCGGCAGGAACGAGAGCACGATGAGCCCCGTTTCGACGAACACCACGACGGCGACACCCAACAGGATGAACGGGCCGAACCAGTGGATGAGCCAATCGGCGTCGAGGAAGTCGATTCCGAGGAGAGTGGGCTGCATGAAGGTGGGGTCCTTTCGGGGGGTCGCCTGAGTGCGATCCGGGGATCGACGCTAGCAGAGGGCGACTGTGTAAACCGTGGGCGGATGCGGGCTTTGTGCCTCCAATGCGGGGGCGGCACCGCGATACGCGTAAACTCGATGGGTACCGCCGATGTGAGGTGGTCACATCTGAAAGGCGGTAGGGCGTGAGCCTTCTCGAGACGATCAAGGGTCCGCGAGACCTCGACGCACTCTCGAAAGACCAGCTCGTGCAACTCGCCGCAGAAGTGCGGGAGTTCTTGGTGCAGAACGTCGCCAAGACAGGCGGACACCTCGGCCCCAACCTGGGCGTCGTCGAGATGACCATCGCCATGCACCGCGTCTTCGACTCCCCACGCGACGCGATGGTGTTCGACACCGGTCACCAGTCCTATGTGCACAAGCTCCTCACCGGGCGGCAGGACTTCAGCACGCTGCGCCAGCGCGGAGGCCTGGCCGGCTACCCGCAGCGCTCAGAGTCCGTGCACGACATCGTCGAGAGCTCGCACGCCTCCAGCTCGCTGAGCTGGGCCGACGGGATCTCCCGCGCGTTCAGCATGACCGGGCAGAACGACCGGCACGTCATCGCCGTCGTCGGCGACGGCGCGCTCACCGGTGGCATGACCTGGGAAGCCCTCAACAACATCACCGACGACAACGCCCGTCGCCTGATCATCATCGTCAACGACAACGGTCGCTCCTACGCGCCGACAATCGGCGGCATGGCGCGCTTCCTGAACACGGTGCGCACCCGGCAGGCCTACCGCGAGCTGTACATGTCCAGCCGCAAGGCCTTCGACAAGATGGGCAGCCCCGGCCGCGCCGTGTACCGCGGCGTGCGCGGCGGCCTGCACGGCTTCCTCAGCCGTTTCTCCAACAACGAGGCCCTCTACTCCAACCTCGACATCAAGTACATCGGGCCGGTGCACGGCCACGACCTGGTGGCGATGGAAGAGGCGCTGCGCCAGGCCAAGGGCTACGGCGCACCGGTGATCGTGCACACCATCACCGACAAAGGCCGCGGCTACGAGCCCGCCCGCCAGGACGCCGCCGACCAGTTCCACGCCGTCGGGCAGATCGACCCAGAGACGGGCGAGTCGCTGGACTCGTCGTCCGCGGCATCCTGGACCTCCGTCTTCGCCGACGAGATGGTCAAGCTGGCCGCTGCCAACGAGCGGCTCGTCGGTATCACCGCCGCCATGCTGCGCCCGACAGGGCTGCACCGCATGGCCGAGCGCTTCCCGGAGCGCGTGCTGGATGTCGGCATCGCCGAGCAGCACGCCGCGACCTCGGCCGCCGGCCTGGCCTTTGGCGGCATGCACCCCGTCGTCGCCGTCTACGCCACCTTCATCAACCGGGCCTTCGACCAGGTGCTGATGGACGTCGCCCTGCACAAGGCCGGAGTCACGTTCGTGCTGGACCGAGCCGGTGTCACCGGTCCGGACGGCCCGAGCCACCACGGCATGTGGGATCTCGCCATCCTGCAGGTTGTGCCCGGCATCCGCCTGGCCGCCCCGCGTGATGCAACCCGCCTGCGTGAGGAACTCGCCGAGGCCGTGGCCGTCGACGACGGCCCCACCGTGCTGCGCTTCCCGAAGGGCAGCGTCGGCGTGGAGTTCGAGGCCGAGCGGCGCACGGAGGACGGCGTTGACGTGCTGCGCGAGTCGGCGACCAGCGATGTGCTCCTCGTCGCCGTCGGCCCGATGGCCAGCGTGGCCCTCGAGGTCGCCGACTTGCTCGCCGTGCAGGGCATCGGCGCGACCGTCATCGACCCGCGCTGGGTCGTGCCCGTTCCGCGCAGCGTGATCGAGCTCTCCCGCAGCCACCGGCTCGTGGTCAGCATCGAGGATGGCATCAAGGTCGGCGGTATCGGCACCCGCATCCGGCAGGACCTGCGGGAGGCGGGCGTCGACACCGCGGTGACCGAACTCGGCCTGCCCGATGAGTTCATCGACCACGCCACCCGCGCCCAGATCATGTTCGACATCGGCCTGACCGCGCCGCAGATCGCGACCGACATCACCGCCATGTTCGCGGGCAGCAAGGTGCCGCACGTCGGCACCCCGAAGGTCTAGCGCTCGGCGGTGCCAACCGTGTAGCGCAGCTCGATCGCGCCGCCGGGGTACGCAGTCGTGCCCGTCGCGCTGAGCGGCGTGTTGCGCGCCATCGGCAGCAGCGCCCGCCCGGCCCCCAGCGCGATGGGCATCAGTGTGACCAGCAGCTCGTCAAGCAGGCCGGCATCCGCGAACTGCGCGGCCACGTTGCCGCCGCCGACGACCCAGACGTTCTTGCCGCCGGCCGCAGCCACGGCTGCCGCGTGCACGTCGGCGATGGGCCCCTGAGCGAATCGGATGTCTGCGCCGTCGACGGCGGGCAGCTCCCGGTGCGTGAGCACCCAGGCCGGCATGCTGTAACTCCACTCAGCCGGATCGTTCAGCAGGAACTCGTAGGTGTCTGCGCCCATGATGACGGCGCCGACGCCGGCCAGGAACTCCTCGTAGCGAGCGCCGAACTCCTCGAACCCGAACTGCATCAGCCAGTCGAGGGAGTTGTCCCGGTCGGCGATGAACCCGTCCAGGCTGGATGCGACGTAATACTGTGTGCTCATACCGCCAGCCTAGAACCAGCCTCCGACATCAGTTGTCGGGTCGCACGACCCGCTCGGTGTCCCACGGCTCCGACCACCCCACATCGTCGAACAAGCGGGCCAACACGATGGCCGTGAAGCCCCAGATCAGCCGGCCGCCGACAGTGAAGGCCGGCATCCGGTGGCTGCCGTGCACGGTCACCGCCCTGTTGGCCGGGGCGAGCAGCTCGGCGACCGGCACCCGGAACACGTCGACGGTTTCGGCGTGATCCACGGCAACCACCTCCGACGGGCGGGTCCACCAGGCCAGCACCGGGGTGACGAGATGATTGCTGACTGCCAGCGGGATCTCAGGCAGCACGCCCAGCGTGCGCACACCGCTCGGGTCCAGGCCCGTCTCCTCGACGGCCTCGCGCAACGCGGTCGCGGTCGCATCGGCGTCGGTGTCGTCCTGCCGACCGCCGGGGAACGCGATCTGCCCGGGGTGGCTACCGAGCGTCGCCGCCCGCCGCACCAGCAGAACGTCGAGGTCAGCCGGCACGGGCCCCGGCAGCCCCGCCGTCGCCGGCACCGCGTCGAGTACCCCGAAGAGCACGAGCACCGCGGCGTGGCGTGGCTGCGCGCCATCGGGCAGCGAGCCGGTCAACGCGGGACTCCAGCTCAGCGTGCGCGCGCAGAGGGCCTCGAGATCCGCGAGGGGGCCGGAGGGGGAAGGGTGCATCACCCCAGCCTAGGCAGGAACCGCCGCCTGGTCGTTGATGCCCGCGGATTTCGCGAGGTTGCTGGGTGTTGGGCCGCAGCGCTTGACCCGCGCACCCCGCGCGAGATTAAGTTGCGGAGTGGCGGGCTCCATCCAGCGGGCTCCATCCCGTCACGCTCCATCAAGGAAAGGTCGGCCGGCCATGAAACACATCACACTGGGAACCGGCGGCCTCGAGGTCGGCAGGATCGGGCTCGGCTGCATGGGGATGTCGGCGTTCTACTCGGGGGCCGGCTCCGACGAGGCGGAGTCAATCCGCACGATTCACCGGGCCATCGACGTGGGCGTGACGCTGTTCGACACGGCCGAGATCTACGGTCCCCACCTCAACGAGGAGCTCCTGGGGCGGGCTCTGGCGGTGCGGCGGGACGAGGTGGTGCTGGCGACAAAATTCGGCCTCGTGCGGAAGCCCGACGGCAGCCGCGGCTTCGACGGCAGCCCCGCCAACGTGCGCTCCTCCGTCGACGGCTCGCTCCGGCGGCTCGGCACCGACCGGATCGACCTGTACTACCAGCACCGCATCGACCCGGACGTGCCGATCGAGGAGACGGTCGGCGCACTGGCCGAGCTGATCACCGAGGGCAAGATCCACCACTACGGCCTGTCGGAGGCGTCACCGGAGACCATCAGGCGCGCGCACGCGGAGCACCCGATGACCGCTGTGCAGATGGAGTACTCGCTCTGGACGCGCGACCCCGAACACGCCGTGTTGCCCGTTCTGCGGGAGCTGGGCATCGGGCTCGTGCCTTACTCCCCGCTCGGGCGCGGCTTCCTGACCGGCGCCATCCGGTCCATCGACGTGCTCGACGAGGACGACTTCCGGCGGCACAACCCGCGGTTCGTCGGCGACAACCTGGCCTCGAACCTGCGCATCCTCGAAGAGGTGGATGCCGTCGCCGCCGAGCTCGACGCGACGCCGGCCCAGGTGGCGTTGGCGTGGCTGCTGGCCCAGGGCGATGACATCGCGCCGATCCCCGGCACGAAGCACGTCAGCCGGCTCGAGGAGAACGTGGCGGCGGATGCCCTGGTCTTGGGAGAAGAGCAGGTGCTCGCGCTGACAGAGCTCGATGCGCCCCGGGGCGACCGTTATGCCGACATGTCCCCGCTGAACGGTTGAGCTGCTGACCAACGCGAATGGGCCCGATCACGGCGTGATCGGGCCCATTGACGTGTCGCGCTAGTTGCCGACGCCGCGGATCTGCGGGTCGTGGAAGGTGCCGCCGAACACGCGCTGGCTGGCACCGACACGGTCCAGGTATGGCGTCGCGCCGCCGGCCTGGAACGGCCAGCCCGCACCGAGGATGAGGCAGAGGTCGATGTCCTCGGCCGCGGCCACAACCTTCTCGTCGAGCATCAGCTTGATCTCGCCGGCGAGCTCGTCTTCGACGCGGCGCAGGATGGTGGCCTCGTCGACGGGCGTCTTGCCGACCGTCATCAGCTTCTTGGCCTCCTTGGTGAAGTCGGTGACCTTGCCGGCCTTGTTCTTCTCCACCACCTGAGCGAGCTTGGACAGCGCGTGCATGTTCTCCGAGGCGTAGAACCGCTCGGGGAACTTGCTCACCATGGTGTCCTGCACGTGGGCGGCGACGGCCCAGCCGACCAGGTCGATCAGCTCGAACGGGCCCATCGGCAGGCCGATCGGCGCGAGCGCCCGCTCGACGACCGGCACCGGGGTGCCCTCGTCGACGGCGCGCGCTGCCTCACCCATCACCTTGGCGAGCAGGCGGTTCACGACGAAGCCGGGGGCGTCGGCCGTGAGCACGGCGCTCTTGCGCAGCTTGGCCGCGGTCGCGAACGCGGTGGCGAGCGTGGCGTCGTTCGTGGCCGGGGCCTTCACGATCTCCAGCAACGGCATCACGGCCACAGGGTTGAAGAAGTGGAAGCCGACGACGCGCTCCGGGTGCTCGAGCTTCTCGCCGATCTGCTCGACCGAGAGAGAGGAGGTGTTCGTGGCGAGAATCGTGGTCGGTGAGACGTGCTTCTCGACCTCGGCGAACACCTGCTGCTTGACGGCCAGGTCTTCGAAGACGGCCTCGATGACCCAGTCGCAGTCGCTGAAGTCGGCCTTGTCGGTGGTGCCGGAGACGAGGGCGCGCAGCCGGTTCGCCTCGTCGGAGCCGATGCGGCCCTTGGCCTCCAATGCGCCGATCTCCTCAGCGATGTAGGCGAGGCCCTTGTCGACGCGGCCCTGGTCGAGGTCGGTGATGACCACGGGCACCTGCAGGCGGCGCACGAAGAGCAGTGCGAACTGGCTGGCCATGAGGCCGGCTCCGATGACACCGACCTTCGTCACCTTCTGGGCGAGCGCCTTGTCCGGGGCACCGGCTGGGCGCTTGGCGCGCTTCTGCACGAGGTTGAAGGCGTAGATGCTGGCCTGCAGCTGGTCGCTGACAATGCGGTCGGCGAGGGCCTCGTCCTCGAGGGCGAAGCACTCCTCCTTGCTGCCACTCTTGGCGGCCTTCAAGAGGTCCAGGGCCGCGTAGGGCGACTGCGGCACGGTGCCGATCTTGCTCTCGAGCATCTTGCGGGCGATGGCGATGGCGGCATCCCACTTCACCATGCGCTCGATCTTGCCCGGGGCGTTCTTGCGCTCGACCGTGACGGTGCCTGAGAGCACGCCGTCGGCCCAGCGCAGCGACTCCTCGAGGAAGTTCGCCGGGGCGAACATCGCGTCGGCCATGCCGAGCTCGAAGGCCTGCGGGCCCTTGAGCATGCGGTTCTGCTTGAGCGGGTTCTCGACGATCACCTTGAGGGCGTTCTCGATGCCGATCAGGTTCGGCAGCAGGTAGGTGCCGCCCCAGCCGGGGATCAGGCCGAGGAACACCTCGGGCAGCGCGATGGCCGGCACCGAGCTGTCGATCGTGCGGTAGTCGGCGTTCAGCGGCAGCTCGGTGCCACCGCCGAGGGCGAGGCCGTTGATGAACACGAACGAGGGCACGCCGAATGTGGCCTGCTTGCCGAGCACGTAGTGGCCGAGCTGGGCCATCTGCAGCCCGACGGCGCGGCTGGGGATCTCGTTGATCTTGGAGAGGTCGGCGCCGGCGGCCAGGATGAACGGCTTGCCCGTGGTGGCGACGGCGTGGATCTCACCGCGGGCGGCGCGCTCGGTGAGCGCATCGTAGGTGCGGCCGAGCTCCGCCATCGTGGCCGGGCCCATCGTGTTCGGGCGGGTGTGGTCGCGGCCGTTGTCGAGGGTGACAAGGGCGAGCACCTTGCCGCTGGGCAGCGGCACGTCGCGCACATAGGAGTGCGAGACGACCTCATCCGGGTCGAGGGCCTCGAGCAGCGAGAAGTCGATCTTCGAGTAGTCAGTCATGTCTTCTCCCGCCTTAGTTCGCAGCGTTGGTGTGGGTGAGGCCGGCGTAGTGGGGGTTCTCCCAGATGACGGTGCCGCCCTGGCCGAGGCCGACGCACATCGCGGTGATCCCGTAACGGACCTCCGGGTGCTGCTCGAACTGGCGGGCGAGCTGGATCATCAGGCGCACGCCGCTGGCGGCGAGCGGGTGGCCGATCGCGATCGCGCCGCCCCACTGATTCACCCGGGGATCCTCGTCGTCGATTCCGAAGTGGTCGAGGAACGAGAGCACCTGCACAGCGAAGGCCTCGTTCAGCTCGAACAGGCCAATGTCTGTGATGTTGAGGCCCGCCTTGCGGAGCGCCTTCTCCGTGGAAGGGACGGGGCCGAGGCCCATGATCTCCGGTTCGACACCGGCGAAGGCGAAACTGACCATGCGCATCTTGGCGCGGAGGCCGAGTTCGGTGGCCGTCTCGGCGCTGGCCAGCAGGCTGGCGGTGGCACCGTCGGTCAGCGGCGAGGCGTTGCCGGCCGTGACCCGGCCGTGCGGGCGGAACGGGGTCTTCAGGGTGGCCAGGCCCTCAATCGTGGTCTCGGGCCGCATGCCCTCGTCCTGCGTGGCGAGACCCCAGCCGGCATCCGTGCGCAGCGCGACGGGCACGAGGTCGGGCTGGATGTTGCCGGCTGCGTATGCCGCGGCGACCTTCTGCTGGCTGCGCATGCCGAAACGGTCGGCGCGCTCCTTGGTCAGGTGCGGGAAGCGGTCGTGGATGCGCTCGGCCGTGTTGCCCATGTTGAGGGCGTCGGCGCTGACGAGCCGCTCGGCGAGGAAGCGCGGGTTCGGGTCGGCGCCGAAGCCCATCGGGTGGCGGCCCATGTGCTCGACACCGCCGGCGATGGCGAGGTCGTATGCGCCGAAGCCGATGCCGGAGCCGAGGGTCGTGACCGAGGTCATCGCTCCGGCACACATGCGGTCAATGGCGAAGCCGGGAACGGATTTCGGCAGGCCGGCGAGCAGCGCCGCCGTGCGGCCGAGGGTCAGACCCTGGTCGCCCTGCTGCGTGGTCGCGGCAATGGCGACCTCGTCGATGCGATCCTTCGGGACATTGGGGTTTCGCTCGAGCAACCCGATGATGGCCTTGACAACGAGGTCATCGGCCCGGGTGTTCCAGTACATGCCCTTTTCGCCGGCTCGCCCGAACGGGGTGCGAACCCCGTCCACAAACACGACGTCAGTTCTTTCGGCCACTTCGCCTCCATTGATCGATCAACTCTGAGTCGATCCTAGGGAGTGCCCCGAGTTGCCCCGGAATCGTTTGCCGGTTCCTACGACCGCGCTTCGGACGATTCCAGTATCGATTGGTGGGCTTCTACAAACGCGTCACTGATTTTCTGTGCAGAAGCGTCAATCTGCCACGGGCGTGCACCCAGATCGCGCAGCGCCTCGCTGACCGAGTCTGGCGTGATGGATTCCGGCGGCTGCCAGGCCAGGCGGCGCAGGTACTCCGGGGTGAGCAGGTTCTCGAGCGGGATGTCGAGCTCCTCTGCGACCTCGGCCATCGCGCCGCGGGCGGCCTTCAGACGCAGGTCGGCCTCCGGGTTGCGCTCCGACCAGGCGCGGGGCGGCGGCAGGGTGTCGCCGTTGACGCGCACAGCGGGTAGCTCGCTCGTGTTCAGGCCACGCTCGACGGCCTCCCACCAACGGGTGAGCTCGCTGCGGCTGGCGCGCCCCGTGAAGTCGCGCATGTCTGAGAGCGCCTTGCGGCTGGACGGCATTGCCTTCACCACGGCGAGCAGCGACGAGTCGGGCACGAGCCGGCCGGGGGCCGTGTCGATCTCCTGGGCATACGCGTCGCGGGCGAGCCAGAGCTCGCGTGCCACGGCGAGGCTGCGCGGGGAGCGCACGCCATGGATTCCGGACAGGCGGCGCCACGGCTCGGCGGCGGCCGGCTTGGCCTCCTTGGTGAGCACCGCGGCGAATTCCTGCCTGGCGATCTCCTCCTTGCCGGACTCCTCCAGCAGTTGGGCGAGCGAATCGCGCAGGTCCACCAAAAGCTCGACGTCGAGCGCGGCGTATTCCAGCCAGGAGTCGGGCAGGGGCCTGGTCGACCAGTCCGCCGCCGAGTGCTCCTTGGCCAGGTGCACGCCGAGCTGCTGCTCGATGACGGTGCCGAGGCCGACCCGGGCGAAGCCGAGCAGGCGGGCGCAGAGTTCGGTGTCGAAGATGTCGTGCGGGTCGAGGCCGACCTCTCGCAGACAGGCGATGTCCTGGCTGGCGGCGTGCAGCACCCACTCGACGTCGGCGATGACGTCCTGCAGCTCGTCGAAAGTACCGATCGCGGGAGGGTCGAAGAGGAAGACGCCGGCGTCGCGGCGGAAGACCTGGATGAGGTAGGCGCGCTGGGAGTAACGGAATCCGCTGGCCCGTTCGGCGTCGATGGCGATGGGGCCGGTGCCGGCCGCGATCAGATCGACGGCCTCCAGGTACTCGGCTCGGGTGTCGATGACATGACGCTTCGGCTCAGCCACGGCGGGTCCGTTTCGGTGTCAGCATGCTCACGCCTTCCATTGTCGGGGGCAGTCCGGCGAGCATGCACAAGAGTTCACCCCAGCCTTCGACATGGGGGGCGACATTGTGATCGTGCGGCGTCCACGAGGCGCGCAGTTCAATCTGAGCGCCGTCGCCCTGTGCAGAGAGCTCCCCGAAACCGGTGGAGAGAATTTTGGTTGCTGTGCCGGATGCCGCGGAGTATTGGGCTCCACGGGCGTCGAGAGCATCAACAAGCCAAGACCATGCTACGTCGGCGAGGAAGGGATCGAGTCCAATCTCGGTCTCCAGCGGGGCTTGGGCGAAGCAGACGATTCGGAATTTGCCACCCCACTCCTCTGGCTCCTCCTCGTCGTAGAGCAGGATGAAACGGCCGGTACCGAAGTCGGAGTCGCTGCCGTGTCTGGACGGCGAGACGTCGGCGGCCAGCGCCAGAGCGTGCGGGGCCAGGCTGCCCGGAGCGGGGATCTCGGTGACGATGAGTTCCGGCCGGGTGGCGGCCCGACGTGCCGCATCGATCGCCGCTTGGAATTCCGGCGGGAGGTGGGACTCAGACGGTGATTCGGGCACGAGTGCAGACTAGAGTTTTTTCAGGGCGCTGTCGGTGAGGCACGCCGCACGGTGTGGCTGACGAGGATTTCGCATGGATGCACGGGGGAGTGGCGAGGCGGTGTCGAGTGGACGTTCCCGACGCCGCTGGCTGATCGGCAGCGGCATTGTGCTGGCCGGCGTCGGGTTGGCGGTCGGAGGCGCACTAGCGACTGTGGTGGTGGTCTTCGCACGCAAGGTGGTGACGCCGCCGCGCCGCCGCAAAGACGAGGTGCGCATCCTCGATGTGGACCAGGCCGGGGCCACCGTGGTGCTGGCCGCAGACCCGGACACCGTGGTCGACGGCCACTACGGGCTCTGGTTCAGCGCCGAGCGCGGGCATGCCCGCGTCGGCGAGATCCTCGGGCGCACCGAGACGACCGTGACCAGACGCCTTCTGCGCACCGATTTCGGCGATCTGCCCGACGCCTCGACCGGCCGCTGGAGCGGCTGGTTCTACCTGGGGCCGTGGGAGTTCGACCTGCCGTTCGAGAACGTCATCGTGTCGACGCCGGTCGGCCCTGCCCCCGCCTGGTGGGTGCCGGCATCCGAGCCCAGCAGCCGCTGGGTGATCCAGGTGCACGGGCGCGCCGTGCGCAGGCAGGAGTGCCTGCGCGCAATCCCCGTCTTCCACGAGGCCGGCATGCACAGCCTGCTCGTGTCGTACCGCAACGACGGGGAGGCCCCGGAAAGCCGCGACGGCCGCTACGGCCTGGGCGACACGGAATGGCAGGACGTGGCGGCGGCGATCCGCTTCGCGCGCGAGCACGGCGCGACCGATGTCGTGCTGATGGGCTGGTCGATGGGCGGCGCCATCGCGATGCAGACGGCGCTGCGTGCAGAGGAGCGAGAGCTGCTGCGCGGGATCGTGCTGGAGTCACCGGCCGTCGACTGGTACGACATCCTGCGGTTCCAGGGGGCGGGCTACGGCCTGCCTCAGGCCATCAACAGTGCCGCGATCCAGACCATTGCCTCGCCGTGGGGCCGGGCCGTCACCGGGCTTGACGAGGCCATCGACTTCGAACGGCTCGACATCACGGGACGCGCGGATGACGTGACTCTGCCGATCCTGCTCATGCACAGCGTCGACGACGGCTACGTGCCGATCACCGGCTCTCGCCAGCTGGCGGCAGCCCGGCCCGACATCGTCACGTTCGAGGAGTTCCGGCGCGCCCGCCACACCAAGCTCTGGAACTACGACCCCGACCGGTGGAACGGCGCCATCCGCGACTGGTTGGCGACGCTCTAGGCGGCGATCCGCACCCGGATCTGCCGCTTGGTGCGGGCCAGCATGCCCGTCATCCCGCGAATCCGCAGCGGCGAAACGGCCTGGGTGAGGCCGAGCGTCTGCGGGAAGTCGTCGGGAACAGCGAGCACCTCCTCCGGGCTCAGCCCGGAGAGGCCCTGCGCCAGAATCGAGGCGAAGCCGCGCGTCGTCGGCGACTCGGCCGGGGCCGTCGCGTACAGCTGCACGGTTCCGGCCTCGTCGACCTCGACGAACAGGAACACGGGGGACTGGCACTCCTCGACCCGCTCGAACAGGTCGGGGTGGTCCTGGTAGCGCTCGGGCAACTCCGGCAGCTCATTCGAGAACTCGAGCAGGAGCTGCAACCGGTCGCGCTGTTCCAGTGCGAGGAAGTCGTCGCGGATCTCGGCCAGTTGTTCGGGGAGCTCGGCAGTCGTAGTCACCCGACTATTTTGCCACGGCCGCCGTGGGGGCCGGCGCGGTGCCGGGCTCCGTGCCGAGCGTGATCGGTACCCGCACTGCGCTGCCCCACTCTGTCCAGGAGCCGTCGTAGTTGCGCACGTCCTCGAACCCGAGCAGGTAGCTGAGCACGAACCAGGTGTGGCTGGAACGCTCCCCGATGCGGCAGTAGGTGATGACGTCGTCGCCCGTGCGGAGCCCCGCGTCACCCTTGTAGATGGCATCCAGCTCCGCGCGGCTCTTGAACGTGGCATCCGGTGCCGCAGCGCGCGCCCACGGCACGGCCGCCGCGCTCGGGATGTGGCCGGCCCGCAGCGCACCCTCAGAGGGGTAGCCGGGGATCTCGGTGCGCTCGCCCGTGTACTCCTCGATGGAGCGCACGTCGATCAGCGGGTTGCCGAAGTGGGCCAGGACGTCGTCCTTGAAGGCGCGCAGGGTTGTGTCGTCGCGCTCGATGACCGGGTACTCGACGGATGCCGGAGCGGGCCGCTCCGTGGTGAGCTCGCGCCCCTCGGCGATCCACAGGTCGCGGCCGCCGTCGAGCAGGCGCACATCCTCGTGGCCGAACAGCGTGAAGATCCACAGTGCGTACGCGGCCCACCAGTTGTTCTTGTCGCCGTAGAGCACGACCGTGCTGTCGCGGCTGATGCCCTTCTCGCCCAGCAGACGGGCGAACTCCTCACCCTGAACGAAGTCGCGCAGCACCGGGTCGTTCAACTCGGTGTGCCAGTCGATCTTCACCGCGGTGGGGATGTGGCCGGTCTCGTAGAGCAGGATGTCCTCGTCGCTCTCGATCACGACCAGGCCCGGGTCTCCGAGGTGGGCGGCCAACCAGTCGGTCGAGACGAGCCGCTCGGGGTGCGCGTATTCGGCGAACTTCGCAGCGGGGTCATAGTCGACGGGCATGATGGCCTCCTGAATGGCGCCCGGGCGGGCGCGAGTGTGCGGGCGGGAGTGTGCGGGGAGCAGATTAGGCTGGATGCCTGTCCACACCGCCAAATCTACGCGTCCTCGAGAGAGCGTGCGCGTTCCCACTGCAGAAACGGCACGCGCGCGCATGCACAGCTCCACCGCACTTCGACTGATCGATCGCTCGCCGACCATCACCGGCAGCGAGATCGCCGGTGGGCTGGTGCCGCCGCCCCAGTTCGAGCACGCCTCCTTTGACTCCTACCGGCCCGATGCCGACTACCCGTCGCAGGCCGGCGCGGTCGAAAAGTTGAAGGAGTTCGAGGGCGTCTGGCGCGCACAGCGCCCCGGCGGCTTCTTCTCGCGCAACCGCAAGCCCAAGTCCGCGCTGCCCGGGATCTACCTGGACGGCGGCTTCGGCGTCGGCAAGACGCACCTGCTCGCTTCGCTCTGGCACGCAGCCCCCGGCCCCAAGTACTTCGGCACGTTCATCGAGTACACGGCGCTCGTCGGGGCGCTCGGCTACGCCGAGACGGTCGCCTTGTTGAGCGGCACCCGCCTGATCTGCATCGACGAGTTCGAGCTGGACGACCCGGGCGACACCATGCTGATGACCCGGCTGCTCGGCGAGCTGATGGCCACCGGCACCCGCGTCGCCGCGACATCCAACACCCCACCGAACTCGCTGGGCGAGGGGCGCTTCGCCGCCTCCGACTTCCTCCGCGAGATCCAGGCGCTCTCCTCCAACTTCGAGACGGTGCGTATCGACGGCCTCGACTACCGCCGCCGCAACGTCGAGGGCCGGGCCACCTCGGTCGAGGATTCCGCGCTGGAGCACATGGTCGACACGATGGTCGGGCGCGGCACCGCCGTCAGCTCTGACAACTTCGACGAGATGATGAAGCACCTGGCCACGGTGCACCCCTCCAAGTACATCAAGATGATCGACGGCATCGACGTGATCGCGCTCAGCGGCGCCCACGTGCTGCACAACCAGACCGACGCGCTGCGCTTGGTCGCTTTCATCGACCGCGTGTACGACGCCGAGATCCCCATCGTGGCCAGCGGCACGCCGCTCAGCGAGGTATTCGACGACGACATGATGGGCGGTGGGTACCGCAAGAAGTACCAGCGCGCCATGTCGCGGCTGATCGCGCTGACCACGGGGGAGCTGCCGCCGCACGACTGAGCGCGAAACACGCCCGTTACGCGCGGGCCCCTTTCGTAACTCCACCGAAACACCGGCGGCACCGTCGGCGAAATCTCGCAGGTCCACTCTGGGCACGTCCCCATTGGAAACTTCGAGAGGTGCAATCATGGACACAGGCAGCATTGCTTGGGCGATCACAGCAACGGCACTCGTGCTGTTGATGACGCCGGGCGTCGCATTCTTCTACGGCGGCCTGGTGAAAGCCAAGAGCGTCGTGAGCATGATGATGATGAGCTTCGGCGCGCTCGGCCTGATCAGCGTGCTGTGGATCCTCTATGGCTTCAGCATGAGCGCGGTCGACGCGCCGACAGACTTCGCCGGCAACCCGTTCGCAGACTTCGGCCTCGGCGCGCTCGCAACGGGGGCGACCTCGAACACCGACCTGCTCGGTGCCACCTTCGGGGCGACGTTCGCGATCATCACGGTCGCCCTGATCTCCGGCGCCATCGCCGATCGGGCCAAGTTCGGATCCTGGATGATCTTCGCCGGCATCTGGGCCACCCTCGTCTACTTCCCGGTCGCGGCCTGGGTGTGGGGCGGCGGCTGGATCATGGAGCTTGGCAACACGCTCGGCCTGCCGAGCGTCATCGACTACGCCGGCGGCACAGCGGTGCACATCAACGCCGGTGCGGCCGCACTGGCACTCGCCCTCGTTCTCGGCAAGCGCGTCGGGTTCCAGAAGGGCATCACCAAGCCGCACAACGTTCCGCTCGTCCTGCTCGGTGCCGCGATCCTCTGGTTCGGCTGGTTCGGCTTCAACGCCGGAGCCGAGTGGCTGAACGGCCTCGCCAACGTCGGGCTCATCGTCGTCAACACCCTGGGCGCCACCGCGGCGGCCATCCTCGGCTGGCTGGTAGTGGAGAAGTTCAAGGACGGCAAGGCCACCTCGGTGGGTGCGGCATCCGGTGCCGTCGCCGGCCTCGTCGCCATCACCCCGGCCTGCGCCAACCTCGAGCCCGGCTGGGCCTTGCTGCTCGGCGTCGTTGCCGGTGCCGTCTGCGCCATGGCCGTCGAATTGAAGTTCAAGTTCGGCTTCGATGACTCGCTCGACGTCGTCGGCATCCACCTGGTCGGCGGCATCATCGGAACCCTCTACCTGGGCTTCTTCGCCATCGGGACCGGCCTGTTCACCGGAGGCAACCTCGGCCAGCTGGCCGTCCAGGCCATCGCGGCCGGCGCGGTGCTGCTGTACTCCTTCATCGTGGCGTTCGCGCTCGGTTTCGCCATCGAGAAGACCATCGGCTTCCGCGTGAAGAACGCCGACGAGGTCGCCGGAATCGACACCGTCGTGCACGGGGAAGAGGCCTACGCGCTGAACGAGGTCTGAGGTCTGACGGCCCCCGCAGCCTCCCGCTAGGGTGGGTGCGGGGGCCACCTGCTGCGCACCCGCGCCCGGAGAGGACCCTTGTGAACTACGACCATCCGGGCTTCGTCCTCGCCTTCTCGGCGCTGCTGCCGGTGCTCGCGGCCGGGCTCGCCCTGCTGGGTGGGCTGCGCATGCAGCAGCTGCCCTGGGTCGCATCCGCTTGCGCCCTGGTGCTCGCCTTGTGGGCTCTGGCCGGGGCCCGCTCGGTTCTCGGCGAGGATGCCTCGCTGTCGCTGAGCATCTTTTACGGCATGATGATTGCGCTCACCGCCGTGCAGTTCGGTGCGGTGATGCCCCGGGAGTCCACGGCCGAGGGCGGCAGACCCCGACTGATCGGTTGGCTCGTCTTCGTCGTCATCTGGACAGTCGTCGTGCAGTTCGCCGTGGCCGGCTGGACCCTCAACCTCGTCGACGGCTGGCTGGTGACCGGCCTCGGCCTGCTCGACTTCGGCGGTGCGGCCATGCTGTTTCTCAGCACGGCGGCCGGCGGGCTGGGCTGGCTCCTGGTCAACCGCACCCGCGGGCCGATCGTCGCCGTTGCCGCCCCGCGGCGGGCAGCCCTGACGATCGCCTTTCTCTGGGCCGGCTTCTTCGCCGTGACGGTGGGCTCCGAGGCTGTTCCGGATGCCACGGCTCTCGCCGCGGCGGTGAACACGGTTGTCGCGCCGCTCTGCGCCGCGGTCGCCTGGGCGGTGGTGGAACGCATCCGGCACCGGCGCTTCACCCTGGGTGGCACCGTGCGCGGCGTGTTCGCCGGTCTGGTCGCGATCACCGCCGCCGCCGACGTGCTCACCCCGACCTGGGCCGGCATCCTTGGCCTGGCGGCTGGCGCGCTGGCGGCTGTGGTGTCTGGCCCGCGCGGCTCGGCGCTGGGCCACCTGCTCGCCCAGCTCTCCGCAGCGGCGCTCGGCTTGGTCTTCATCGGGATCCTGGGGGAGGGCGTCGGCGGCTTGCTGACCGGCAGCTGGGTGCAACTCGGCGCCCAACTCTTCTCGGTCGGCGTCGTTGCCGGGTTCGCCTTCTGGTTCGCCGCGACGATGGCGATCATCGTCCGCCGGTTGGGCGCACAACTCGACTGGCTGCGCCGCCGGCCCGAGCGGGCGGTCTAGCGGGCGATGTCGCTGTGGCGGAGGGCCTGGTCGGCAGGGTGACGATGCGCTACCGGCCGAACGTCGACGGCAACCTGGACCCCGGCGAGATCGTCTGGACCTGGGTGCCGTATGAGGAGCACGACGGGCGCGGCAAGGACCGGCCCGTGCTCATCGTCGCCGGCGGCTCTGGCACGGCCCTGCTCGCGGTGCAGCTCACCAGCAAGGGCCATGATGGCGACCCCGAGCAGGTCGCGATCGGTTCCGGCTCCTGGGATTCCAGCGGGCGGGCGGGCTGGGTGAAGATCGACCGGGTGACGAAGGCCCTGCGCGCCCGCCACGGCTGGACGTAGCGGAGGCCTTTTGTCTGTCGGTGCAGCGGGCTAGCCTGAGCGCATGTGTGCGAGCTATGGACTGGAAACGACACCCGAAGAACTGGACGAGCACTTCGCCTTCGATGAGCGTGGGCGCAACGCCGCCGTCACCGAGTGGCTGGCGCAGAATGCCGACGCCGTGGTGAAACCCACGGGCCCGCGCGCCCTGAACCTCAACCCGCTGGTGCGTGAACGCCTGCTCGACGGGGAGCCGGTGCGCCGCGTCGACCTGGCCTGGTGGCAGCTCTGGGTGGGTGGCCAGCGGCCGAAGTTCTCCACCATCAACGCCCGCAGCGAGAACCTGTTGAAGGGCGCGTGGCTGGGCCCGACGAAGGCGCGGCGCGCGCTCGTGCCGGTGACGCACTATTTCGAGAAGGGGCGCCGGTTCGACCTCGGGGGAGACCTGTTCAGCCTGGCCGCGATCTACAACGTCGACCGCACAGCTGTGGCAGGCACGGAGGACGGCTGGGTGGTGTCGTACGCGATTGTCACGCGGCCGGCTGCCAGCCACGTCGAGGAGATCCACGACAGGATGCCTTTGATCGTGCCGCCCTCGATGTATGCCGACTGGCTCGCGCCCGATGTCACCGCCGACGGAACCCTCGTCGGTGCCACCATCGCAGCCTCCGACGAGCTCGCCGACGCCGTCATCCCCAGCGCCGCCTGATCGCGACGCGAGCGAATCCCTGGAGCCAACCCACCCCCCCTCCCGTTGGTCGAGTAGGCGCGCCAGCGCCGTATCGAGACCCCTCTGCCCCGTCTCGCGGATGCCGCGGGCTTCAGTGCCCGCGGGTCCGCTCAGGGCTTCGGTCGCAAGCTCCCTCAGCCGCCGGGGGTACAGCGGCGCGCCCGCTCTTCCCGTCGGCTGGGCGCCCCCTTTCTCGTCGGCTGAGCGAGGAACGAGCGAAGCCCCGGAGCCGACCCACACCCGTTGGTCGAGTAGGCGCGCCAGCGCCGAATCGAGACCCCGCCGCCCCCTCGCGCGGATGCCGCGGGCTGCGGCTTCCGCGGGTCCGCTCAGGGCTTCGGTCGCAAGCTCCCTCAGCCGCCGGGAAAGGGCAGTGCGCTGTCGTCCGTTTCCCCTTCCCCGCCGGCTGGGCGCCCCTGTCGCCGGCGCCGGCGCCCTTCCTGTTGGTCGAGTAGGCGCGCCAGCGCCGTATCGAGACCCGGTCAGCGTGTGACGCGGATGCCGCGGGCTTCGGTGCCCGCGGGTCCGCTCGGGGCTTCGGTCGCAAGCTCCCTCAGCCGCCGGGGAAGGGCAGTGCGCTGTCGTCCGGTTCCCCTTCCACGTCGGCTGAGCGAGGAACGAGCGAAGCCCCGGAGCAAACCAGACACGGCTGCTCCGATCCGGTCGAACTGCAAGGTCACAATTCTGTAACGGCAACTGGAATGTGCTCAAAAGTCCGGGATTTGGGCCCTTTTCCGGCGTCCAGTGTCAGAGGGTGGTGGCAGCCTGAAGACATGAAACCAGCGACGTCGCAGGCTCCAGGAACCGGGTTCGACCCGGTGCTCGACGCTGATCTGGCCGAGCTCTCGAGCGGCGCCTCGCTGGAGTGTTTCGTACAGGCGGACCGGTATCGCCGGATCGATTCCGCGGTGCGCCGGACCGTCGCGATCGCCGACCCCCTCGGTGGCCGACCCGAGCTGGACGAGGAGTTCGCGAGGCGCAGCATCACCGCAGAACTCGCCCTCATCCTCCGCGTGCACGAACGCACCATGGTCGCCCTCATCTACGAAGCCACGCAGTTGTGTGGTCCGTTCCAGAACACCCTCGACGACCTGGCGTCGGGCGCCATCACCCTCCGGCATGCCCGCGACATTCTCGCCGCAGCCGTCTTGCTTCCGCCCGTGCTGCACTCCCGCTTCGAAGAACAGGCCCTCGCCAAGGCGCGCACGATGGATGCCTCCGCGTTCCGGAAAGCCGTGGCCCGACTCCGGGACCGCATGCATCCGGACTCCCTCACAGTGCGGGCAGAACGCTCCCGAGCCGACCGGCGGATGGTCTTCGAACCGGACGCGGACGGGATGGCCTGGCTGCACCTCTACCTAGAGGGCGAGAAAGCTCTCGCGATCGCGACCCGGGTCGGCGACCTGGCCACCGCGGCGCAGAAGGAAGCGGCCGAAGCGGCCGAACTTGCCGGTGCTGCATCACTCGATGCGCCTACTGCGGCCGGAATCTTAGGCTCGGGCACGCACGCCCAACTCGAGGTGGACATCGCCGCCGAACTGCTGCTCGGGCTGCCCGAGGGGCCGGCCGCAGATGCCGGGGCGACTACGACGCGCTCGCACTTGCCCGGCATCGCGTTTTCGCGACCGGAAGTCTTCGTCGCCGTCCCGCAACTGACGATCAGCATCGACACCCTGATCGGCACCTCGGAAGAGCCCGCCGAACTGCACGGCTATGGCCCGATCGACGCCGACACCGCGAGGCGCATGGTCGCACAAGCACCGACCCTGCACCGCATCCTCACCGACCCGGTCGATGGCACCCCCTTGCAGCTGGACCCGACCCAGTACCGGCTGACGGCCGGATTGCGCCGGTGGATTCTCTACCGGGACGACATCTGCCGCTTCCCCGGCTGCTCCCGCAAAGCCGTGTACTCCGAGACCGACCACACTCGGGCGTGGGGGAACGGCGGCTGGACAGCCGAGGACAACCTCGCCTGCCTCTGCAAGAAACACCACCGGCTCAAGCACAACTCCCGCTGGCGGGTGGAGCAACTCGGGAGGGGCGTGCTGCGGTGGACCTCACCGAGTGGCCGCGTGTACGTGACCACGCCGTCCCGGGTTCAGCACTCGCCCCCGGCGCCAGCACCGCCGGGCGCGAAACCGGCGCCTGAACCGCGGCTCGTGTTCGACGAGACTCCGCCGTTCTGAGTAGTCGCATGCCCGGTGTGCGCGCAATCGCTCGGGGCTTCGGTCGCAAGCTCCCTCAAGCCAACGGGGAATGGGCGCAATATTGGACGAGTTGCGGAATCGCTCGGGACTCCGGGCGCACATTCACTCCACCCATCGAGCAGAGGGCAGGCACGTGTTGCTTACACGGGCACCCGGAACACCACGTGCCGGAGTGAACAACACGAGCCGCGGCGCGAGGCAAATGCGGTGCGGAGACACGGCGACGGCCTCCCGCAACCCACTGTGGAGAGGCAGAATCCGTACCCCGAAACGCCGGGGCGTGCGCTCGATGTGCATTGGGTGGCCGGCGTCGGCTAGTATCGGTAATCGCGATCACGGCAGGCTTGTGAGAGTGTAAACACAGTTCCAGAAATGGGCGATTGGCGCAGTTGGTAGCGCGCTTCCTTCACACGGAAGAGGTCATCGGTTCGAGTCCGGTATCGCCCACAAACAAAACCCCCGATCTCGGTCGGGGGTTTTTTCTTGCCCCGAAGCGGCGCGCCGGGCGGGGCTAGCGTGCCGGCTGGTCGCGGAGTATCTTGCCCGAATGACCGAAGAGACGAACCGCCAGCCGGGATCTGAGTCGGATGCCGCAGCCGAGACCGAGGCAGAAGCCGAGGCCGCCGCACGGGCTGAGGCCGAGGCCGCCGCCGAAGAGGAGGCGGAGGAGGACGCCGAGGAACGCGAACGCGCGGAACAGTCGGAGCAGAACCCTGGCCCAGGCTTCAACGGATTCTTCCCCGGAGAAGGCCAGCTGCATGAGATCGGCGGCTTCTCGAACCCCTCGAGGCACCACGACGGCGACGATTGAACACGCCCGGGTTTCGCCGGTTTGGTGATCGAGAGATCCATCGGTTAGAGTTTCTGACGTCGCAGAAACGCGGCAAACAAGAAATGCGGATGTGGCGCAGTGGTAGCGCATCACCTTGCCAAGGTGAGGGTCGCGAGTTCGAATCTCGTCATCCGCTCGAGTGAAACCGAGCAAGCCAGTTTCGGTAACACAGGTGGGGAACCCACAATGGTGGCGTGGCCGAGAGGCGAGGCAGCGGCCTGCAAAGCCGTCCACACGGGTTCGAATCCCGTCGCCACCTCGTAGCACTCCACCCCAAGCAACACCCCAGAAATGGGCGATTGGCGCAGCGGTAGCGCGCTTCCCTGACACGGAAGAGGTCACTGGTTCGATCCCAGTATCGCCCACCAAGTAAAGCCCCCGGTCTTCCGGGGGTTTTTGCTTGAGGCGCAGGTGTAAGATCCTGGGCAGACACACAATGCGGATGTGGCGCAGTGGTAGCGCATAACCTTGCCAAGGTTAGGGTCGCGAGTTCGAATCTCGTCATCCGCTCAGAAACATGAAAAACCCATCAGAGGGATCTGGTGGGTTTTTTGTGGCTCATGGGTGCTCGTCGGGCCCGAGCACAAGCAACACCCCAGCAATGGGCGATTGGCGCAGCGGTAGCGCGCTTCCCTGACACGGAAGAGGTCACTGGTTCGATCCCAGTATCGCCCACCACGTAAAAACCCCGGAATCCCGGGGTTTTTTCTTGGAGTGTAGACTTCCAGATCTACGTAGCAACACAATGCGGATGTGGCGCAGTGGTAGCGCATCACCTTGCCAAGGTGAGGGTCGCGAGTTCGAATCTCGTCATCCGCTCAGAAACAGCACAGCACGGCCCGTCAGAGAAATCTGGCGGGCCGTTCTGCGTTTGCGGTGCCCGGTGCGGCGGCAAAGAGGTGCCCCCGACGACGCTAAAGTTGATGAGTCCGCGATTTCGCGGAAATCAATCAATTTTTGGGAGTGGATGAAGGTGGCTGACGGCTTCGAGCTTTTCACCGACCGGTCCGTTGTCGCGATGCGCGTCAACGGTGAGCTGAAAGACCTCGCCACGCAGACTACGACCACCGACGTCGTCGAGCCGGTGACGATCGATTCGCCCGACGGTCTGAACATCCTGCGTCACTCGGCGGCCCACGTGCTCGCCCAGGCGGTGCAGTCGATCAACCCCGAGGCCAAGCTCGGCATCGGCCCGCCCGTCACCGACGGCTTCTACTACGACTTCGACGTCGCAGAGCCGTTCAGCGTCGACGACTTCAAGGCCATCGAGAAGGCCATGAGCCGCATCATCCGCCAGGGCCAGCGTTTCGTGCGCCGTGTCGTGACGGATGACGAGGCACGCGCAGAGCTCGCCGACGAGCCGTACAAGCTCGAGCTCATCGGCATCAAGGGCGGCGCGGATGCCGGAGGCGACAACGAGAACGTCGAGGTCGGTGGCGCAGAACTCACCATCTACGACAACGTCGACCCGAAGACGGGGGAGACGGTCTGGAAGGACCTCTGCCGCGGCCCGCACCTGCCCAGCACCCGCCTGATCGGCGAGGGTCACGCTCTCATGCGCGTCGCCGCCGCCTACTGGCGCGGTTCGGAGAAGAACAAGCAGCTGCAGCGCATCTTCGGCACGGCCTGGCCGAGCAAGGACGAGCTGCGCGCCTACAAGGAGCGCCTCGAGGAGGCCGCCAAGCGCGACCACCGCAAGCTCGGTGCAGAGCTTGACCTGTTCAGTTTCCCTGAAGAGCTCGGCAGCGGCCTGCCCGTTTTCCACCCCAAGGGCGGCATCATCCGCGCCGAGATGGAGAACTACTCGCGCATCCGCCACGTCGAAGAGGGCTACTCCTTCGTCAACACCCCGCACATCACCAAGGGCAAGCTGTACGAGGTCTCCGGCCACCTGGACTGGTACCGCGACGGCATGTTCCCCCCGATGCACATCGACGCCGAGATCGGCGAAGACGGCACCGTGCACCGCGAGGGCCAGGACTACTACCTGAAGCCCATGAACTGCCCGATGCACAACCTGATCTACCGATCCAGCCCGCGCTCGTACCGCGACCTGCCGCTGCGCCTGTTCGAGTTCGGCAGCGTCTACCGCTACGAGAAGTCCGGCAACGTGCACGGCCTCACCCGGGTGCGCGGCATGACCCAGGACGACGCCCACATCTACACCACCCGCGAGAAGATGCGCGAGGAGCTCACCAACACGCTGAACTTCGTGCTCAGTCTGCTGAAGGACTACGGCCTCGACGACTTCTATCTCGAGCTCTCCACCAAGGACCCGGAGAAGTTCGTCGGCAGCGACGAGGTCTGGGACGAGGCGACGGCCACTCTGGCCGAGGTCGGCGCGGCATCCGGCCTCGAGCTCGTGGCCGACCCGGGCGGAGCGGCCTTCTACGGACCGAAGATCTCCGTCCAGGCACGCGACGCCATCGGCCGCACTTGGCAGATGTCGACGATCCAGCTCGACTTCAACCTTCCGGAGCGCTTCGACCTCGAGTACACGGCTTCTGACGGCAGCCGCCAGCGCCCTGTCATGATCCACCGCGCCCTGTTCGGCTCGATCGAGCGCTTCTTCGGCGTCCTCACCGAGCACTACGCCGGTGCGTTCCCGGTCTGGCTCTCGCCCGTGCAGGTCGTCGGCATCCCCGTCGCCGAGCAGTACGCCGACTACCTGGGCGATGTCATCGACCAGCTGAAGAAGGCCGGCGTTCGTGCAGAGCTCGACCTGTCCGACGAGCGCATGCAGAAGAAGATCCGCAACCACACCATGGCCAAGGTTCCCTTCCAGCTGATCGTCGGCGAGGAGGACCGCGCCAATGGCAGCGTCAGCTTCCGTTTCCGCGACGGTACGCAGGAGAACGGCGTTCCCGTCGCCGATGCCATCGCGCGAATCCAGAACGCCATCCAGACCCGCGCGCAGGTCACCTCGCAGGGCCAGATCTAGATGTCGGATGCCACGGTGCCAGTCAACGACGTGCCTCCGGGGGAGTCCCCCCTGGAGGCCGCAAGCGACTTCGCCTCGGCACCCGACGCCTTCCAGCGTCTCTGGACGCCGCACCGCATGGTGTACATCCAGGCCGGGGAACCGAAGGGCGAGCACGACTGCCCGTTCTGCGTCGCCCCGTCGCTGGACGACGAGACGGCGTTGATCGTGGCGCGCGGAAAGCACGCATACGCGCTGCTCAACCTGTACCCGTACAACAGCGGCCACCTGCTGATCTGCCCGTACCGCCACATCGCGAGCTACGACCAGGCCACGCCGGAGGAGGTCGCCGAGATCGGCGAACTCACCCAGACCGCGATGCGCGTCATCACCGAGGTTTCGCACTGCGACGGGTTCAACATCGGCATGAACCAGGGCAAGGTCGCCGGCGCCGGGATTGCGGGGCACCTGCACCAGCACCTCGTTCCCCGCTGGGCTTCCGACGCGAACTTCTTCCCCATCATCGCCGGTACCAAAGCACTGCCGCGCCTGCTCGGCGATGTCCGCCAGGAGATCGCCGATGCCTGGCCCATTGCTTCCACTTCGTAACCACTCACAGCCGAGGAATAGGATCAACAGCATGACTGAGAGCACTTCTACCGAGCAGTTCGGCTCCAGCCGCGTCAAGCGTGGCCTCGCCGAGATGCTCAAGGGCGGCGTCATCATGGACGTCGTCACCGCAGAGCAGGCCCGTATCGCTGAGGATGCCGGCGCTGTCGCCGTCATGGCCCTCGAGCGCGTTCCCGCCGACATTCGTTCCCAGGGCGGCGTCGCCCGGATGAGCGACCCCGACCTGATCGAGGCCATCCAGGCCGAGGTCTCCATCCCCGTGATGGCGAAGGCCCGCATCGGCCACTTCGTCGAGGCCCAGGTCCTGCAGGCACTCGAGGTCGACTACATCGACGAGTCCGAGGTGCTGAGCCCCGCCGACTACGTGAACCACATCGACAAGTGGGGCTTCAACGTTCCCTTCGTCTGCGGAGCGACCAACCTGGGTGAGGCGCTGCGCCGCATCAACGAGGGTGCCGCGATGATCCGTTCCAAGGGCGAGGCCGGCACCGGCGACGTCTCCGAGGCGACCAAGCACATCCGCAAGATCAACGGCGAGATCCGCGCCCTGGCTGCCCTCAGCAAGGACGAGCTCTACGTTGCAGCCAAGGAGCTGCAGGCTCCGTACGCTCTCGTCGCCGAGATCGCCGAGACCGGCAAGCTTCCCGTCGTGCTGTTCACCGCCGGTGGCGTTGCAACGCCAGCCGACGCGGCAATGATGATGCAGCTCGGTGCAGACGGCGTGTTCGTCGGCTCCGGCATCTTCAAGTCGGGCAACCCGGCGCAGCGCGCAGCGGCCGTCGTCAAGGCCGTCACCTTCTACGACGACCCCTCGGTCATCGCAGAGGTGTCGCGCGGTCTCGGTGAGGCCATGGTCGGCATCAACGTGTCCGACCTCGCCGCACCGCACCGCCTCTCCGAGCGCGGCTGGTAACAACACAGAAATGAATGTTGGCGTTCTGGCCCTCCAGGGTGATTTCCGTGAGCATGCAGATGTGCTGCGCACCCTGGGGGCGAACGTCACACTCGTCCGCCGCCCGGTAGAGCTCGAGGCCGTTGACGGCCTCGTGATCCCGGGCGGCGAGTCCAGTGTCATGGACAAACTCGCGCGCACCTTCGGCCTGGCCGAGCCCCTGCGCGCCGCCATCCGCGGCGGTTTGCCCGTCTACGGCACCTGCGCCGGCCTGATCATGCTCGCCGACACCGTGCTCGACGTGATTGTCGGCCAGCAGAGCCTCGGCGGCCTCGACGTCGTCGTGCGCCGCAACGCCTTCGGGTCGCAGACCCAGTCGTTCGAGACCGACCTCGACATCCCGGCGCTCGGCACCGACCCGGTGCACGCCGTCTTCATCCGCGGCCCCGTCGTGGAATCCGTCGGCCCGCGCGCGACCGCCCTGGCAACGCTGGACGACGGCCGCGTTGTCGCCGTCGAACAGGGCAACCTGCTGGGCACCAGCTTCCACCCCGAAATCACAGGCGAGCACCGGTTCCACGAGTATTTCCTGAGCAAGGTGCGGGCCCGTACACTCGCTGCATGACCACCCCCGGAATGACTCGCTGTGTCGCCCTGCTTCGCGGGGTCAACGTCGGCGGCGTCACCATCAAGCCCGCTGATCTCGCCGAGTTGTTCCGCGCGCTCGGCGCCGATAACGTGCGCACCGTGCTGGCCAGCGGCAACGTCGTCTTCGACATGGATGGTCCGGATGACGCGGCGCAGGCCGCGCTCAAGGCCCGAATCGAGCAGGCCCTCGGCGAACGGTTCGGCTACGACGCCTGGATAGTGCTCGAGACGCTTGATCGTGTGCGCCAGGTGATCGACGGCTTCCCGTTCGACGCCGCCCGCGACGGTTGGCATCCCTACGTCATGTTCAGCTCCTCGCCGAGCTCGCTTGCCGAGCTGCTCGAGGCAGCGCCCGGTCTCGACCCCGCCGACGAGAGCGTCGTCGCCGGCGACGGGGTGCTCTACTGGCACTGCCGACGAGCCGTCGGCAGCGACAGCCCGTTCAGCAAGCTCGCCGCCAAGGCTCGGTTCCGCAGCAGCACCACCAATCGCAACCTGCGCACCCTGCAGAAACTCGCGTAGCCCGCCACTGTTCTAGACTGTTGAAGCAGATTTAGTCTGTATCAACAGCCGCGAGCACAACAGGAGACTCATGTCCGGGCATTCCAAATGGGCAACGACCAAGCACAAGAAGGCCATCACGGATTCGCGCCGTGCCAAGGCCTTCGCGAAGCTGATCAAGAACATTGAGGTTGCCGCCAAAATGGGCGGCGCAGACCTGTCGGGCAACCCGACCCTCGTCGACGCCATCCAGAAGGCCAAGAAGACCTCGGTTCCCAACGACAACATCGACCGCGCCGTCAAGCGCGGCGCCGGCCTCAGCGGTGAGTCGGTCGAGTACACCACCATCATGTACGAGGGCTACGGCCCCAACGGCGTCGCGATGCTGATCGAGTGCCTCACCGACAACAAGAACCGCGCAGCCGCCGAGGTGCGCACCGCGGTCAGCCGCAACGGCGGAACCATGGGTGACCCCGGCAGCGTTGCATACAACTTCCACCGCAAGGGCCTCATCGTCGTCTCCAAGACCGACGGGCTCACCGAGGACACCATCCTCGACGCCGTGCTCGACGCCGGTGCGGAAGAGGTCACCGACGAGGGCGACACGTTCGAGATCGTGACCGACCCGAGCGACATGGTTGCCGCCCGCGTGGCGCTGCAGGAGGCCGGAATCGACTACGACTCCGCCGACTCGGCGTTCGTGCCGACGCTGAAGATCGAGATCGACGCCGAGACCGCGACCAAGGTGTTCCGCCTGATCGACGCACTCGAAGACCTCGACGACGTGCAGAACATCTACACCAACTTCGACCTCAGCCCAGAGGTCCAGGCAGAGCTCGAGGCTCAGTAACACCGTGGCCGTGCGCGTGCTCGGCATCGACCCCGGCCTGACCCGTTGTGGTGTCGGCGTTGTCGATGTCGAGCCCAACCGCACAGCCACGCTCGTCGATGTGACGGTCATCCGGTCTTCACCGGATGACACCATCGAGAAGCGGCTGCTCACCATCGCGACCGGTCTGACCGAGCTGCTCGACAGGCACAAGCCGCAGGCAGTCGCGATCGAGCGCGTCTTCGCCCAAAACAACGTGAGCACGGTGATGGGCGTCGCGCAGATCAGCGGCGTCGCACTCTTCCTCTCCGCGCAGCGAGGCCTCGCCGTCGGCATGCACACGCCCAGCGAGGTTAAGGCCTCGATCACCGGCTACGGCTCGGCCGACAAGGCCCAGGTGGGCGCGATGGTGGCGCGCATCCTGAAACTCGCGGAGCCGCCCAAGCCAGCGGATGCCGCCGACGCCCTCGCCATCGCGATCTGCCACGCCTGGCGCACTGGTGTCAGCGGCGGCACGCTGCCCGCTGCCCGGTTGCCCGGAAGCCCCGATTCACTGGCGGGCGGGCTCACCCCCGCCCAGAAGGCGTGGCGCGCCGCCGAGGCCGGCAGCCGCATGTCGGCAGTGCCCCGTAGTCTGAAGCGGTGATCTCTTCCGTTCGTGGCCCCGTGCTCTCTGCCCTCGGGGCAACCGTCATCATCGAGGTCGGGGGAGTCGGCCTCGCCGTCAACGTCACCCCGGCAACCGCCCTCGCCGCCCGCATCGGGCAGGAGCTGCGCCTGCAGACCACGCTCGTCGTGCGTGAGGACGCCCTGACCCTGTACGGCTTCGACAGCGCAGACGAGCTGGCCGTGTTCGAGCTCCTCACCGGCGTCACCGGCGTCGGGCCGAAGTCGGGACTCGGTGTGCTCGCCGTGCTCAGCCCGGACCAGGTTGCCCGAGCCGTGGCAGAAGACGACGACGCGGCCTTCCGCAAGGTCAGCGGCATCGGACCCAAGACGGCCAAGCTCATCGTGCTCTCGCTCACCGGCAAACTCGCCGTGACTGCGGCCAGCGCCCCCGGCCCGACGAGTGTCGTCCCGACTGCCGTCGGCGAGAGCGTGCTCGCCGCACTGGTCGGCCTCGGCTGGTCGGAGAAGGTCGCCGCACCCGTCGTCGAGCTGACGCTGGCCGAGGCCGGTGACGCCGACAAGGGCTCCGTGGCGGTGCTGCTGCGCCTCGCGCTCGGCCGCCTCGGACCGGCCCAGCACACGATCGGCGGACGCGCGTGAAGCACGACGACACGCCCGCAGAGCTGCTGACCCCCGAACTGGAGTCAGAAACTGAGCTCGCTTTCGAAGGCGCCCTCCGCCCGGCCTCCCTGGCCGAGTTCGTCGGTCAGGTGAAGGTGCGCGGGCAGCTCCAGTTGCTGCTCACCGCCGCAACAATGCAGGGCCGCACCCCCGACCACATCCTCTTCGCGGGGCCGCCCGGCCTCGGCAAGACCACTCTGGCCATGATCGTCGCGCAGGAGGGAAACCGACCGCTGCGCATGGCCAGCGGACCGGCCATCCAGCACGCGGGCGATCTGGCCGCCGTGCTCAGCTCGCTCGTGCCCGGCGAGGTGCTCTTCATCGATGAGATCCACAGGATGGCGCGCTCCGCCGAGGAGATGCTCTACCTGGCGATGGAGGATTTCCGCATCGACATCATGGTGGGCAAGGGCGCCGGTGCGACCTCGGTTCCGCTCGAACTGGCGCCGTTCACCCTGGTCGGCGCCACCACTCGGGCCGGCCTGCTGCCGAACCCGCTGCGCGACCGCTTCGGTTTCACCGCGCACCTGGAGTTCTACGCCGACGACGAGCTGGAGCAGGTGTTGAGCAGAGCGGCGGTGCTGCTCGGCCTCGACATTGACAAGGCGGCGATCGCCGAGATCGCCGGACGCTGCCGCGGCACACCGCGCATCGCGAACCGGCTGCTGCGCCGTGTGCGTGACTACGCGCTGGTCTACTCGACCGGAACGGCCATCGCCGACGTGCACGCCGTGCGGGCCGCGCTCGAGCTCTACGACGTCGACGAGCTGGGCCTGGACCGCCTCGACCGGGCCGTCATGCAGATCATCCTCACCCGCTTCGACGGCGGGCCCGTCGGGCTCAACACCCTCGCCGTGTCTGTGGGGGAGGAGGCCGAGACGATCGAGGCCGTCGTCGAGCCATTTCTGGTCCGCATCGGACTCATCACCCGCACCCCTCGAGGACGCGTGGCCACCCCGGCTGCCTGGCAACACTTCGGACTGCGCCCCGCTGCGGCTGGCTCCATGCTAGATGACCTATAATTCAAGCTGGCTCACCAAGTGCCGTACTCGACTGAGGCGGTTGTCCAGCCGCATATCGGAAGGTCTTCCAACTTTATGGATCCGTTGACAATGATCATGCTCGCCGTTCTCGCGGTGCTCATCTTCTTCATGTTCCGCAACAGCCGCAAGCGCCAGAAGGATGCAGCTCAGCTGCAGACCCAGGTCGTTCCCGGTGCCAAGGTCATGACCAACTCCGGTGTGTTCGGAACGATCCTCTCGATCGACGATGAGGAGAACGAGGTGCTGCTGGAGACCACTCCCGGCACCGTTCTGGCTCTGCACCGTCAGACCATCGCCCGCGTCGTGACGCCGGTTGAGACCGCTGAAACCGTTGATGCTGCCGACAGCGCCATCGACGAGGCCGCACCCGAGTTCGGTGAGCGCATCGAAGACGCCACCACGGACTCCGGTGATGTCGACGGTTCCGCCGACAAGAAGTCGAACGACTAAATAGTCCCTTTTCCGTGCCCACGCCAATGATGGCGTGGGCACGATCGTAGAAAGCTGAGTTCCGCGGTGGCAAAGTCGACCCCGGTCAAGAAAGCCTGGCGCAGTCTCTCCTGGCTCGCCGTCATCATTGTTGGCCTTTTTGCCATCAACGCAGCAGGCGTGATGTGGGGCGGTGGATCGTGGACGCCCAAGCTCGCACTCGACCTCGAGGGCGGAACGCAGATTATTCTCGCGCCCAAGCTGGAGAGCGGCCAGACCGTCTCGCAGGAGCAGCTTGACCAGGCCGTGACGATCATCCGCCAGCGCGTGAACGCCTCGGGTGTCTCCGAGGCCGAGATCAACACCCAAAGCGGCCAGAACATCGTCGTCGCCATCCCCGGCGAGCTTGACGATGAGACGCGCAACCGCATCCAGTCTTCCTCCAAGCTCGAACTGCGACCAGTGCTGGTTGCGGGAGCACCCACCACCCAGGGTGTCGGTGGCACCGAGACCCCGGCGCCGACGCCGGCGCCCTCTCTGGAAGCCACCCCGAGCGTCGCGCCGAGCAACGGCAGCGACCTCAACTGGGTCACCCCCGCGCTGCAGGCCGAGTACGAGAACTTCGACTGCGCGTCGACGCAGGCCGAATCGGCCAACGCCGCGCCGGCCGACAAGCCGCTGATCACCTGCGACACGACCGGCACCGTCAAGTACATCCTCGGCCCGGTCGAGGTGCAGGGCGCCAACATCAGCGATGCCTCGGCTGGCATGGAGACCACCCAGTCGGGTGCCACCACCGGTCGCTGGGTCATCAACCTCATCTTCGACAACCAGGGCACCAAGGACTTCGCCGCGGTCAGCACCCGCCTGTTCGGCCTGAAGGCCACGCCCCCGCTCGACCAGTTCGCGTTCGTGCTCGACGGCCAGGTGCTCTCTGCCCCCGCCATGAACGGTGTCATCACCGACGGACGCCCGTCGATCTCCGGAAACTTCACGGAGGCCAGCGCCAAGGCCCTCGCCGACCAGCTCAAGTTCGGCGCCCTGCCGATCAGCTTCACCGTGCAGAGCTCTGAGACCATCTCCGCGACGCTCGGCAGTTCGCAGCTGGAGGCCGGAATCATTGCCGGTCTGCTCGGTCTGCTGCTTGTCGTCATCTACACGCTGTTCCAATACCGCCTGCTCGGCATGGTCACCATCGCCTCGCTCGTCGTGGCGGGTGTCATGACCTACATCGTGATCACGATCCTGTCGTGGCGGGAGGGCTACCGCCTCTCCCTGGCCGGTGTCGCCGGTCTCATCGTCGCCATCGGTTTCACAGCGGACTCGTTCATCGTCTACTTCGAACGTGTGCGAGATGAGCTCCGTGAGGGGCGCATCCTCACCTCCGCCGTCGAGGCCGGTTGGAAGCGCGCCGTGCGAACGATCTTCGCGTCCAAGGCCACCAACCTGCTCGCCGCCATCGTGCTGTTCCTCGTGGCGATCGGCAGTGTGCGTGGATTCGCGTTCACCCTCGGTGTGACCACCATCATCGACGTGATCATCGTGATCCTGTTCACCCACCCGATGTTGCAGCTGCTCTCGCGCACCAAGTTCTTCTCGAGCGGCCACCCCGCCAGCGGGCTCGACCCGCAGGCGCTCGGCGCCATCTATCGGGGACGCGCAGAGTTCCGCAAGCCCTCGGCAGCGATTGACGCGAAGAAGGCCGCCTCCAGCTCCCGCGAGGCCGAAAAGCGCCAGACCATCGCAGAGCGCAAGGCTGCCGAGCTCGACGCCGCGAGCCACGGTGGCTCCACCGGCGACGACACCAAGACCACGGAAGGCAAGGAATCCTGATGGCCAACCGCATGGCTACCTTCGGCAACGACCTCTACACCGGCAAGCGCTCCTTCAACTTCGTCGGCAACCGCAACCGGTGGTACATCATCGTCGGCGTGCTGGTGCTCGCCGCCATTGTCATCCCGATCGTCAAGGGTGGCTTCAACTTCGGCATCGAGTTCACCGGCGGGTCGCAGTTCGTTGTGACCAGCGTCGAGAACGCCACCCAGGAGCCGGGCACTGCTGCCGTCGCCTCGGTGGTGCCGGACGCCGTCGCCTACGTGACGACCGTTGGCAGCACCGGTGTGCGCGTGCAGACCGACCAGCTGACCCAGGAGCAGACCCACGAGGTCGCTGCCGCATTGGCCGTGGCCTACAACGTGCCGGAGACCGAGGTCGCTTCCTCGTTCATCGGCCCGGTGTGGGGCGCTGACATCACGAGGCAGACAGTCCAGGGCCTCATCATCCTGCTCGTGCTGGCCGCGATCGGCATGGCGCTCTACTTCCGCACCTGGAAGATGTCGCTGGCCGCCATCGGTGCTCTGCTGGTCGACCTCATCGTCACCGTGGGCATCTACGCCGCCACGGGCTTCGAGATGACGCCAGCTGCAGTGATCGGAATCCTGACGATCATGGCTTACTCGCTCTACGACACCGTCGTGGTGTTCGACAAGATCCGCGAGAACACGACAGAGGACGCGGTCAAGTCCAAGCACACCTTCGCCGAGTCGACCAACCTCGCCGTCAACCAGACGCTGGTCCGGTCGATCAACACCAGTGTCGTGGCCGCCCTCCCGGTCGCCGCGATCCTGTTCTTCGGAGCCTTCGTGCTCGGCGCGGACACGCTGCGCGACATCTCGCTCGCGCTGTTCATCGGCATCCTGGTCGGAACCTGGTCCACCGTGTTCCTCGCGGCGCCCCTCTACTCGCAGCTCCGTGAGGGCGAGAAGGAGATCGTGAAGCACGACAAGCAGGTGCTTGCCGCCCGCGAGAAGGCCGCCGCGGCAACCGCCGACGCCGCCACGGCGTAGGCTGGCCAAGCGCGTGACACGCAGGGAGGGACTGAGATGAGCGAATCAACATCATCCACTGCCTCCCTGCGTCGTCTTGTTCCCCGCATTTTCTCCAAGGCCCAGCCGGCCGGTGCCGTAGACACCTTGGTGCGCACGGTCCGGATGCACCACCCGAAGGCGGACCTGAGCGTCATCGAGCGCGCGTACAACGCCGCCGATCGGGCGCACAGCGGCCAGAAGCGTCGCAGCGGCGAGCCGTACATCACGCATCCGCTCGCCGTCGCCCAGATCCTGGCCGACCTCGGCATCGGCTCCAAGACGGTCGCAGCGGCACTGCTGCACGACACGGTCGAAGACACGGACTACACGCTCGAGCAGCTGCGCGGCGACTTCGGCGATGAGATCGCCATGCTCGTCGACGGGGTGACCAAGCTCGACAAGGTCAAGTACGGGGACTCGACGCAGGCCGAGACCGTGCGCAAGATGATCGTCGCGATGTCCAAAGACATCCGCGTGCTCATCATCAAACTGGCCGACCGCCTGCACAATGCGCGCACCTGGGGCTTCGTGCCGGCCGAGTCCGCCGCCCGCAAGGCGACGGAGACGCTCGAGATCTACGCGCCGTTGGCGCACCGCCTCGGCATCCAGACCATCAAGTGGGAGCTGGAAGACCTCTCCTTCGCCGTGCTCTACCCGAAGCTCTACGCCGAGATCGAGAGCCTGGTGCGCCAGCGCACCCCCCAGCGCGAGGAATTCGTGCAGTCGGTGATCGACGCCGTCAACGAGGACCTGCGCGCATCCAAGATCCGCGGCCAGGTCGTCGGCCGCCCCAAGCAGTATTACTCCATCTATCAGAAGATGGTGCTGCGCGGCCGCGACTTCGACGAGATCTACGACCTCGTCGGCATCCGGATCCTGGTGAACTCCGTCCGCGACTGTTACGCCGTGCTCGGTGCGATCCACGCCAGGTGGACGCCGCTGCCCGGCCGGTTCAAGGACTACATCGCCACCCCCAAGTTCAACCTCTACCAGTCGCTGCACACCACCGTGCTCGGTCCGGAGGGGCGTGCGGTCGAGTTGCAGATCCGCACTCAGGAGATGCACCAGCGCGCCGAGTTCGGTGTCGCCGCACACTGGAAGTACAAAGAGCAGATGGCCTCGGGCAAGGGCGGCAGCTCCGCCCTGCAGAGCGACGCCGACATGGCCTGGCTCGCGCACATCTCGGACTGGCAGGCCGAGACGGCCGACCCCGGCGAGTTCCTCGACTCGCTGCGCTACGAGATCGGCGCCAAAGAGGTCTACGTCTTCACACCCAAGGGGCGCGTCATCGGCCTGCCTGCCGGCGCCACCCCGGTCGACTTCGCCTATGCCGTGCACACCGAGATCGGCCACCGCACCATGGGCTCCAAGGTCAATGGCCGGCTGGTGCCGCTGGAGACCGAGCTCAACACGGGCGACGTCGTCGAGGTGTTCACCTCCAAGAACCCGGATTCCGGCCCCAGCCAGGACTGGCTGAACTTCGTCAAGAGCCCGCGCGCCCGCAACAAGATTCGGCAGTGGTTCACCAAGGAGCGCCGCGACGAGGCGATCGAGCATGGCAGGGATGCCATCGCCCGCGCCATGCGCAAGCAGAACCTGCCGCTGCAGAAGCTGATGAGCCAGGACTCATTCGCCGAGGTCGCGGCCCAGATGAAGTACAACGACGTCTCCGCGCTCTACGCGGCCGTCGGTGAGGGGCACGTCTCCACCCAGTCCGTGTTGGAGAAGGTCGTCGCCGCCGTTCAGGCCGTCGACGACACGGAGGGTCCAGAGCTCTCTCTGCCCACGCGCGGTCGCACCCAACAGCTGCGCAGCAGCGACTCTGGTGTGCTGGTGCGCGGTGCGCCCGACATCCTGGTCAAGCTCGCCCGCTGCTGCACTCCGGTGCCCGGCGATGAGATCGTCGGCTTCATCACCCGCGGCTCCGGTGTATCCGTGCACCAGGCGAGCTGCCACAACGTCCAGTCGCTGCTGAATGAGCCTGAGCGCATGATCGAGGTGGCCTGGGCGCCGACCTCGAAGAGCCTTTTCCTCGTGCAGATCCAGATCGAGGCGTTGGATCGTGCCGGCCTGCTCTCCGATGTCACCCGGGTGCTCTCAGAGCACCACGTGAACATCCTCTCCGCCAACGTCTCCACCTCCAGCGATCGGCTGGCGCTCAGCCGCTTCGTCTTCGAGATGGGCGACACCACGCACCTGGACCGCGTGCTGAACGCGGTGCGGCGCATCGACGCCGTCTACGACGTGTACCGCGTCAGCGACGGCTAGCCTCCGTAAGGTCGCTGAGCCGGCGCTCGGCCAGCGCCCGGTTGGGAACCGACCGTCGTGAGCGCAGCGCCCCGTGGGCGGCGGCGGGGGAGACCGCTGTTGCGGCGGCGAGGGCGGCCGCGACGGCCACGGCCTCCGTGTCGCCCAGCGCCCCATCGAGCAGCACGTCCACCAGGGTGCGCTCCGGCGTGGTCACCGGGCAGCCGCCGACCAGCGTGAGCTCGGCGGGGGAGACGGCGACCTGACGCAGGGTGAGTGTGCGGCCGCGGTGTGAGCGCGCCGCCACGCCGGCCGGCACGGCGATCTGGGTGTGCACGGGCTGGCGCTCGAGCGCGCCATGCAGCCAGGCCGCGCTCAGTCGCTCCACGAAGGCGTGTTCCGGCAGCAGGGCCAGCAGGCCCGCCGCGCGCAGCGAGGGGAACACCGGCAGGTCGACGGGGCAGTACCGCCCGGCGATCGGGTAGACCTCACCGTCCAGGCTCGCGGCGCTGAGCTCGGCGACGGAGAGCTCCGTCGGGCCGAGCAGGAGGGAGGCTGTTCTGGTGTGCATCTCCCCAGAATGAAGCGGCGCGCCCCGTCGAAACGAGGCGCGCCGCAATCTGTGGAGCATTCGCCGCCGCCGTCATGCTGTGCATAACACCGGCGGGCGGGGAACTAGCCCCCGATGGCCTTCAGCCAGGCGCGCTTGGTCTCGAGCTCTTCGCTCGCGGCCTTGGCTGCCTGGGCGTCGCCGGATGCGGTGGCCGCCGCGACGGTGGCCTCCAGCTTGGCGATGGAATCCTCGAGCTGGCCGGCCAGGCCCTCTGCGCGTGCCTTCGTCTCCGGGTTGTTGCGCTTCCAGTGGTCCTCGTCGAGCACGCGGACGTGGTTCTCGATCTTGCGCAGACGGTCCTCGATGACCTTGACCTGCTCGCGCGGGACACGGCCGATCTCGTCCCAGCGGCGCTGGATGCCGGTGAGGGCGGCGCGGGCCTTGACCCGGTCGTTCTCGGCCAGGATCGGCTCGGCCTCGGCGAGAAGCTCCTGCTTGAGAGCCAGGTTCTCCGAGTACTCCTCGTTCTCGATCGCGTCGACCTCGGACTTGGCCGAGTAGAGCACGTCGCCGGCGGCCTTGAAGCGCGCCCAGAGGGCGTCATCCTGCTTCTTGCCCGCACGGCCCGAGAGCTTCCAGTCGTCCAGCAGCTTGCGGTAGGCGGGGATGCCGTCCGGGCCCTTGCCGGCGAGGGCTTCCGCCTGCTCGATCAGGGCCTGCTTGCGGCTGCGGACATCCTTGTGAGCGCTGTCCAGCTCGGCGAAGAACGCCTTGCGGTGCTGCTCGATCGTGGTGCGCGCGGCACGGAATCGCTTCCACAGCTCGTTCGCCTCGGCCTTGGGCAGGCGCGGTGCGTCGTGCTGGTGCGCCTGCCAGCGTGCGAAGAGCGCGTCGAGCGAGGCGGTTGCCTGCTTCCACTGCGTCTTGGCCGGGTCGCCGGCGGCCAGCTTCTCTGCCTCTTCGACGATCTGAGTGCGCTCGGCGATGGCGGCGTCGATGGCGGCCTTCGTCTCTGCACTCTGCTGCTCGGTCAGCTCCGAGACGGCGCCGCCCAGCTTCTCCAGCCGGGCCTTCAGCGCGGCCAGGTCGCCGACGGCGTTGGCGCCCTCGACGTTGGCGCTGATCGATGCCACCGCCTTGGCGATGTCGCTCGCCGGTGCACCGCGCTTGGCGCGCTGCTCGAGGAGTGTCACCTGCCCGGCGAGGTCGACGAATTTGCGTTCGAAGTACGCCAGAGCTTCCTCTGGAGTGCCGTCGGGGTACTGACCAACCGCGCGCTCACCGGATTCCTCGCGAACGAAGACGGTGCCCGTCTCGTCGACGCGCCCCCACGGTTGCTGATCTGCTTGAGCCAAGAGCCTCATCCTTGCTGAATGCCAGGGCCGCCAAATGGTGCGGCCATACCCGGCCCAGCCTATTCCACTCGGGCCGCGGATGACGCTACTGGAGTGTGAAGCCTGTGATCGTTGTCGGAACGGCGGGCGCGCCGTCCGACTTGCCGCCCTGCACTCCGGCGTCGGTGATCTGCTTCTTCAGCTCGTCCAGGCCGCTGGTGACGCGGCCGAGCACCGTGTAGCCGCCGGCGGAATCCGAGCCGATGGTGGTGTCGCCGTAGACGATGAAGAACTGGCTGCCCATGCTGTAGCCGTTGTTGGTGCTGCGCGCCATCGCGATGGTGCCCTCCGGGTACACGTCGTCTGCCGGCGCGTTCTCGATCGGGCCGTAGCTGTAGCCGGGGCCGCCCGTCCCGTTGCCGGAAGGGTCGCCGCACTGCAGCACGTAGAAGCCGCCGTCGGTCAGACGGTGGCAGCTCACCCCGTCATAGAAGCCGCTCCCGGCCAGGCTGATGGTGGAGGCGACGCCCTGCGGGGCCTTGGCGCCGTCCAGTTCGACGCCGAGCTTGACGTCGTTGAGTGTGAGCGTGCCCGTCCACGTGCGGCCCTCGGCTAGGGATGCCGGCGGCACATCGCCGATGTTCTCGCCGGCAGCCGCCGACGCGCTGGGCGTGGGCGTCGGGGTCTCGGAGCTCGTCGCGCTCGGCTCCGGCGTGCCTGGCCCTCCGTTGAAGAACAGCAGTTGGGCGCCGACGGCGAGCACCAGCACGACAACGAGGCCGATGGCCGCGAGCCAGTTGTCGCGCACGCGGCGGGCGGTGCGCCGCTCGTGCACGGTCTGACGGGCCTGGTAGGCACGCAGGCGTGCCCGTGCTTCGCGTTGCTGCTTCGGGTTCGAGGCCACACTGCTCCTTCAAGCTTCAGGGGATGGGATCGAGACGACGTGAGTCAACGCCTGACTCTACGCAAGCGCGCTCGACTGCGCCAAGTACGCTGGGGTCATGGTGAATTCGAGTCTCGGTCTGCGCTCCGGCGCGATCCCGCTCGCTGTGCGCATGCGCCCCAAATCGTTGGACGAGGTCGCAGGGCAGCGGCACCTGCTGACCCCCGGGTCACCGCTGGTCGCTTTGGCCAGCGACAAGACGGGGGAGAAGGGCTCGGTCTCCGTCATCCTCTGGGGGCCGCCCGGCACCGGCAAGACCACCCTCGCCCAGGCGATCGCGCACTCATCCGGCCGCAACTTCGTCGAGCTCTCCGCCGTCACCGCCGGCGTGCGCGACGTGCGCCAGGTGATGGAACAGGCGATGACCAACCGCGACCTGTACGGCACCTCGACGGTGCTCTTCCTCGACGAGATCCACCGTTTCACCAAGGCCCAGCAGGACGCCCTGCTGCCCGGCGTCGAGAACGGCTGGGTGATCCTGGTCGCAGCGACCACCGAGAATCCCTCCTTCTCCGTCATCGCCCCACTGCTCTCTCGTTCGCTGCTGCTCACCCTGGAGCAGTTGAGCGACGACGACCTCGGCGTCGTCGTCGACAGGGCGGTCACCGACCCGCGCGGCCTGGGCGGGCGCTTCATCCTGGAGGACGAGGCCCGCGCGGCCATCATCCGGTTGGCCTCCGGCGACGCCCGGCGCGCGCTCACGGCGCTGGAGGCGGCCTCCGTCTCGGCCGTGACCGGCGCAGAGGGCGAGGCGCAGCCGACCATCACCGTCGAGCTGGTCGCGCTGGCCGTCGACCGGGCGCTGCTGCGCTACGACCGCAACGGGGACGAGCACTACGACGTCATCAGCGCCTTCATCAAGTCGGTGCGCGGCTCCGACGTCGATGCGGCGCTGCACTACCTGGCGCGCATGATTGAGGCGGGGGAGGACCCGCGCTTCATCGCCAGGCGCATCATTGTCTCGGCGTCAGAGGACATCGGACTGGCCGACCCGCAGGCGCTGGTTGTCGCCATCGCAGCCGCCGACGCCGTCCAGTTCATCGGCATGCCGGAGGGCCGCATCCCGCTGGCACAGGCCGTCATCCACCTGGCCACTGCCCCCAAGTCCAACGCCGCGTACCTCGGCATCGACGCCGCCATCGCCGACGTGCGCGCCGGCAAGATCGGCCGGGTGCCCAAGCACCTGCGCGACGCGCACTACCCCGGCGCCAAGCGGCTCGGCCACGGCAAGGGCTACAAATACCCGCACGACGAGGTCGTCGGCGTCTCCACCCAGCAGTACCTGCCGGACGAGCTGCGGGGGAGCCAGTACTACACCCCGACGGAGCACGGCAACGAACGCGAGGTGTCTGCACGACTCGCCAAGATCCGTCGAATTATCCGGGGCGACAAGTAGCCAAGCAGCGGGCGCCGCTGTGTTAGGCTGTCTGAGGCCTAAAGCCTGATTTTTGCGCACGGCTGCTGCAAATTTCAGTGTTCAAGGGGCAGAGGCTGTAGCCGCTTCCGCCCCGTGGCTGACCCCTCTAACTTTGCCCGGGCACCTGTGTGCCCGCGGTAGTTCATTGTTTGAGAATCATTTCGAAAGGAAACCGTGTCTACTAAGTCACGTACCCGCAGCAAGACCCGCCTCTCGCGCGCGCTCGGCATCGCCCTCACCCCGAAGGCAGCCAAGTACCTCGAGAAGCGTCCCTACGCTCCCGGTGAGCACGGCCGCACCAAGCGCAAGCAGGACAGCGACTACGCCGTTCGTCTGCGCGAGAAGCAGCGTCTGCGCGCCCAGTACGGCATCCGCGAGAAGCAGCTGAAGATTGCCTTCGAAGAGGCTCGTCGCACCAAGGGCCTGACCGGTGAGAACCTGGTTGAGATCCTCGAGACCCGCCTGGACGCCCTCGTCCTGCGTGCCGGCTTCGCCCGCACCACGGCTCAGGCTCGCCAGATGGTTGTGCACCGTCACATCCTCGTTGACGGCCAGCTCGTTGACCGTCCCTCCTTCCGCGTCAAGCCGGGTCAGCAGATCCACGTCAAGGCGCGCTCCGAGGGCACCGAGCCGTTCCAGGTTGCAGCGGCCGGCGGTCACGTCGACGTTCTCCCGAAGACCCCTGCTTACCTCGAGGTCGAGCTCGACAAGCTGCAGGCGCGCCTCGTGCGTCGCCCGAAGCGTGCCGAGGTTCCCGTGACCTGTGAAGTACAGCTCGTCGTGGAGTACTACGCAGCACGCTAGTCGTAGCCCACTACGCTGGAGGGCGGACCATCTTCGGATGGTCCGCCCTTCCTCGTTAAGCCCCGCTGTTAAGCCGCACCCCATTGGATGGTGATCAATGTCTCTCGGAGACATCGCAGGACTCATCGCCGCCGGAGCCTTCGCGGTTCTGGTCGCACTGCTGGCGATCCCGCTGGTCAAGCTTGGTGGCGTGCTCGACCAGACCCGCCAGTCCATCCGCGAGACCACTGATGGGGTCACGCCGCTGCTCGAGGAGACGGCGGTGACGTTGCAGGAGACCAACAAGCAACTCGCCCGCGTCGACGTGATCACCAGCAACGTCGCGGATGTCACGGGCAATGTATCGGCGCTCGTCGCCCTCTTCGCCGCCACCGTCGGCGGCCCGCTGATCAAACTGGCCGGCTTCTCTGCCGGCGTGCGCGCCGCGTTCCGCACCGCCCGCCCCGGCGCTGGCGGCAAGCGCCGCAGCTGACGCACTACTGTTGACAACGAACTCTCGGATCGCAAGGAGACTCTGAAAATGAAAAACCTACTGTGGCTGATTCTCGGAATCGCGGGCGGCTTCGTCCTCGCGCACGAGGTCAACAAGACCCAGGAAGGCCGTCGTTTCTTCACCGAGGTCGACGCGAAGGCCCGTGAATTCGGTGCCGCCGTCGCCGACGGCTACCACCAGCGCGAGGCCGAACTGCGCAACGCCATCGACGAGGTGCTCGACTAGCCTCTGGCACCACTCGCCCCACCCCCGCGCCGCGCCCGGCGCTCCAACACACTACGTACTACGGGACCCATGCAGACTGCAGAAATTCGCCGCCGTTGGCTCGACTACTTCGGAGAGCGCGGCCACACCGTCGTGCCCTCCGCCTCCTTGGTGAGCGACGACCCCACCCTCCTCTTCACCGTGGCCGGCATGGTCCCCTTCGTGCCGTACCTGACGGGGCTTGTGCCCGCACCGTTCTCGCGCGCGACCAGCGTGCAGAAGTGCATCCGCACGCTTGACATCGAAGAGGTCGGCAAGACGCCGCGCCACGGCACGTTCTTCCAGATGAACGGCAACTTCTCCTTCGGCGACTACTTCAAAGAGGGCGCCATCGGCTACGCCTGGGAGCTGCTGACCAGCTCGGAGGCCGACGGCGGCTATGGGTTCGACGAGAAGGACCTCTGGGTCACCGTCTACAAGGACGACGACGAGGCCTTCGGCTACTGGCGCGCCCTCGGCCTGCCGGAGGAGCGCATCCAGCGCCTCGACATGGACACCAACTACTGGTCGACCGGCCAGCCCGGCCCGGCCGGCCCCTGCTCGGAGATCTTCTTCGACCGCGGCCCCGCCTACGGCATCGACGGCGGCCCGGCCACCGACGACGACCGCTACGTCGAGATCTGGAACCTCGTGTTCATGCAGTACCTGCGTGGAGCGGGCACCAGCAAGAACGACTTCGAGATCCTCGGCGAACTGCCCAGCAAGAACATCGACACCGGCATGGGCCTGGAGCGCGTCGCGTTCCTCAAGCAGGGCGTGCAGAACTTCTACGAGATCGACCAGGTCCGGCCCGTGCTGGACCGCGCCGCCGAGCTCTCCGGACGCCGCTACGGCGCCGACCACGACGACGACGTGCGGATGCGCGTCATCGCCGACCACGTGCGCTCCTCGCTGATGCTGATGAGCGACGGCGTCACGCCCTCCAACGAGGGCCGCGGCTACATCCTGCGCCGCCTGATGCGCCGCACCGTGCGCGCCATGCGCCTGCTCGGCGTCGACGCCGCCACCTTCCCCGAGCTGTTCGCGGCCTCCCGCGATGCCATGAAGGACGCCTACCCCGAGGTGGAGCGTGACTACTCCCGCATCGCGCAGAGCGCGATCGGCGAGGAGGAGACCTTCCTGCGCACCCTCGCGGCCGGCACCACGGTGCTCGACCTCGCGCTGAACAAGACCAAGGCCGCGGCCTCGCCGCAGCTGGCCGGCGATGCAGCCTTCCTGCTGCACGACACCTACGGCTTCCCGATCGACCTCACCCTCGAGGTGGCAGAGGAAGCCGGCCTGACCGTCGACCGCGACGCCTTCAACGCCCTTATGGCCGAGCAGCGCAACCGCGCCAAGGCCGACGCGAAGGCCAAGAAGACGGCCCTGGCCGACCTCTCCGTCTACGGCGAGTTCCGCGCCCTCGGCGAGACCGTGTTCACCGGGTACACGAACCTGCAGACGGAGTCCAGCATCCTGGGCATCATCGTCGGCGGCCACTCCGTCAACAAGGCCGTCGCCGGCGACATTGCCGAGGTGATCCTCGCCGAGACCGCCCTGTACGCCGAGTCCGGCGGGCAGGAGGCCGACAGCGGCCTCATCGTCGGCCCCGGCTACGAGCTTGAGGTTCTCGACGTGCAGAAGCCCGTCAAGGGCCTGATCAGCCACAAGGTGCAGGTGCGCTTCGGCGAGGTCGGTGTCGGTGCCCCCGCCACCAGCGTCGTCGACGCAGACAACCGTCGCGGCGCCCAGCAGGCGCACTCCGGCACGCACATCATCCACGCCGCCCTTCGTCAGGTTCTCGGCCCGAACGCGCACCAGTCCGGCTCCTACAACAAGGCCGGATACCTGCGCCTCGACTTCTCCTGGAACCAGGGGCTCTCCGCCGCGACGCGCACCGAGATCGAAGAGATCTCGAACAACGCGATCCGCGACAACCTGCCCGTGGTGACCCGCGAGATGGGCCTCGACGAGGCCCGCGAACTGGGCGCCATGGCGCTGTTCGGCGAGAAGTACGGCGAGCGGGTGCGCATGGTCGACATCGGCGGCCCCTGGTCGCGTGAGCTCTGTGCCGGAACCCACGTCGGTTCCAGCGCCGAGATCGGCATCATCAACCTGGTCAGCGAATCCTCGGTCGGTTCCACCAACCGCCGCATCGAGTCCCTCGTCGGAATCGAGGCGTTCCGCGACCTCGCCGCAGAGCGCGCTCTCGTCACCGAGCTGACCAGCTCGCTGAAGACGCCGCGTGAGGCGCTGCCGGAGCGCGTCGCCGAACTCGTCGCCAACCTCAAGGCCGCCGAGAAGAAGATCGCCGCGTTCGAGGCGAAAGCCCTCGGCGACAAGGTACCCGCGCTGCTCGAGAAGGCCGCCCGCGTCGACGGCCTCACGGTCATCGCCGAGAACCTCGGCACGCTGGCATCCGCCGACGACGTGCGCACGCTGGTCAACCTGGTGCGCGAGCGCCTGGGCGGCGAGGCGGCACTGGTCGCTCTGGCTGCAGAGGTCGGCGGCAAGGCCGTTGCGATCGCCGCGACGAACCCCGCCGCGCGCGAGCTCGGTGTCAAGGCCGGTGCCCTCGCCAAGGAGATGGCCGGCATCCTCGGTGGTGGCGGCGGCGGCAAGGACGACCTGGCCCAGGGCGGCGGCACCGATGTGAGTGCCATTCCGCGGGCCCTCGAAGCTGCGCGCGTCTCCGCCTCAGCGGCGGCTCGCTCCTAGTGCGTTCGGGGGTGCGGCTCGGCGTCGACGTCGGCAAGGCGCGCGTCGGGCTGTCCCGCTCCGACCTGCACGGCATGCTGGCCACGCCGGTGGAGACGGTTCCGCGCAGCCTCGGCGAAGCCGGCACGGGTTCAACGCCCGACGCCGCACCCACGCCCGACCTGCTGCGCATTGCGGCGGTGCAGGCGGAGCTCGACGCTATCGAGGTCGTCGTCGGGTTGCCGCTGGCGCTCTCCGGTGCAGAGACGGCGTCGACGGCGGATGCCAAGCACTTCGCGACCGAGTTGGCGCGCGCCCTGCCCGTGCCGGTCCGGCTCGTCGACGAACGTCTCTCGACGGTGTCAGCCACCTCGGCGCTGCGCGCCTCCGGTAAGAAGGCGAAGTCGCACCGTCCGGTAATCGATCAGGTGGCCGCGGTTATTATTTTGCAACACGCACTTGACTCCGAGCGCGGAACCGGGAATGCACCGGGAACCACCCTCAGCCCGAACGAAGGACTCTGACTTGTCATCACTTCCCCCGGCGACCCCCGACGATGAGGGCGCCGAGCCCTCCTTCGACGAGGTCTTCGGTGGGCCGGCCCCGATCGAGGGCGCCGGCCTTCGGCCGCGGGAGCAGCGCAAGCGGCGAGGGCGGGGCGGCATCGGCTGCCTCATCGTGCTGCTCGTGCTGGCCGGCATCGGCACAGCGGGGTTCTTCCTTCTGCAGGGCCCGATCCAGCAGCTGATGTCTGCGGTCTCCGGGCCGGAGGACTACGAGGGCCAGGGCACCGGTGAGGTCATCGTCATGATCCACGATGGCGACATCGGCTCCGACATCGCCACCACACTGCATGCCCAGGGCGTGACGAAGAGCTTCGACGCCTTCTACGACCTGTTGCTCAAGAAGGCCAGCACCCACGTGTTCCAGCCGGGCGCCTACAAGCTCGCCTCCGGCATGAGCGCGCAGGCCGCGCTGGACGCGCTCATCGACCCGGCGAACAAGCTGGAGCAGACGGTGGTCATCCCCGAGGGCACCGTGGCGGCCGACGTCTACCAGCTGATCTCGGAGGGCACATCGATCCCGCTCGACGAGGTGCAGGCGGCTGCAGCCGACGTGGCATCCTTCGGCCTCCCCTCCGAGGCGACGACGCTCGAAGGCTTCCTCTTCCCGGCGACGTACACCTTCTCGCCGGGCATCGGCGCGCACGATGCGCTGGCCACGATGGTGAACCGGCAGTTCCAGGCCCTGGACAGTGCGGGCGTTGCGCAGGCCGACCGCTGGAAGACCATCGTGCTGGCCTCGCTGATCCAGAAGGAAGCCGGCCTCCGCGACGACTACTACAAGGTCTCCCGCGTGTTCCTCAACCGGCTGGAACCCGCCCTCTGGGAGAGCGGGCTGCTGCAGTCCGATGCGACCGTCGCCTATGGCACGGGCAACACCCACCGGGTCTCCACGACGGATGCCGAGCGCGAGGATGCCAGCAACGCGTACAACACCTACGTGCACCCCGGACTGCCGATCGGCCCGATCTCGAACCCGGGTGACCTCGCCATCGACGCGGCGCTGCACCCGGCCGACGGACCGTGGCTGTTCTTCGTCACCTGGAACCTGGACACCGGCGAGACGATCTTCTCCTCGACCGTCGAGGAGCACGATGCGGCCGTCGCCAAGTGGCTGGCCTGGATGGACGAGCACCCGGAGTACCAGTGACCAGGCTCGCTGTCCTCGGATCGCCGATCGCGCACTCGAAGTCCCCGGACATCCATTCCGCCGCCTACCGCTCTCTCGGACTCGACTGGGGCTATGAGCGCTTCGAGCTGACCGAGCCGGAGCTCGCCGCCTTCCTCGGCAGCCGCGGGCCGGACTGGCGCGGCTTCTCGCTGACCATGCCGCTCAAGGCTGAGGCCTTGGCCCTCGCCGACGAGGTGGATGAGACGGCCAGGGTCACCGGGGCCGTGAACACGCTGCTGCTGACAGGCTCCGGCAGCGAACGTCAGCTGAGCGGTTTCAACACGGATGTCGCCGGCATCGTCAACTCGCTGGCAGAGCACGGCGTGCGAGAGGCGGCGAACGTCTGCATCCTGGGTGGGGGAGCGACTGCCGCGTCTGCCATCATGGCGGCCGCCGCGCTCGGAGCCCAGGCGGTCACTGTCGCCGTGCGCACGCCCGCCAAGGCGGAGGGGCTGCACCGCCAGGCCGAGGCGGCCGGGCTCGCGCTGCGGATCGTGCCGCTCGGTGATGCCCTCGCCGCGGCATCCGAGAGTCAGCTCATCATCAGCACGCTGCCGGGCGGCAGCGACACCGGGCTCGTCTTCGACGCCGAGCTGATCGGCCGTGTTGCGCTCTATGACGTGGCCTACGCGCCCTGGCCCAGCGCGCTCGGCGCGCAGTGGCAGGCGGCGGGCGGCCAGCTGATCTCTGGGCTCGGGATGCTGCTGCACCAGGCCCTCGTGCAGGTGCGCATCTTCGTCGCCGGCGACCCGTTCGCGCCGCTGCCGGACGAGGCCGCGGTGTTCCGGGCGATGACCGCAGCTGCGTTGTCGAACCCTGTGAAAGGATAGACAGCATGCTGCGTTGGCTCACCGCCGGGGAATCCCACGGCCCAGAACTCATTGCCGTGATCGAAGGACTGCCCGCGGGCGTCCCCGTCGCGTTGGACGATATCCGTGCCGATTTGGCGCGCCGCAAGCTCGGCTACGGCCGGGGCGCGCGCATGAAGTTCGAGCAGGATGAGCTGAACATCTCCGGTGGCGTGCGCCACGGCCTGAGCCTCGGCAGCCCCGTCGCTCTGCGCATCGGCAACTCCGAGTGGCCGAAGTGGAAAGACGTGATGAGCGCCGAGCCCATCGACGAGTCCAAGCTCGGCCGCGGCCGCGGCGCGGCACTGACCCGCCCCCGCCCCGGGCACGCGGACCTGGTCGGCATGCAGAAGTACGACTTCGACGAGGCGCGGCCCGTGCTGGAGCGCGCCAGCGCACGGGAGACCGCCGCCCGCGTCGCCCTCGGCGCCGTCGCCCGCTCGTTCCTCTCCGAGCTGGGCATCCGGCTCGTCAGCCACACCCTGTCGATCGGCCCCGTGCGCGTTCCGGAGGGCAGTGCCCTTCCGAAGCCCGGCGACGTCGACACTCTGGACGCCGACCCGCTGCGCTGCTTCGACCCCGCCACGAGTGCGCTCATGGTGGCCGAGGTCGACGACGCGCACAAAGAGGGCGACACCCTCGGCGGCATCGTCGAGGTTCTCGCCTACGGCGTTCCGCCGGGACTCGGCTCCTACGTGCACGGCGACCGCCGCCTCGACGCGCAGCTCTCCGCCGCGCTGATGGGCATCCAGGCGATCAAGGGCGTCGAGGTCGGCGACGGCTTCCTCACCACCACCCGCCGCGGCTCGCAGGCCCACGACGAGCTCTTCGTCGACGGCGACGAGATCGTGCGCAACAGCGACAAGGCCGGCGGCATCGAGGGCGGCATGAGCACGGGAACGCTGCTCAGGGTGCGCGCGGGCATGAAGCCCATCGCGACGGTTCCGCACTCCCTGCGCACCGTCGACATCGCCACCGGTGAGGCCGCCTCAGCGCACCACCAGCGCTCCGACGTCTGCGCGGTGCCCGCTGCGGGCGTCGTCGCCGAGGCGATGGTCGCGCTCACCCTGGCGAACGCCATGCTCGAGAAGTTCGGCGGCGACTCCATCGGCGAGACCCGGCGCAACCTCGAGGGCTACCTGGCCGCCATCCCGAGCCGACTGGCCACGGGCAGCACCAGCCGCGCGATCGACGAGTAGCGTGCCCCCGGAAGTGCGGGCTGAGACGCCGCTGCTGCCGCTCGTCTTCATCGGCCCGATGGCTGCAGGCAAGAGCAAGATCGGGCGGCTCGTCGCCCGGTCGCTCGGTGTGCCCTTCCGTGACACCGACAAGCTGGTGACCGCCGTGCACGGCCCGATCTCCGACATCTTCGCGGAGCGCGGCGAGGGCGCCTTCCGCGTGCTCGAGCGGCAGGCCGTGAGCGACGCACTGCAGGGCGATGCCGTCGTCGCACTCGGCGGGGGAGCCGTGCTGGATGCCGCGACCCAGGCCGATCTGGCCGGGCATACCGTCGTGCTGCTCACCGTCGACCGGGATTCCGTCGCCCGCCGGCTCTCCGGCGGCCGCCCGCTTCTGGACGGCGGCGACGCCGACGAGGCCGTGGAGCGCTGGGCGAGCATCGCCGAGGCGCGCATGCCGATCTACGAGTCGCTGGCGACCGTCACATTCAACACCTCCGCTCGGCCGATCTCGCACATCGCCGACGACATCGCGACCTGGGCACGCCAGCGTGGGCCCGGCACAGAAAGAAGCACATCGTGACTGAAACGACCACAACCATCCACGTCGGCGGCGAGTCGCCCTACGACGTGCTCGTGGGCAACGGCATCCTGGGCGGCATCGCCACGCACCTCGGCACCAAGGTCGCCAAGGTCCTCATCGTGCACAGCGCGAGCGTCGCCGCCCAAGCGACCGCCCTGCGCTCCCAGCTCGCCGAGCACTACCAGGTGCTGCTCGCCGAGATCCCGGATGCCGAGGCCGGCAAGCGCATGGAGGTCGCCGCTTTCTGCTGGCAGGTCATGGGCCAGGCCGACTTCACCCGTAGCGACGCCGTCATCGGATTCGGCGGGGGAGCCGTCACCGATGTCGCCGGCTTCGTCGCCGCCACCTGGCTGCGCGGCGTCACACTCGTGCAGGTGCCGACATCCGTCGCCGGAATGGTCGACGCCGCCATCGGCGGCAAGAACGGCATCAACACCAACGAGGGCAAGAACCTGGTCGGCACGTTCTACGAGCCGAGCGCCGTGTTCTGCGACCTCGACACGCTGGCCACGCTGCCCCGCAACGAGGTGCTCGCGGGCTTCGCCGAGATCGTCAAGGCCGGCTTCATCTACTACCCCGAGATCCTCGACCTGATCGAGGCCGACGTGGAGCGCGTCATCGACGTGACCACGCCGGAGTTCCGCCGCGTCGTCGAGCTCTCCATCGACATGAAGGCCAAGGTCGTCGCAGAGGACCTGCGCGAGAACGGCCTGCGCGAGATCCTCAACTACGGCCACACCCTCGGCCACGCGATCGAGCACGCTGAGCGTTACCAGTGGCGCCATGGCGCGGCCGTCGCCATCGGCATGGTGTTCGCCGCCGAGCTCGGCCGGCTCACCGGCTCGCTCAGCGACGAGATCGTGGAACGCCACCGCAGCATCCTGTCGTCCCTCTCGCTGCCGGTCACCTACCCGACCGGTCGTTGGAACACGCTGCTGGCCACCATGCAGCGTGACAAGAAGGCCCGCGGCGCCATGATGCGCTTCATCGTGCTGGACGACCTGGCCCGGCCCACCGTGCTGCAGGGACCGGACACCAGCCTTCTCTTCGCCGCCTACCAAGAGGTCGGCGACTAGCCAGCGCGCCGCTTGCCGCCCTCGCCGAGTTGTGCTGTGCTGGGCACAGCGTGAGCGAGGAGGCTCGGATGGGATCGGACAGTCGAACGCGTGTCACCGTCAGGGACGGGCAGTGGGGCTTCTTCTGGTTTCTCGCGTACGTCGGGGCCGCGATCTACTTCATCTCGGTCTCTGACGGCTCGTTCTGGGGCGTCATCCTGGGCCTGCTGCAGGCGATCGTCTGGCCGGTCTACGTCGTGTACCACGTGCTCGTCCTGCTCGGTGCCTGAGCCTCGGCTGGCGGTAGGCTGATCGCATGACGAGCAACCCCGTGCCCCGTATCCTCGTGCTGAACGGCCCCAACCTCGGCCGCCTCGGTTCCCGCGAGCCCGAGGTCTACGGCTCGGGCAATCTGGAGGACCTGGAGGCTCTCCTCGTCGCATTCGTGCCGGAGACCACCCAGATCGACCTGCGCCAGACCAACGAGGAGGCCGAGCTGATCGGCTGGCTGCACGAGGCCGTCGACACCGCCACCCCCGTCGTGCTGAACCCGGCAGCGTTCACCCATTACAGCTACGGGCTGCGGGATGCCGCCGCACTCGTCACGAAGGCCGGGCTGCCGCTCATCGAGGTGCACATCAGCAACCCGCACACCCGCGAGGAGTTCCGCCACGACAGCGTGATCAGCGGTGTTGCAACGGGTGTCATCGCCGGCTTCGGCTTCGGTTCCTACCGCCTGGCCGTCGACCACATCCTGCACGGCTAAGGCGGGCCAGGGGCCGCGGCCGGGCGTTCGGCCACCGCCCATTTCGGTGTCCGGCGCCGATCGACTAAACTTGCACGTCGGGCCGTGTGCGTGAGCATGCCGGCCGCGAAACTTTCCCAACTGAATGGACACAGACAATGGCTTCTACCGCTGACATCAAGAATGGCGTCGTTCTCAACATCGACGGCCAGCTCTGGACCATCATCGAGTTCCAGCACGTCAAGCCGGGCAAGGGCGGCGCCTTCGTGCGCACCAAGATGAAGAACGTCGTCACCGGCAAGACCGTTGACAAGACCTTCAACGCCGGCGCGAAGATCGAGACCGAGAACGTCGACCGCCGCGACTTCCAGTACCTCTACGCGGACGGCGAGTCCTACGTGTTCATGGACGTGTCCGACTACGACCAGCTGCACGTCCCCGCCTCCGTCGTCGGAGACGCCGTCAACTTCATGCTGGAGAACCAGGCCGTCACCCTCGGCCTGCACAACGGCAACCCGCTCTTCATCGAGCTGCCGGCATCCGTCGTGCTGCTCATCACGCACACCGACCCTGGCCTGCAGGGTGACCGCTCGACCGGCGGCACCAAGCCCGCCACCGTCGAGACCGGCTATGAGATCCAGGTGCCGCTGTTCCTCGAGACCGGCACCAAGGTCAAGGTCGACACCCGCACGGGTGACTACCTCGGCCGCGTCAACGACTAATGAGCGCACGCACCAAGGCGCGCAAGCGCGCCCTCGACATTCTCTACTCCGCCGACATGCGACAGATCTCGCTGGATGACGCGATCGCCGCCGAGGCGGCCCGCGCCGTCAGCGAGCCCGACCGCGCGGCCAGCTGGCTGTACGCCCGGGAGATCGTCGACGGCATCGTCGACAATCGGGCCGAGATCGACGAACTGATCGAGACCTACGCCGTGGGCTGGACCCTGCACCGGATGCCGGCCATCGACCGTGCCCTGCTCCGCATCGGCATCTGGGAGATCATGTTCAACGACGAGGTGCCGGATGCCGTCGCGATCTCGGAGGCCGTCGAGGCGGCCACCGTGCTCTCCACCGACGACTCCGCCGGATTCATCAACGGCCTGCTGGCCAAGATCTCGCAGGTGAAGCCGGGCAGCTCGGCCCGCTGAGCGCACGCATCACCAGGCACAACATGAAGGCCACCCCATCGGGGTGGCCTTCAGTCGTTCTGCGTGGCTTTAGACGGCCGTGTAGCCGCCGTCGATCAGCACGTAGGAGCCGGTCATGAAGCTGGCCTTGTCCGAGAGCAGGAAGGTTGCGAGGTTGGCGATCTCTTCGGCCTGGCCGAGGCGGCCGAGCGGGTGCTTGGCCTTCAGCACGTCGAGCATCTCTGCGGGAAGGTTCTCGAGCAGCGGGGTCTGGATGTAGCCGGGGCCGATCGCGTTGACGCGCAGGCCCTGTGCGCCGTATTCGGCTGCCGCGTTCTTGGTCAGGCCGACGACGCCGTGCTTGGCCGCCGTGTACGCGGCGTTGCCCGGCGCGGCGACGGAGCCGTGGATGGAGGCCATGTTCACGATCGCGCCCTCCGCGGCACCGGCCGCGAGGATGGCCGGGATCTGGTAGCGCATGCCGTAGAGCACGCCGCTCAGGTTGATCGCGATGACCCGGTCCCAGTCGTCCAGGGCGACATCGCCGACGGGCGCGCTGGCGCCTCCGATGCCGGCGTTGTTCACGGCGTAGTGCAGGGCGCCGAAGGTCTCGACCGCGAAGTCGACCGACTTCTTGCTGTCCTCTGCGACGGCGGTGTTCGCCTGGAATGCCGCGGCGGTGCCGCCGGCTGCGGTGATCTCGTCGGCGACGCGCTGCGCGCTCTCCAGCGAGATGTCGGCCACGACGACGTTGGCGCCCTCGCGTGCCAGGTCCTTGCTGATCGCCTCGCCGAGGCCGGAGCCGCCACCCGTGACGAGTGCGGTCTTGCCCGTGAAGTTGCCCATGATTTCTCCTTCTTCGCGGGATTGTGTCCCGCGATTTCTCCGGTTCCCGGCCCGATCGGTCGGCCACCATCTACAACCCTACGCCGCCCGCCGGCATTCCATGCATCTGCATGTAAATGCGCGGGCGAGCCCCGCTACGGCTGCGGGTTGCGGGCGTCGTAGTTCCGGAAGGACGGCTGGGCGCGCATGATGAGGGCGATGAGCGCGATGATCAGCACGCCGCCGAGCAGGGGAGGGAACCAGAGCCCGACCGCTGTGGCCAGGATGCCGACATACAGGTCGCCGAGGCGCGGCCCGCCGGTGACGACGACGGTGAAGATGCCCTGCAGGCGGCCCTGCATTGCATCCGGGGTCGCCGTCAGCATCATTGTGCTGCGGAAGATGGCGCTCACCTCGTCGGAGGCACCCATGCCCGCCATGGCGAGCGCGGCCACGATGAGGGCAGGCACGTTGACCTCGCCGAAGTCCGCTCCGACCATGCCGAACCAGCCCGTCTGCATGGCGCCGACGACGAGGCCGAGCAGGGCGACGCAGCCGCCGTAGACCATGATCGAGCGGGCGATGGCGACGCCATAACGGTGCACGTGGGCGACCGGGCCGCTGAACAGGCTGGTCAGGAACGTGCCGAGGGCGGCCGCGGCGGTGAGCACGCCGACCGTGATGGCCCCACCGCCGACGGCGAGGGCGGCGACGGCCGGCAGCAGCGCGAACGGGCGCCCGAAGGTCATCGCCACGATGTCGACGATGAAGCTGCTGCGGATGTTCGGTGCGCGGCGCAGGAAGTCGATGCCATCCCGAAGCGACTGCAGGCCGGCGCGGGTCGCGGACTTCTCCGGGGGTAGCTTGGGCAGCATGACGATGCCGAGGAAGCCGGCGGTGAACAGCACGGCGTCGACGGCGAAGGTCACCGGGAAGCCGAGGGTCGCCACCAGCACGCCGGCCAGTGCGGGGCCCAGGGTGAGTTGCACGCCGATGCTGATGCCGTTGAGGGCCGCCGCGCGTGCGATCAGGTCGGCCGGAAGGATGCGGGGGATGACGGCGGAGCGGGTCGCCCCGCTGATGGTGGCCGCGACGGTGGCGACCGTGGTGGCGAGGTAGAACGGCCAGAGCGGCACGGCAGCCGAGGTGCCGCGGGTGAGCGAGTCGGTGACGGCCAAAGCGAGCAGGCTGAGCGTGCCGCACCAGGCAACGATCGAACTGACGATCAACACGGTGCGCCGGTCGAAGGCATCCGCCAGCACTCCGCCCCAGAGGCCGGCGATGATCATGGGCAGCAGGGCGATGCCGCCGACCAGTCCGACGGCGAGCGTGGAGTGCGTCATGTCGAAGATCAGTAGGCCGACGGCGATGATCGTCATCTGCGCGCCGACGCCGGCGATGGCCCCGCCGACCCAGAGCCGGCCGAAGGCGGGAACACGCAGTGGGGCGAGATCGACGAGACGGCGGCGTTGTAGAGGTGGGGCTTCGGTCACTCCCAAACGATACTGGCAACGCGGGACGCCGAAATCACTAATCGGGCGTGTTCCCCGGCAGGCGGTTTCAAGCGCTCGGGAACACGCCCAACTGCGGCCCCAGATGCCTGAGCGCGGAAAGCTGCGGATTTCGTTGTCAGGAGCGCCCCACGGTGCTACATTCGCGACGAAAACTCATTTCCGCAGGCGAAGGAGCCCATCATGGCCGAGACAGACACGCCTGTGCAGCAGGCTCCGGAGCCGGAACACCACCACGAGTTGCAGGCCGACGGGGTGACGGCGGCGGGCTCGATCGTGATGGCGGTGGCCGGCAGCGCGCCGGCGTACTCGATCGCTGCCACGACGGCCACCCTGGTGGCCGTGGCCGGTCTCGCCAGCCCGGCCGCGCTGCTCTGGTGCGCTTTGCCGATGCTCGGCATCGCCTGGGCCTTCGCCTACCTGGGCAGGGCGGATGTGAACGCCGGCGCCGCCTACTCCTGGGTGGGGCGCGCCCTGCACCCCATCCTCGGGTTCCTCTCCGGCTGGGCGCTGGTCATCTCGGCCACCATTTTCATGGTCGCCGGCGCGCTTCCGGCCGGAGTGATGACCGTCGCCCTGTTCAGCCCGGAGAATTCCGACAACGTCCCGCTGGTGACGGCCATCGGTGCCGTCTGGTTCCTGGTGATGGCGGCCTGCGTGCTGCTGGGCGTGCGCATCACGGCCCGCGCCCAGTGGATCATGTCGAGCGTGGAGGTGGCGATCCTGGTGGTCTTCGCCATCGCGGCGATCGTGACCGCCGCGACCGGCAAGCACGCCGGCCCGTCATTCTCGTGGAGCTGGCTCGGCTTCGAGCACTTCACCGGTACCGGGGCGTTCGTGGCCGCCGCGCTCATCGCCGCCTTCTACTACTGGGGGTGGGACGTCGCGGCCAACCTCAGTGAGGAGACGAAGAACGGGCGCAAGGCCTCCGGCATCGGCGGCATCGTCGGCGTGATCATCGTGTTCCTGCTGTTCGAGATCTTCACGATCGCCACCCTGGTGATCCTGCCGGCGGCGACCATCGAGGCCAACAGCGGCAATGTGCTCAACGTGCTCGGCGACGCGATCTGGCCAGGTCTGGGCGGCAAGATCCTCATCATCGCCGTGATGCTCTCCACGATCGCCACGCTGGAGACCACCCTGATCCAGGTCACCCGCACACTGTTCGCGATGGGCCGTGACCACACGATCCCCGCCGCGTTCGGCCACTCCCACCCCCGCTGGCGCACGCCCGCATTCGCGACCCTGGTCGTCACCGGTGTCTCGCTGGTGCTCTTCATCGGCTCAAACTTCCTCGGCAGCGTCGGCGACATCCTGAACAACGCCATCAGTTCGATCGGGCTGCAGATCGCCTTCTACTACGCCCTCGCCGGAATTGCCGTCGTCGTTGCCTACCGGCGGATCATCTTCAGCTCGGTGAAGAACTTCATCTTCATCGGCCTCTGGCCGGGGCTCGGCGCCCTGTTCATGGTGTGGATCTTCTTCGTCTCGATCCCCTCCCTCGACACGATCGTCATCATCATCGGCCTCGGCACCCTCGCGCTCGGCATCGTGCCCATCATTGTGTTCTGGAAGAAGGGTGCCGCCTATTTCAGCCGACGTCCGCTTGAGCTGCCCGATGAGCTCGACGCCAAGGCGCCGGAGGACATTGACACCACCGCACCCCAGTAGGGACCGCGCCTGACGAGGGGCCGGCTGGCGGGGAGCACCACGGAGACGCCGGCGGACGAAGGGCGCCGCATTGACTGCTAGTGTTGAACACGCATTTTGACAACCTTTAAGAACCGTCCCGTGAGACGGAGAAGGGAGTCGGTTGATGGCACGTACCGTGCTGCAGCAGGCTGACATTGCCCGAGCGTTGACTCGGATCTCCCACGAGATCCTGGAGTCCAATCGAGGCCCAGACAATCTCGTGATCCTCGGCATCCCGACCAGGGGCGTGATCCTCGCCCGCCGGATCGCCGAGACCATCGCCCGCATCGAGCCCACCGCGGCCCCCGTCGCCGTCGGCACCCTCGACGTGACGATGTACCGCGACGACCTCTCCCGCACCCGCACGCGCACTCCGGCGCCGACGCACGTGCCCGGCAGCGTCGACGGCAAGACCGTCGTGCTCGTCGACGACGTGCTCTACTCCGGCCGCACCATCCGCTCCGCGCTGGACGCGCTGAACGACCACGGCCGGCCGAGCGCCGTACGCCTGGCCGTGCTGGTTGACCGCGGGCACCGGGAGCTGCCGATCCGCGCCGACTTCGTCGGCAAGAACCTGCCGACCTCCGCCGCGGAGCGCATCAACGTGCACCTCGAAGACATCGACGGCGACGAGTTCGTGAGCATCGAAGGCGGGGTGGAGTGATGCGCCACCTGCTCTCCACCAAGGACCTCTCCCGCGACGCCGCCATCGAGATCCTCGACATTGCTGAGGACATGGCTGATGTGCAGCAGCGCGAGGTCAAGAAGCTGCCGACACTGCGCGGCAAGACCGTCGTCAACCTGTTCTTCGAGGACTCCACCCGCACCCGCATCTCGTTCGAGGCGGCCGCCAAGCGGTTGTCTGCGGATGTCATCAACTTCAGCGCCAAAGGTTCGAGCGTGTCCAAGGGCGAGAGCCTGAAAGACACGGCGCAGACCCTGGCCGCGATCGGCGCCGACGGCGTCGTCATCCGACACGGCGCCTCCGGCGCCCCGGCCGTGCTCGCCGCCAGCGGCTGGATTGACGCCGGCATCATCAACGCCGGAGACGGCACCCACGAGCACCCCACCCAGGCCCTGCTGGACGCGTTCACGATCCGCCGCCGCCTGCACCCCGGGGCATCGCGCGGCCGCGACCTGGACGGCGTCACCGTCACGATCGTCGGCGACATCCTGCACTCCCGCGTCGCCCGCTCCAACGTCTGGCTGCTCAGCGCCCTCGGCGCCAGCGTGCACCTGGTGGCCCCGCCCACCCTCGTGCCGGTGCACACCACGGCGTGGCCGGCGACGATCGGCTACGACCTCGACGCCGCGATCGACGCCGCGCCAGACGTCGTGATGATGCTGCGCATCCAGGCCGAGCGCATGAATGCAGCGTTTTTCCCCAACAGCCGGGAGTATTCCCGCACGTGGGGCCTTGATGATGATCGTTTTCGGCGCCTCGCGCCGAGTAGCATTGTGATGCACCCCGGGCCGATGAACCGCGGCCTGGAAATCTCGTCTGCCGCAGCCGATTCGGCGCAGTCGACGGTGCTCGAGCAGGTAGCGAATGGAGTTTCGGTGAGAATGGCCGCGTTGTACGTCTTGCTTTCTGGCGAACGTGAGGTGGCCCGATGAGTTCATCAACACCCCGCGAACGCACCCTCATCACCGGCGCCACCCTGGCCGACGGCACCCGCACCGACCTGCTGCTGGAGAACGGCCGCATCGCAGAGACCGGCTCCGGCCTGAGCGCGGCAGGCGCCACTGTCGTCGACGCCGACGGGCTGCTCGCGCTGCCCGGCCTCGTCGACCTGCACACGCACCTCCGCGAGCCCGGCTACGAGCAGAGCGAGACGGTTCTCACCGGCAGCCGTGCTGCGGCGGCCGGCGGCTTCACCAGCATCTTCGCCATGGCCAACACCTCGCCCGTCGCTGACACCGCCGGCGTCGTCGAGCAGGTCCTCTCGCTTGGAGAGCAGGCCGCCTACGCCACGGTGCGCCCGATCGGTGCCGTCACCGTCGGCCTGGCCGGCGAGAAGCTCGCCGAACTCGGCGCCATGGCCAACTCCCGCGCCCAGGTGCGCGTCTTCTCCGACGACGGCTTCTGCGTCTCCGACCCGCTGCTGATGCGGCGGGCCCTGGAATACGTGAAGGCCTTCGGCGGTGTCATCGCCCAGCACGCCCAGGAGCCCAAGCTCACGGTCGGCGCCCAGATGAACGAGGGCGCGCTCTCCGGCGAACTCGGCCTCACGGGCTGGCCCGCGGTTGCAGAAGAGTCAATCATCGCCCGCGACGTGCTCTTGGCCGAGCACGTCGGCTCCCGGCTGCACGTCTGCCACGTCTCCACCGCCGGTTCGGTCGACGTCATCCGCTGGGCGAAGGCCCGCGGCATCAACGTCACCGCCGAGGTCACGCCGCACCACCTGCTGCTGACCGAGGAACTCGTCGCCAGCTACGACGCCCGCTACAAGGTGAACCCGCCGCTGCGCCGTCGCGAAGACGTCGAGGCGCTCCGGGCCGCCCTGGCCGACGGCACCATCGACATCGTCGCCACCGACCACGCCCCGCACCCCGTCGAGGCGAAGGATTGCGAGTGGGATGCCGCGGCGAACGGAATGGTCGGGCTGGAGTCCGCTCTCTCCGTCGTGCACGCCTCCGTCGTCGAGAACGGCCTGCTCGACTGGAATGACGTCGCCCGCGTGCTGAGCGGCGCCCCCGCCCGGATCGGCCGCCTCGCCGGTCACAGCAGCGTGCTCGAGCCGGGCGTGATCGCCGACATCGTGCTCTACGACCCGAACGCGCGCCGCGAGTTCAGCACCCAGAACCTGGCCGGCAAGGGCGTCAACTCGCCCTACCTGGCCATGACGCTGCCCGGCCGCGTCGAGGCCACGTTCCGCCACGGTTACGCCACCGTGCTCGGCGGCGAGCTGGTTCCGGCCGAGCAGGTCGCCCTGGCCGCCGCGTCGAACGCGATCAGCATGGCCGGGGTCAGCCTGGCCGAGGTCACCGCATGAGCGTCGAACGGCTGCTGCTGACCGCCCTGCTGGCAGTCGTCGTCCTGGTTCTGCTGCTCGTCATGGTGCGCAGCTGGAGGCGCCGGGGCCGGCGCGACCAGAACCTGGCCGCCTACCCGCTGCCCGCGGCCCCCGCTGTGCCCCAGCTCAGCGTGCGCGCGAACTACGTGGCCACCACCCGGCACGACCTACCCCTGGAGCGCCTGCTGCCGGCCGGCCTGCGTTTCCGCGCGCAGGGCATGCTGCACGTCGCCCAGGACGGTCTCACGATCGACCTGCCCGGCGCGGCGCCACTGTTCATCCCGTCGACGCCCTCCGCGGTGTCAGCGAGAGCAGCTGGGCCATCGACCGCGGTGTCGAACAGGGTGGCCTCTGCCTGGTCAGCTGGCAGATGCAGGGCGGCCAGGATGACGCGGCCCCGCTCATCGCAGACAGCTACTTCCGAGTGATTGACGCTGCGCTCCGCCCGCAGCTTCTCTCGGCGATCTCCACCATTCTTCCGGCCGCCACATCGGCCGACGCCAACAGTGAGGCACCAAATTGACTATGGGAAGCGCTATGACAGTTGAAACCGCAACCACCCCGGCCCCTGCCGTGCTCGTGCTCGAGGACGGAACCCGCTACCGCGGCCGCGCCTACGGCGCCACCGGCCGCACCCTCGGAGAGGCGGTGTTCGCCACCGGCATGACCGGCTACCAGGAGACGCTGACCGACCCGAGCTACGCCGGCCAGATCGTCTTGATGACGGCGCCGCACATCGGCAACACGGGCGCCAACGACGAGGACATGGAATCCTCCCGGATCTGGGTCGCCGGCTTCATCGTCCGCGAGCCCTCCCGCATCGTGTCGAACTTCCGCGCCCAGCGCAGCATCGACGACGACCTCGTCGCCGGGGGAGTCGTCGGCATCAGCGGGATCGACACCCGCGCCGTCACCCGCCGCATCCGTTCGGTCGGCGCCATGCGCGCCGGCATCTTCTCCGGGGCCGACTTCGAGCTCTCCGAGGGCGAGCAGCTCGAGCTGGTGCGCTCCGGCGCCCAGATGAAGGGCCTGAACCTCTCCGGCGAGGTCTCCACCAGCGAGCGCTACGAGCTGCCGGCCACGTCGGAGCGCGTCGGCACGGTCGCCGTGCTCGACCTGGGCGTCAAGACCTCCACGCTGGAGTTCCTGGCCAACCGCGGCTTCGACGTCGTCGTGCTGCCGCAGACCACCACCGCGGCCGAGATCCTCGAGATGAAGCCCGACGCGCTGTTCTTCTCCAACGGACCCGGCGACCCCGGCGCCTCCGACGGCCACGTCGAGCTGCTGCGCGAGGCGCTCCGCGCCGGCGTGCCGTACTTCGGCATCTGCTTCGGCAACCAGCTGCTCGGCCGTGCGCTCGGCTTCAACACCTACAAGCTGCCGTTCGGCCACCGCGGCATCAACCAGCCCGTGCTGGACAAGGCCACCGGCCGGGTCGAGATCACCGCGCACAACCACGGCTTCGCCGTCGAGGCGCCGATCGACGTCATCAGCGAGTCCAGCCAGGGCTTCGGCCGCGTCGAGGTCAGCCACTACGACCTCAACGACAACGTCGTCGAGGGCCTGAACTGCCTCGACATCCCCGCATTCTCCGTGCAGTACCACCCCGAGTCTGCCTCGGGCCCGCACGACGCCAACTACCTCTTTGACCGCTTCCGCGACATGGTCATCGCGCAGCAGCAGCAGAACGGAAACAAGAACTAATGCCCAAGAGAGACGACATCAAGAGCGTTCTGGTCATCGGCTCCGGCCCGATCGTCATCGGCCAGGCCTGCGAGTTTGACTACTCGGGCACCCAGGCCTGCCGCGTGCTGCGCGAGGAGGGCGTGCGCGTCATCCTGGTCAACTCGAACCCGGCCACCATCATGACCGACCCCGACTTCGCCGACGCCACCTACGTGGAGCCGATCACCTGGCAGATCATCGAGACGATCATCGCCAAGGAGAAGCCGGACGCCATCCTGCCGACGCTCGGCGGCCAGACTGCTCTGAACGCGGCCATCGACCTGCACCAGAACGGCATCCTCGAGAAGTACAACGTCGAGCTCATCGGCGCCAACTTCGAGGCCATCAACAAGGGCGAGGACCGCCAGATCTTCAAGGAGCTCGTCCTCGCCGCCGGCGCCGACGTGGCCCGCTCCTACATCGCGACCAGCGTCGAGCAGGCCGTCGAGCAGGCCAAGGACCTCGGCTACCCGCTCGTCGTGCGCCCCTCCTTCACCATGGGCGGCCTCGGCTCCGGCTTCGCGTACACCGAGGAGGAGCTGCGCCGCATCGTCGGCGACGGCATCCACCAGAGCCCCACCAGCGAGGTGCTGCTCGAAGAGTCGATCCTCGGCTGGAAGGAGTACGAGCTCGAGCTCATGCGCGACACCAGCGACAACACCGTCGTGGTCTGCTCGATCGAGAACGTCGACCCGGTCGGCGTGCACACCGGCGACTCGATCACGGTGGCGCCCGCGCTCACCCTGACCGACCGCGAGTTCCAGAAGCTGCGCGACATCGGCATCGACATCATCCGGGCCGTCGGCGTCGACACCGGCGGCTGCAACATCCAGTTCGCCATCGACCCGGCCAACGGCCGCATCATCGTGATCGAGATGAACCCGCGCGTCTCCCGCTCCTCCGCCCTCGCCTCGAAGGCGACCGGATTCCCGATCGCGAAGATCGCCGCGAAGCTGGCCATCGGCTACCGCCTCGACGAGATCCCCAACGACATCACCAAGGTGACGCCGTCCAGCTTCGAGCCGACCCTCGACTACGTCGTCGTCAAGGTGCCGCGCTTCAACTTCGAGAAGTTCCCCGCAGCGGATGCCACGCTCACCACGACCATGAAGTCGGTCGGCGAGGCGATGGCCATCGGCCGCAACTACGCCACCGCACTGCAGAAGGCCCTGCGCTCGATGGAGAAGAAGGGCTCGTCGTTCCACTGGGGCGAGGAGACCCGCTCCATGCAGGAGCTGCTCGAGATCTCGAAGATCCCCACCGACGGACGCATCGTCACCGTGCAGCAGGCGCTGCGCAAGGGCGCCACGAACGCCCAGGTGTTCGAGGCCACGAAGATCGACCCCTGGTTCATCGACCAGATCGAGCTCATCAACGAGGTCGCAGAGACCATCGCGAACGCCGAGACGCTCGACACCGACGTGCTGGTCTACGCCAAGGACCACGGCTTCTCCGACGCCCAGATCGGCGAGCTGCGCGGCTTCGGCGAGTCCGACGTGCGCGACGTGCGCCACATCCTCGGCGTCCGCCCCGTCTTCAAGACGGTCGACACCTGTGCGGGCGAGTTCCCCGCGCTCACGCCGTACCACTACTCCAGCTACGACGAGGAGACCGAGGTCATCCCGAGCGACCGCAAGAAGGTCGTCATCCTGGGCTCCGGCCCGAACCGTATCGGCCAGGGCGTCGAATTCGACTACTCCTGCGTGCACGCCTCCTTCGCCCTCTCCGACGCGGGCTTCGAGACGATCATGATCAATTGCAACCCGGAGACGGTCTCAACCGACTACGACACCTCCGACCGCCTGTACTTCGAGCCGCTCACGCTCGAGGACGTGCTCGAGGTCATCCACGCCGAGAGCCAGAGCGGCGAGCTCGTCGGCGTCGTCGTGCAGCTCGGCGGCCAGACGGCCCTCGGCCTCGCCAAGGGCCTCGAGGCAGCGGGCATCCCGATCCTCGGCACCACCCCGTCGGCGATCGACCTCGCCGAGGAGCGCGGCTTGTTCTCCGGCATCCTGGATGCCGCAGGCCTGATGGCCCCGCGCAACGGCACCGCGACCGACGCCCCCGGCGCCATCGCGGTCGCCGAGGAGATCGGCTACCCCGTGCTGGTGCGCCCGAGCTATGTGCTCGGCGGCCGCGGCATGGAGATCATCTACGACAGCGCCTCGTTCGCCGACTACTTCGAGCGCATCGAGGGCCAGGTCGTCGTCGGACCGACCCACCCGCTGCTGGTGGACCGCTTCCTTGACGACGCAATCGAGATTGACGTCGACGCCATCTACGACGGCACCGAGCTCTACATCGGCGGCGTCATGGAGCACATCGAGGAGGCCGGCATCCACTCCGGAGACTCCAGCTGCACCCTGCCGCCCGTCACCCTCGGCCGCGGCCAGATCGACAAGGTCCGCGAGGCCACGCTGGCTATCGCCCAGGGCATCGGCGTGCGCGGCCTGCTGAACGTGCAGTTCGCGATCGGCGCCGGCGTGCTCTACGTGCTCGAGGCCAACCCGCGTGCCTCCCGCACCGTGCCCTTCGTCTCCAAGGCCCTCGGCATTCCGCTGGCCAAGGCCGCGTCGCTGGTCATGGTCGGCACCTCCATCGCCGAGCTCAAGGCCTCCGGCCTGCTGCCGGAGAACGATGGCTCCCGCGTGCCCCTGGACTCGCCCGTCTCCGTCAAGGAGGCCGTTCTGCCGTTCAAGCGCTTCCGTACCAAGGAGGGCACCGTGGTTGACTCGGTGCTCGGCCCGGAGATGCGCTCGACCGGTGAGGTCATGGGCATCGACAAGGACTTCCCGACAGCCTTCGCCAAGAGCCAGCTGGCGGCATACGGCGGGATGCCGCTCTCCGGCACCGTGTTCGTCTCGGTCAGCGACCGCGACAAGCGCGCCGTGATCCTGCCGGCCCTGCGCCTGCAGGAGCTCGGCTACACGCTGGTGGCCACGGAGGGCACCGTCGAGGTGCTGCGTCGCAACGGCATCCGTGCCGAGCAGGTGGCGAAGTTCTCTGACAAGGTCGAGTCCTCGATCGTCGACCTGATCCACCAGGGCGAGGTGCAGGTGGTCATCAACACGCCGAGCGGCGGCTCCGCCCGCGCCGACGGCTACGAGATCCGCGCGGCCGCAGTCGCCGCCGACATCCCGCTGTTCACCACCATTGCCGAGCTGAGCGCGGCCGTCGGATCGCTGGATGCCGTGCGCACCGGCTTCGACGTCACCAGCCTGCAGGAATACGCAATCCAGCGGGCAGCGAACGCGTGAGCCAGACAGAGCCGCTGACTTTCGGCGACAAGCTCGGGGCGGTCTTCGACCGCTCCGGGCACCTCTGCGTCGGCATCGACCCGCACGCCTGGATCCTGGACCAGTGGGGGCTCGAGGATTCCGCAGAGGGCGCCCGCGAGTTCGGGCTGCGCGTGGTCGAGGCGGCCTGGAACCGGGCCGGCATCGTCAAGCCGCAGGTGTCGTTCTTCGAACGGCACGGTTCCGCCGGCTACGCGGCGCTGGAGCGCATCATCGCCGAGGCCCGCGCCGCCGGCATCCTGGTGATCGCCGACGCCAAGCGCGGCGACATCGGCAGCACCCAGCAAGCATACGGTGAGGCCTGGCTGCGGCCCGGTTCTCCGCTCGAGTCGGATGCCGTCACGCTCAGCCCCTACCTCGGGCTCGGCTCGCTGCAGAACTCACTCGAGCTCGCCGAGGCTGCGGGCAAGGGTGTGTTCGTGCTCGCCGCCACCTCCAACCCGGAGGCGGCCGGCCTGCAGACCGCCCGTGTGCGTGAGACCGAGCGCACCGTGGCAGCCAACATGCTGGCCGGCGTCGCGGAGTGGAACGGCAGCAGGAAAGACTGGTCCGATCGTCGCTTCGGCTCGGTGGGTGTGGTGCTCGGCGCTACCCTCGAACTCGCGAAGTTCGGCATTGACATCAACGACGAGCCGGTCGGCCCTGCTGTGCCGGTGCTCGCGCCGGGCTTCGGGCACCAGGGCGCAGAGGTGAGTGAGACACGTCGACTGTTCGGCGCGCTCACCCCCGGCGTCATCGTCTCGGAATCGCGCGGCCTGCTCTCGGCCGGCCGCGACGGCATCGCCGACGCCATCGCGCGTCGCGCAGAAGAAGTGGAGGCCAAGCGTGGCTGACTCAGCTGAACACGACACCGCCAAGCAGGACGTGGACAAGCCCAAGCACCTGAACCCGCCAGAGGTCGACCGGGTAGCGGCCAGCCGCGCCGCCGTCGCAGCCCGCCGTGCCCGCGCCGCCATCAAGGCCGCGATCGCAGCGGGGGAGCGCAACCCGCTCGAGGTCATGCGCACCGCGTTCGAAGCGCCTCTCGGCGCCGAGGGCAAGCTCCGCGTCACTGAGTTCCTCACCAGCATCCCCGCCATCGGGGTGACCAAGATGCAGCGCATCATGGAAGACCTCGGCATCTCCCCGGCCAAGCGCCTCGGCGGCCTCGGCAAGCACCAGCGGGAGCGCCTCTACGACTACCTGAACGACCGGCTCTCGTCGCGGCAGCCCGCCCCGGCCAAGCTGATCGTGCTCGCCGGCCCCACCGCCGTCGGCAAGGGTACGGTCGCCAACCACATTCGGGAGAACCACCCCGACGTGCTGCTCTCGGTGTCGGCGACGACCCGCGCGCCCCGGCCCGGCGAGGAGGAGGGCGTCAGCTACTTCTTCGTCGACGACTCCGAGTTCGACCGCATGGTCGAGGAGGGGGAGCTGCTGGAGTGGGCGACCGTGCACAACGCGCACCGATACGGCACCCCGCGCGGCCCCGTCGAGGCGGCTTTGGCCGCGGGCAGCAGCGTGCTGCTCGAGATCGACATCCAGGGCGCCCGCTCGGTGCGGCGCGCCATGCCGGAGGCGCGGCTGGTGTTCCTGCAGCCGCCGAGCTGGGAAGAACTCGTGCGCCGCCTCGTCGGCCGCGGCACCGAAAGCGCCAGCGAACAGGCCCGCAGGCTCGAGACGGCGAAGGTCGAATTGGCCTCCGTCGACGAGTTCGACTACCAGGTCGTCAACGGCAACGTGGGCGAGGCCGCGCAAGAAGTCGTAGACTTGATGAAGACTCGCAAGGCGAAGCGCTAACAGCGCGCCCTTTTCCTCGTTTTGCTCACCCCCACAGAGGAGTTCCCACATGGCTGAAAAGCTCACCGGCATCATCGACCCGCCCATCGACGAGCTGCTCTCGAAGGTCGACTCGAAGTACGCCCTCGTGATCTTCGCCTCCAAGCGCGCGCGTCAGATCAACGACTACTACGCCGACCTGCACGAAGGCAGCCTGTTCGACAACGTCGGCCCGCTCGTCGACTCGTCGATTGAGGACAAGCCGCTCTCGATCGCAATGCACGAGATCAACGAGGACAAGCTGACGGTTCGCCCGAACGCCGAATAACCAGGCACCACCGAACAGCTCGAAGGCAGCCTCTGTGTCCCAAGCTCTTACGATCGTCGTCGGCATCAGCGGCGGGATCGCGGCATACAAGGCAGTCAACGTTGTGCGGGCATTCGTGTTGGCGGGGCACTCTGTGCACGTCGTCGCCACGGATGCCGCACTGCGCTTCGTGGGGCGGCCCACCCTCGAGGCGATCTCACGCAACCCCGTGCACAGCGAGCTGTACGAGGGCGTCGCCGAGGTGCGGCACGTCGCGATCGGCCAATCCGCCGACCTGATCGTGATCGCCCCGGCCACGGCCAACACCATCGCCAAGCTGGCAGTCGGCCTCGCCGACGACCTGCTCGGCAACACGGTGCTGGCCAGCACTGCCCCTCTCGTCATCGCCCCGGCGATGCACACCGAGATGTGGCAGAACCCGGCAACGGTCGCCAACATCGCCACGCTGCGCTCCCGCGGCGTCACCGTCGTCGGTCCCGCCGTCGGCCAGCTCACCGGCGCCGACTCCGGCCCCGGCCGGCTGGAGGACCCGGACACGATCGTGCGCGCCGCCCTGGCCGCCTACGAATCCGCGCGCCCGGCCCAGCTGGACCTCGCCGGCCGACGCGTCGTCGTCACCGCCGGCGGCACCCGCGAGCCGCTCGACCCGGTGCGCTTCCTCGGCAACCGCTCCAGCGGCCGGCAGGGCGTCGCGCTGGCAGAGGCTGCCGCCGCCCGCGGCGCAGACGTCGTACTCATCGCGGCCCACCTCGAGATTGCGGCGCCTGCCGGCATCGAACTGCGCGAGGTCTCCACGGCGTTGCAGCTGCAGGAGGCCGCCGCCCTGGCATCCGCCGACGCCGACATCGTCATCATGGCGGCCGCGGTCGCCGACTACCGCCCCGTCGAGGTCAGCGAGGGCAAGATCAAGAAGGACGAGCGCGGCGACTCGATGACGCTGGAGCTCGTGCGCAACCCTGACATCCTGGCCGGCCTCGCCGCCGCCAAGAAGCCCGGCCAGGTGGTCGTCGGCTTCGCGGCGGAGACCGAGCCGGACAAGGCCGCGCAGCTGGAGCTCGGCCGCCGCAAGATCGCCCGCAAGGGCGCTGACCTGCTCGTGTTGAACCGGGTCGGCTGGACCGAGGGTTTCGCCACAGAGCGCAACGAGATCACGGTGCTCGACCACGCCGCGGATATAGTGTTGGAGGCTGCCGGCAGCAAGCTGTCAGTGGCCCATCGCATACTTGATGTGATCGCGGAACGGCTGTCTTAACTGCACGACCGCGGTCACGGCGCCCGCCGACGTGACGGGCGCAGCACCACCATTCAGCACACCACACACTTCGATCAGAGACAGGCCAATGAGCGAGCTTCGGCTATTCACTTCGGAATCGGTCACCGAGGGGCACCCCGACAAGATCTGTGACCAGATCTCCGACAGCATCCTCGACGCGATGCTGGCCCTCGACCCGCACAGCCGGGTCGCCGTCGAGACGCTGGTCACCACCGGGCTCGTGCACGTCGCGGGCGAGGTCACCACCGAGGCCTACGTGGAGATCCCCTCCATCGTGCGCGAACGGATCACCTCCATCGGCTACGACTCCTCCGATGTCTGGTTCGACGGCCGCTCCTGCGGTGTGTCGATCTCGATCGGCGGCCAGTCGCCCGACATCGCCCAGGGCGTGGACAACGCCTTCGAGCACCGCACGCTCTCCAGCAGCGAGCGCTACGACCAGCAGGGTGCCGGCGACCAGGGCATCATGTTCGGCTACGCCACCACCGAGACGCCGCAGCTGATGCCGATTCCGATCTGGATCGCGCACCGCCTCGCCGAGCGCCTCGCCGAAGTGCGCAAGGCCGGCCTCGTCGATTACCTGCGCCCGGACGGCAAGACCCAGGTCACCATCGGTTACGACGGCCAGATCCCGCGCACCGTCGAGACTGTCGTGCTCAGCACCCAGCACTCGCCCCGGGTCAGCCAGGCGCACCTCGCCGCCGAGATCAACGAGCTCGTCATCCGGCCCGTCCTCGACCTCGTCGAGCTGGACACCTCCGCCGTGAACACCCTGATCAACCCGACCGGCAAGTTCGAGATCGGCGGGCCGCAGGGGGACGCCGGGCTCACCGGCCGCAAGATCATCATCGACACCTACGGGGGAGCGAGCCGCCATGGCGGTGGTGCCTTCAGCGGCAAGGACCCGTCAAAGGTGGACCGTTCCGCTGCCTACGCCATGCGTTGGGTCGCCAAGAACGCCGTCGCCGCCGGCCTCGCCGAGCGCCTCGAAGTGCAGGTCGCCTATGCCATCGGCAAGGCAGCCCCGGTCGGACTCTACGTCGAGACCTTCGGCACGGGAACCCTGCCGGACGCCGACATCACGAAGGCCATCCGCGAGGTGTTCGACCTCCGCCCCGGCGCCATCATCGACGACCTCGACCTGCTGCGCCCGATCTACGCGCAGACGGCCAGCTACGGGCACTTCGGCCGTGAGCTCCCCGACTTCACCTGGGAGCGCCTGGACCGGGTCGACGATCTGAGAAGCGCAGCCGGGCTCTGATCATGGCATCAGCCGGCGTGGTCGCGCGTGTGCTGATCGACAATCCGCTGCCGCAGCTCGACCACCTCTTCGATTACGGCGTTCCGGAGGCCCTGGCGGCCGACATCCGTGTCGGCCAGCGAGTGAAGGTGCCGTTCCGCTCCGGCGGGCGCATCATCGACGCCTACGTCATCGAACTGCTCGACCGCGCCGACGCCGGCTCCGAGTTCTCTGGCGCGCTCAGTGACATCGACTCGCTGGTGTCGACCGCGGCCGTGCTCACGCCGGAGGTGTATGAGCTGGCCCGCCGCATCGCCGACCGCGGTGCAGGCAGCGCCATCGACGTGATCCGCCTCGCCGTGCCGCCGCGCGCGGTGCGGGCAGAGAAGAAGTGGCTGGCCGCGCAGGCGGATGCCGAGGCGCCCGTGTCTGCAGCGACGCCGGGGGAGCCGCGGCCCGCCGACCCGACATCCGCGCAGCCAACGCTCAGCGGATACACGGACGCCGTCGTCGCCGGCGCGCTCGACCCGGACGGCAGGGTCGCCATGACGGCCATCCCGCGGCTGGTGGAGACCCCGGCCGGTGCCTGGGTGAGCCACTGGGCCCTGACCATGGCCGAGCTGGCCGTGCGAACGCTCGCCGGCGGGCGGAGCGCCCTGCTCGCCGTGCCCGACTTCCGCGACCAAGAGCAGCTGCTGGCCGCCCTGCACGCGCTGCTCCCCGCCGAGCGGATCTCCCGCTTCGACGCGCGCCAGACCACCACGGAGCGCTACGCCGCCTTCCTCGCCTGCCTGGAGGAGGAACCGCGGGTCATCGTCGGCAACCGTTCCGTCGTCTACGCGCCGGCGCGCGCGCTCGGGCTGATCGCCCTCTGGGACGACGGCGACCCGCTGTACGCCGAATCGCTCGCCCCCTACGCCAATGCCCGCGACGTCGCCCTGATCAGGCAGGGGCTGAGCGGCTGCGCCCTCGTGCTGCTCGGCCACGCCCGCAGCATCGAGGCGCAGCGCCTCGTCGAGATCGGCTGGCTGCACGAGCTCTCCCCAGAGCGCTTCTCCCGCCCGAACATCGTCGCCACCGCCCAGCAGGGTCAACCGGACGAGCACGCCCAGGCCGCGAGGATCCCATCGCTGGCGTGGCGCGAGGCCAAAGACGCCCTCACCCGCGGCCCCGTGCTCGTGCAGGTCGCCTCGCCCGGCTATGCGCCCGTCGTCGCCTGCGCGACCTGCCGTGAGGCCGCGCGCTGCGCGCACTGCCAGGGGCCGCTTGGCCAGAACGCGCCCGGTGCTGCGCCCAGCTGCCGTTGGTGCGGCGCGATCGCCGCCAACTGGACCTGCGGCACCTGCGGCGGCCACGCCCTCCGCACCGTGCGCGTCGGCGCCGGGCGCACCGCCGAGGAACTCGGCCGCGCCTTCCCCGGCACGCTCGTCGTTGTCGCCGACGGCGACAACCCCATCCTCAGCGTCACCGCGAAACCCGCGCTCGTCATCGCCACGCGCGGGGCAGAACCGGTCGCCGCCGGCGGGTATGCCGCCGTGCTGCTGCTGGACGGCGAGCGGATGCTCGGCCGAGAATCCCTGCGGGTCGCAGAGGACGCGTTGCGCTGGTGGTCCAACGCGGCTGTCCTGGCCGCGCCGGGCGCCCCGGTGATTCTGGCCGGGGTAGGCGGCGAACTGGCCACCGCCCTCGGCACCTGGCAGCAGGCCCAATGGGCCGCCCGCGAGTTCGCCGACCGCCGCACGCTGCGCTTCCCGCCCGCCGTGCGCACCGCCTCCGTCACCGCCGCCCCGGCCGTGCTGGACGGCGCGCTCGCCCAGCTGCGCGACCTGGACGGCACCGACATTCTCGGGCCCGTTCCGGCACCGCCGGCCGGGCCGGGCGCCGCGGCATCCGACGGCCTGGTGCGCGCCATCGTGCGCTTCGACTATGCGGCAGGGGCCGAGGTGGCCAGGCGCCTGCGGGCCTCCATCGTCAGCGTGGCCAGCTCGCGCAGGCGGCCGCCCAAGGGGGGCGCCTTCCGTCCCGCACCTACACTGAGAGTTCGATTTGATGACCCGGAGATCTTCTAGATGAGACTTGTTTTTGCCGGAACGCCCGACGCCGCGGTGCCGAGCCTCCGACTGCTGGCTGACGGCCCCCACGAGATCGTCGCCGTCATCACCCGGGCCGACGCCCCACTCGGCCGCAAGCGCATCCTGACCCCGTCCCCGGTGGCCCAGGCCGCGGCCGCGCTCGGCCTGCCGATCATCAAGGCGAACCGCCTCGACGAGGCCGTCACGGCCGAGATCGCCGCGCTGGGCGCCGACCTCGGCGTCATCGTCGCCTACGGCGGGCTGGTGCGGGAGCCACTGCTCTCCACGCCGCGGCTCGGCTGGATCAACCTGCACTTCTCGCTGCTGCCGCGCTGGCGCGGGGCCGCCCCGGTGCAGCGCGCGCTCATCGCCGGCGATGCCACGACGGGCGCCGACGTCTTCCAACTCGTGCCAGCCCTCGACGCCGGTGACGTCTTCGGCCGCATCGAACGCCCCATCACCGAGGCCGACACGGCCGCGTCGCTGCTGGCCGAGCTCGCCGAATCCGGCGGGGCGCTGCTCGCTCGCGTCGTGGACGAGCTCGCCGACGGCAGTGCTGTCGCCGTGCCGCAGCAGGGCGAGCCGACCGCGGCCGCCAAGCTCGGCATCGACGACGCCCGGCTGCACTGGGCGGAGCCGGCGGCATCCGTGTTCCAGCGCTACCAGGGCGTCACCGCCGAACCCGGCGCCTTCACCCTGATCGACGGCGCCCGGTTCAAGCTGCACGAGCTCCGCCATGCGCGCGATGCCGCAGCGCTGCCGCCCGGGCACATCCGATCCGTCGACGGCCACGTGCTCGTCGGCACCGCAAGCACCCCGCTCGAGCTGCTCCGTGTGCAGCCGGCCGGCAAGACCCCGATGAGCGCCGCCGACTGGTGGCGCGGCATCGCAGCAGAGGAGGTGATCGCCGAATGAGCGATCCCAGAGGCCAGACACCCCGACGAAACACCCCCCGCAGCAACAGCGCTCCCCGGCGTCCGCAGCAGCAGGTCCAGCCCGCGCGCCTGGTCGCCTACGAGGTGATCGCCGCCGTGCGTGAGGCCGACGCCTACGCCAACCTGCTTCTGCCGAGCCGCATCCAGAAGGCCGGCCTGAATGCCGCCGACGCGGCGTTGGCCACGGAACTCACCTACGGCACGCTGCGCATGCAAGGCTTCTACGACAAGGTGATCGAGCTGGTCGCCGACCGCACCGTCGACAAGATCGACCCCGCCGTGCTCGACGTGCTGCGCCTCGGCGCGCACCAGCTGCTCGCCACCCGAGTGGCCACGCACGCCGCCGTGAACGAGTCGGTCGCCCTGGCCAGCCAGGTCGCGTCCCGCTCGGCGACGGGCTTCACCAACGGCGTGCTGCGCACCATCTCGCGCAGTTCGCTCGAGGAATGGCAGGGCTGGGTGCAGGAGGAGACGGAGGGCGCAGATGAGAAGCTCGCCGTGCTGCACTCGCACCCGGCCTGGGTGGTGCGGGCGCTCCGCAGCGCCCTCGACGCCGAGGGCCGCGGAGACGAGCTGGAGCAGCTGCTGGAGGCCGACAACGTCGCCCCCAAGGTGAACCTGGCCGCTCTGCCCGGCCTCGTCGACGCCGCGGATGCCGCCGCGCTCGGCGACTCAGACACGTTCTCTCCGATCGGCTTCGTGCTCTCCGGCGGTGACCCGGTCGGGGTGACCGAGCGCTTCGGCGGCCGTGTGCGTGTGCAGGACGAGGGCTCGCAGCTCGCGGCCCTCGCCCTCAGCCGGGCCGCGGCCATCACGCCGGGGGAGCGCTGGCTGGACCTCTGTGCCGGCCCGGGCGGCAAGGCCGCCCTGCTCGCCGCCGAGGCACGTGCCGGGGGCGCCGAACTCATCGCCAACGAGCTGGTGCCCGCGCGAGCCGGACTGGTGCGCAACGCCCTGGCCGGTGTGCCTGGCGACGTGCCGGTGCTGGAGCTGGACGGCACGACGATCGGTGAGACGCACCCGGAGCAGTTCGACCGGATCATGCTCGACGCGCCCTGCACCGGCCTCGGCGCGCTGCGCCGGCGCCCGGAGGCCCGCTGGCGCAAGTCGCCGAACGACGTCGCCGAGCTGAGCGTGCTGCAGGGCAAGCTGTTCGACGCCGCCTTCGCCGCGCTGAAGCCCGGCGGCATCATCGCCTACGTCACCTGCTCGCCGCACCTCGGCGAGACGCTCGGCACCGTCAACGGCGCGCTCGCCCGCTGGGGCGACAAGCTCGAGCAGCTGCCGACCCGCGACGTGCTCGAGGCGATCGCGGCGAACCCGCTCGACATAGGCGGCAACGGCCGCACGGTGCAGCTCTGGCCGCACCGCCACGGTACCGACGCGATGTTCATCGCCCTGTTCCGCAAGCACTAGGCGCAGCCGCCCGCCCGGCGGGCACACGTCGGGAGGCATTCGGCGGATCGGGAGGCAACTGTCTACCGAAACCCGCCTCCCGATCCGCCCTCTGCCTCCCGATCGGTCGCGGCACTCCCTCGAGCCAACGGGAGGGTTGCCCCTGCCGTTGATCGAGTAGGCCCGCTAGGGCCGAATCGAGATCTGGCAACTGGGTCTCGATACGCGCCGCGGGCGGCGCTACTCGACCGGCGGGTGGGTGCCACCCGTGTCCCGGCGAGGTTGGCTTCGGTCGCTGGAGCTCCCTCGAGCCAACGGGAGGGTTTCCCCTGCCGTTGATCGAGTAGGCCCGCTAGGGCCGAATCGAGATCTGGCAACTGGGTCTCGATACGCGCCGCGGGCGGCGCTACTCGACCGGCGGGTGGGTGCCACCCGTGTCCCGGCGAGGTTGGCTTCGGTCGCTGGAGCTCCCTCGAGCCAACGGGAGGGTTTCCCCTGCCGTTGATCGAGTAGGCCCGCCAGGGCCGTATCGAGATCTCGCAACGGGGTCTCGATACGCGCCGCGGGCGGCGCTACTCGACCAGCGGGTCTGGGGGCGGGCGCCTGTCTTCCGTGCGGTTGGCTTCGGTCGCTGGCACTCCCTCGAGCCAGCGGGAGGGTTGCCCCTGCCGTTGATCGAGTAGGCCCGCCGGGGCCGTATCGAGATTTGGCAACGGGGTCTCGATACGCGCCGCGGGCGGCGCTACTCGACCAGCGGGTCTGGGGGCGGGCGCCTGTCTCTGGCGGGGTTGGCTTCGGTCGCTGGCACTCCCTCGAGCCAACGGGAGGGTTGCCCCTGCCGTTGATCGAGTAGGCCCGCCAGGGCCGTATCGAGATCTGGCAACGGGGTCTCGATACGCGCCGCGGGCGGCGCTACTCGACCAGCGGAACACACGGAACCTACGGAACCCGGCCCAACCCGGGGTTTCGACAGGCTCAACCGGCGAAGAAGCGCCCCAGCCGCCCCGCTCGCTAGCATGGGAGCCATGTCGACCCACACGCCGCGCGCCCCGCGGATCAACCCCAGCATCCTCACCGCCGATTTCGCGAACCTCGAGCGCGAGCTCGACCGCATCGCCACAGCCGACTTCGTGCACGTCGACGTCATGGACAACCACTTCGTGCCCAACCTCACGTTCGGCAAGACCATGGTGGAGCGTCTGAACGAGGTCTCGCCGATCCCGTTGGACGTACACCTGATGATCTCGGATGCCGACCACTGGGCGCCCGGCTACGCCGAGGTGGGGGCGGCATCCGTCACGTTCCACGCCGAGGCCAGCACCGACCCCGTCACGCTGGCCCGGCGTCTTCGCCAGCGCGGAGCCCGCGCCGGCATCGCGCTGAAGCCCGGCACCGACGTGGAGCCGTACCTGGAGCTGCTGCCCGAGTTCGACCAGATCCTGATCATGACGGTGGAGCCCGGCTTCGGCGGCCAGAGCTTCATGACCGACATGATGCCCAAGCTCCGGCGCGCGGCCGACGCGGTCGCCGCGAGCGGCCTGGATGTGTGGCTGCAGGTGGACGGCGGCATCAGCCTGGACACGATCGGCATCGCCGCCGAGCATGGGGCGGACACCTTCGTCGCCGGCTCCGCGGTGTACAACGTGGGGGAGCCGGACGCCCAGATTGCTGCGCTGCGGGCCGCGGCGGCGTCATCAGCCCACCAGCACTAGTAACCTGTAGAGGTGAAAACTTTCGACGCCCTCTTCGCTGAGCTCACCGAGAAGGCCCGCACCCGCCCCGAAGGTTCGGGGACCGTGCGGGAGCTCGACGCCGGCGTGCATGCCATTGGCAAGAAAATTGTCGAGGAGGCCGCAGAAGTCTGGATGGCCGCCGAGTACCAGAGCGATGAAGAAACTGCCGAGGAGATCTCGCAGTTGCTCTACCACCTGCAGGTCCTCATGGTGGCGAAGGGTCTCAGCCCCGCCGACGTGTACCGACATCTCTGATTCGCCGACCTCCGTGCCGGCATCTCATGACACCGATGATTGATCCACACGAACCAGAGAGCACCACCATGCTGAGAATTGCCGTGCCCAACAAGGGCTCACTGTCAGACACTGCCGCCCAGATGCTGTTCGAGGCGGGCTACACCGGCCGCCGCGACCCGCGCGACCTGCACACTCCAGACCCCCGCAACGACGTCGAGTTCTTCTACCTGCGCCCGCGCGACATCGCCACCTACGTCGGTTCCGGCGCGCTGGATGTCGGCATCACCGGCCGCGACCTGCTGCTGGACTCCGGCTCGCCCGCCACCGAGGTGGCCGAGCTGAACTTCGCCGACTCCACCTTCCGCTTCGCGGGCCCCTCGGACCGCTTCAGCGAGCTGAGCGACCTAGCGGGCGTGCGCGTCGCCACCAGCTACCCCGGCCTGGTCGGGGACTTCCTGCGTGAGAAGGGCATTGAGGTCGAGCTGGTCAAGCTCGACGGCGCCGTCGAGTCCGCCGTGCGCCTGGGCGTTGCGGATGCCGTCGCAGACGTCGTCTCCACCGGCGCCACCCTGCGCGCGGCCGGCCTGTCCATCTTCGGCCCCGTCATCCTGCAATCGACGGCCGTGCTGATCCGCTCAGCGGAGGAGAAGCCGGGTGTCGCCACCCTGCTCCGCCGCCTGCAGGGCGTGCTCGTCGCCCGCCAGTACGTGATCATGGACTACGACATCCGCGTCTCGCTGCTCGAGCAGGCCACGCGCGTTGCCCCCGGCATCGAGTCTCCAACGGTCTCGCCGCTGCACGACCCGGAGTGGGCCGCCGTGCGGGTCATGATCCCGCGGGCAGAGACGAACCACATGATGGACGCGCTGTACGAGATCGGCGCCCGCGCCATCCTGGTCAGCTCGATCCACGCAGCACGGCTCTAGGGGCGGCGGACATGTCCCTCTCCGTTCGCGTCATCCCCTGTCTCGACGTGGCCGATGGCCGCGTCGTCAAGGGCGTCAACTTCCAGAACCTGCGCGATGCGGGTGACCCGGTCGAGCTCGCCAAGCGCTACTTCGAGCAGGGGGCAGACGAGCTCACCTTCCTCGACGTCACCGCGACGGTCGACAACCGCTCCACCACCTACGACGTGGTGCGTGCGACCGCCGAACAGGTGTTCATCCCGCTGACCGTCGGCGGCGGCATCCGCAGCGTCGAAGACGTCTCCCGGCTGCAGGCCAACGGCGCAGACAAGGTGGGTGTCAACAGCGCCGCCATCGCCCGCCCGGCCCTGATCGCCGAGATCGCCGACCGCTTCGGCTCGCAAGTGCTCGTGCTCTCGCTTGACATCAAGCGCAGCGACCGCACAGAGTCCGGCTTCGTGGTGACCACCCACGGCGGCCGCACCGAGACCGACCTGGACGCCCTCGCCTGGGCCAGCCAAGCCATCGAGCTCGGCGTCGGCGAGCTGCTCGTCAACTCGATCGACGCCGACGGCACCAAGGCCGGCTTCGACCTCGAACTGATCCGCACCATCCGCGGCCTCAGCACGGTGCCCGTCATCGCCTCCGGCGGTGCCGGCGCGGTGGAGCACTTCCCTCCGGCCATCGCCGCCGGTGCCGACGCCGTGCTCGCCGCCTCCGTTTTCCACAACGGTGAACTGACCATCGGCGACGTGAAGAAGGCCCTCGCGGCCGAAGGGATGCCGGTACGCACATGATTGACCCGAACACTCCCGCTGGCACCGTCGAGGACGTCGCCGCCGTCATCGCCCGCGCCGCGTTCAACTCCGACGGCCTGCTGCCGGCGATCATCCAGCAGCACGACACTCGCGAGGTGCTGATGATGGGCTGGATGGATGCCGAGGCGCTCCGCCGCACGCTGACCGAGGGCCGGGTCACCTTCTGGTCGCGCTCCCGCCAGGAGTACTGGCGGAAGGGCGACACCTCCGGTCACGCCCAGTTCGTGCGCGGGGCCGCGCTCGACTGCGACGACGACGCCCTGCTGGTGCAGGTGGAGCAGATCGGCGCCGCCTGCCACACCGGCGCGCACTCCTGCTTCGACGTCGACCCCCTGCGGCCCGTCATCCTGCCCGCCTAGACCCAGCTCGACGGGCCATTCGCCCGCCGATCGCCCCGAACGGAGCACCGACATGAGCACCGGAACAACCAGCCGCGCCGACTTCGACGCCGTCGCCGCCGAGCACCGGGTGATCCCGGTGATGCGCGAGCTCTTCGCCGACGGCGAGACGCCGGTGAACATCTACCGCAAGCTCGCGGACGGACGCCCCGGCAGCTTCCTGCTGGAATCGGCCGAGCAGGGCGGCATCTGGTCGCGGTTCTCCTTCGTCGGCGTCTCCTCCTTCGGCGTGCTCACCCAGAGCGACGACTCCGTCGCATGGATCGACTACGGCGCGCCGGCCGAGCGGGTGCTCGGCGACGCGGCAGGCCTGGCGCCGCTGGCCGCGCTCGAGCAGCTGTTCGAACGGTGGAAGACGCCGCAGCTGCCCGGCCACCCGCCGCTGACCGGCGGCCTCGTCGGCTTCATCGGTTGGGAGGCCATCCGGCAGATCGAGCGTCTGCCGAACAAGCCGCCGAAGGAATCCGGCATGCCAGGCCAGGCCTTCAGCTTCGTCGCGGAGCTCGTCGTCATCGACCACAAATTCGGCACCGTCCAGCTGATTGCCAACGTGCTGAACGACGGTCGCGACGACGCCGACGCGCTGTGGTCCGACGCACAGACCCGCCTGGACTCCCTGCAGCGCCGCCTCGCCCAGCCGTCGGAGGCGTGGCTCGCCGACGTCGACATGCACACGGCGCCGAACGCGCGCTCGCGCACCGCTGAGGCCGACTTCCTGGCATCCGTCGAGACCGCCAAGGAGTACATCCGTGACGGCGACATCTTCCAAGTCGTCATCTCGCAGCGCTTCGAGCAGGACTGCACCGCGGCCCCCATCGACGTCTACCGGGTGCTGCGCAGCCTCAACCCGAGCCCCTACATGTACCTGCTCAGTCTGGAGAGCCCGGACGGCGAGCCGTACTGGATCGTCGGCTCCTCGCCGGAGGCGCTGGTCAAGGTGCAGAACAACCGCGTCTTCACCAACCCGATCGCCGGATCCCGGCCGCGCGGTGCGACTCCCGAGGTCGACGCCGACCTCGCCACCGAGCTTCTGGCCGACGAGAAGGAGCGCGCAGAGCACCTGATGCTCGTCGATCTGGCCCGCAACGATCTGGCCAAGGTGTGCACCCCTGGCAGCATCGAGGTCACCGAGTTCATGCGCATCGAGAGGTTCAGCCACATCATGCATATCGTTTCCGCCGTCGAGGGTGACCTCACGGCTGGCAAGAATGCCATCAGCGTGTTCCGGGCCACGTTCCCCGCTGGCACGCTCTCCGGCGCGCCGAAACCGCGCGCCCTGCAGATCATCGACGAACTGGAGCCGGCCCAGCGCGGTGTCTACGGGGGAGTGGTCGGCTACTTCGGCCTCGCCGGTGACGCCGACCTGGCCATTGCCATCCGCACCGTCACCATCATGGGCGGCGTGGCCACAGTGCAGGCCGGTGCCGGGCTCGTGCTCGACTCCGTCCCGCGGACCGAGTTCGAAGAGACGCAGAACAAGGCAGCGGCGCCGCTGCGCGCCGTCGCCGTCGCCAACGCGCTGCACCGGGTGCGCTGACTATGAGCGCCTCACGCTTCAAGATGCTGCTCGTCGTCGGCGGCCTGCTCTCCGCGGTGCTCGCCCTCATCGCCTGGACCCAGACCTGGGTCGTTGCACACGTCGAGGGCCTGACCGTCTCCGTCGACGGCGCCGCGGCAGCCCCTGCCCTCTCGGCACTGGCCCTGGCCGGCCTGGCCCTCGGCGGCGCGCTGGCGATCGCCGGCCCCGTGTTCCGGATCGTGCTCGGCCTGCTCGAGGTGCTGCTCGGCGTGGCCGTGGTCATCGCGTCATCCGCCGCCATCATCAACCCGGCCGCCGCCGCCATCTCCAACGTCACCACACTCACCGGCATCGCCGGCGACACCGCGGTGCTGGCCCTGATCTCGGATGCCGGCATCACCGCCTGGCCGTGGCTCGGCGTGCTCGCCGGTGTGCTGTTCGCCGCCGCCGGGGTCGGCGTGCTGGTCACCTCCCGCCGCTGGCCGGGCCCCGGCCGCAAGTACCAGGCCGTGCGCCTGGAACACGCCGACGGGGCTCCGCTCAGCGCGAAGGACGCCGCCATCGACAACTGGGACGAACTCAGCCGCGGCAGCGACCCGACCGAGCAGTAACAACCGGGCCCGCCGCACGGCGGCCCGGCCCCCAGCGGCGAAGCCGCTAGACTTTCAATCACCCCCGCCACAAACCTCTAAGGAGAACCATGAGCACAGAGTCAGTCGAGCCAGGACACGGCAATTCGCCGGCCGCATGGACCTCGGTCGTCATCATGCTCCTCGCCTTCCTCATCGGAACCGTCGCGTTCTTCCTGGAAATGGAGTGGCTCGTCTGGGCCTCTGCCGGACTCCTCATCGTCGGCCTCATCGTCGGCGGCGTCCTGGCCAAGGCCGGATACGGCGTCAACGGCGCGAAGTACGCTCCGAAAGCCCACTAGCGCGTGCTCACCGAGCTCACCGCCGGCTCCGTTGAAGACGCAGAACAGCGGCGCCTGAGCCGGCCATACGCCACCGTTGAGGCCGCGGCCTTGGCGCGCCCTGCGGCCATCGACGCCTGGAGTGCGCTGGCCCCGGCCGACCGCGTCAAGGTCATCGCCGAAATCAAGCGGGCCAGCCCGTCCCGCGGGGCGCTGGCCGAGATCCGCGATCCCGCCGCCCTGGCCACCGCCTACGAACAGGGCGGGGCCAGCGCGATCAGCGTGCTCACCGAGCAGCGCAAGTTCGGCGGCTCGCTCGCCGACCTGGAGGCGGTGCGCGCTGCGGTGAGTCTGCCGGTGCTGCGCAAAGACTTCATCGCCACGCCATACCAGGTGCTGGAGGCCCGCGCAGCGGGCGCCGACCTGGTGCTGTTGATCGTGGCGGCGCTCGAACAGCCGCTGCTCGCCGAGCTGCACACGCTGATCCTCGAGCTCGGCATGACGCCGCTGGTCGAGACGCACAGCGCCGACGAGCTGGAGCGGGCCATCGACCTCGGTGCCTCGCTCATCGGCGTCAACGCGCGCAACCTGTCGACCTTCGAGCTGGACAAGAACCTGTTCGGTGAGCTGTCCGGCCGCATCCCGGCCGGCACCATCAAGGTCGCCGAGTCCGCGGTGCTCTCCGCCGCGGATGTCGCGCACTACCGCGCGGCCGGCGCCGACGTCGTACTCGTCGGAGAGGCGCTCGTCACGAGCGACCCCATCCGCACGCTCTCTGAATTCCTGGCGGTGTGACATGACCAACCCTTCCGGCAACCTGCGCGACGAGCTCGGGCCCTACTTCGGTGACTTCGGCGGGCGGTTCGTGCCCGAGTCCCTCGTGGCGGCCCTCGACGAGCTCACCGTCGCCTACGAACTGACCAAGAAGGACCCGGCGTTCGCCGCCGAGCTCACCGCGCTGCACAAGACCTACACCGGCCGGCCGTCGATCATCACCGAGGTGCCCCGCTTCGCGGAGCACGCCGGCGGTGCCCGCATCATCTTGAAGCGCGAAGACCTGAACCACACCGGCTCGCACAAGATCAACAACGTGCTCGGCCAGGCTCTGCTCACCAAGCGCATCGGCAAGACCCGTGTCATCGCCGAGACCGGCGCAGGCCAGCACGGCGTCGCCACCGCGACCGCCGCCGCCCTGTTCGGCTTCGAGTGCGTCGTCTACATGGGCGAGGTCGACACGGAGCGCCAGGCCCTGAACGTGGCCCGCATGCGCCTGCTCGGTGCGGAGGTCGTCGCCGTCAAGGCAGGATCGCGCACCCTGAAAGACGCCATCAACGACGCCATGCGCGACTGGGTCACCAACGTCGAGAACACCAACTACATCTTCGGCACCGTCGCTGGGCCCACCCGTTCCCGGCCATGGTCCGCGACTTCCAGAAGATCATCGGCGAGGAGGCCCGCGCTCAGGTGCTCGAGCTGACCGGCGCGCTGCCGGATGCCGTCGCCGCCTGCGTCGGCGGTGGCTCCAACGCGATGGGCATCTTCCACGCCTTCCTCGACGACCCCTCCGTAGCCCTGTACGGCTACGAGGCGGCCGGCGAGGGCGCAGAGACGCCGCGCCACGCCGCCACCATCACCAAGGGCCGTCCGGGCGTGCTGCACGGCGCCCGAAGCATGATGCTGCAGGACGAGGACGGCCAGACCTACGAGTCGCACTCCATCTCCGCCGGCCTGGACTACCCGGGCGTCGGCCCGGAGCACGCCTGGCTGAACAGCATCGGCCGGGCGAACTACCGCCCCGTCACGGATGCCGCCGCGATGGACGCGCTCCTGCTGCTCAGCCGCACCGAGGGCATCATCCCGGCGATCGAGTCCGCGCACGCCCTCGCCGGCGCGCTGGAGCTCGGCCGCGAGCTCGGCCCCGACTCGACCATCCTGGTCAACCTCAGCGGCCGCGGCGACAAGGACATGGAAACCGCCGGCCGTTACTTCAACTTGATCGATGCGGGAGCCAAGCAGTCATGAGTTCCGTTGAAGCAGCAATCCGCACGCGCGTCGAAGCCGGCAGCGGCGCCCTGATCGGCTACCTGCCGGTCGGCTTCCCGAGCCTGGGTGGCAGCATCGACGCCGCCGTCGCGCTCGTCGAGAACGGCGTCGACGTGCTCGAGATGGGCCTGCCGTACTCCGACCCCGTGATGGACGGCAGCGTCATCCAGGCCGCCACCCAGAAGGCCCTGGCCGACGGGTTCCGGTTGCGCGACGGCTTCGAGGCCGTGCGCGCCATCACCGCCCAGGTCAGCGCCCCGGTGCTGATCATGACCTACTGGAACCCCGTCGTGCAGTACGGCGTCGAGCGCTTCGCCGACGACCTCGCCGCGGCCGGCGGCGCCGGGCTGATCACCCCCGACCTCATCCCCGATGAGGGAGCAGACTGGATCGCCGCCTCAGAGCGCACCGGCCTGGACCGCGTCTTCCTCGCAGCACCCACCTCGACGCCGGAGCGCCTGCGCCGCGTCGTCGAGGCCAGCCGCGGCTTCGTCTACGCCGTCTCCACCATGGGCATCACCGGTGCCAGGGCAGACGTCGATGCGGCCGCCCGCGGCCTGATCGAGCGCCTGCGCGAGGCCGGCTCGACGAGCGCCTGCGTCGGCGTCGGGATCTCCACGCCGGAACAGGTGCGCGAGGTCCTCGGCTATGCGGACGGCGCCATCGTCGGCTCCGCGCTGGTCAAGGCGCTGGCCGACGGGGGAGTCGACGCCGTCGGCGCCCTCGCCCGCGAGCTCGCCGCAGGCAAGAACGCACTCTAACTTCTCACCGACCGAAAGGCAGTACTGGTGTTTGCACCGATGAGCATTCCGAGCCCTGAGTGGAGCTACTTCGACCTCGGTCCGTTCCGCATCCACGCCTACGCCCTGTGCATCCTGGCCGGCATCGTCGCGGCCACGATCATGACCAGCATGCGCCTGACCCGGCGTGGCGCAGAGCCCGGCATCGTGCTCGACATCATCCTGTGGGCCGTTCCGCTCGGAATCATCGGTGCGCGCATCTACCACGTGCTCACCCACCCCGGCGACTACTTCTACCCCGGCGCCGACCTGCTGCGCACCCTCTACATCTGGGAGGGCGGCAACGCCATCTTCGGCGCGCTCCTAGGTGGCGCCGTCGGTGCGTACATCGGATGCCGCATGACCGGCATCCGGTTCTGGTCCTTCGCCGACGCCCTCGCCCCCGGCCTGCTGCTGGCACAGGCCATGGGCCGCCTCGGCAACTGGTTCAACGCCGAGCTGTTCGGTCTGCCCACCACGCTGCCCTGGGGCCTCGAGATCCCGCAGAGCAACCCGGCGTTCCCCGTCGGGCTGCCGGCCGACACGCTGTTCCACCCGACTTTCCTGTACGAGATCATCTGGAACCTGGCCGGCGTCGCCGTGATCCTGCTGCTCGAGCGCAAGCTCACCCTGCGCTGGGGCAAGGCCTTCGCCGTCTACCTCATCTGGTACGGCCTCGGACGCAGCTTCTTCGAGGCAATCCGGGTCGACCCGAGTGAAATGTTCCTCGGTGTGCGCACCAACATCTGGGCCGCCTGGGCTGCCGTGATCGTTGGAATCGTGCTGTTCATCGTGCAGTCTCGCCGCCACACCGGCGTCGAAATCAGCCCGTACCAGCCGGGTCGTGAATGGAACGCCGACGACGCTGATATAGAATCTGACAACGCAGATTCTGAGGAAGACGACAACGGCGATGGAGCCGCGGCCATTCAGAAGTCTGTCGCCGCCGCCACAAGCACAAACGGCCCCAGCTCCTAGGCTCACCGAGCCAGAGAGTTTGCTCACCTCCCCTCGCACTTGAGGGGCACAGCAGATACCCACCCGTGGGCCAACGGCGTCCCTTCGCACTTTCTAGCGTGAGGACGCACAACTGTGACGTTTCAGCAGACCTTTACGAGGTTCAGTCAAATCCCGGGTCGACAGGGTCTCTACGACCCTGCGCACGAGAAAGACGCCTGTGGCCTCGCCATGGTCGCGACCCTCCGCGGCACGGCAGGCCACGACATCATCACCGCGGCGCTGGACGCGCTGCGCAATCTGGAACACCGCGGGGCCGTCGGCTCCGACGCCGGAACCGGTGACGGCGCGGGGATCATCACGCAGATCCCCGACGCCTTCCTCCGGGCAGTAACCGACTTCGAACTGCCCGCCGTCGGCCGCTACGCGGTCGGCAATGCGTTCCTCCCCACCGACCCCACCGCCCGCAGCGGCATCAAGCGGTCCATCGCCGACATCGCCGGCGAGGAGGGCCTCACGGTCCTCGGCTGGCGTGAGGTGCCCGTGCGGCCCGATGAGGTCGGCACCCTGGCCCGGGCCGCGATGCCCGCCATCCAGGCCTTCTACGTGCAGAGCGCGCGCAGCAGCGCCGACGGCACCCCGCTGTCCGGCATCGAGCTGGACCGCCAGACGTTCCGGCTGCGCAAGCGTGCAGAGCGTGAGCTCGAGATCTACTTCGCCTCGCTCTCCTGCCGCACCCTGGTCTACAAGGGCATGGTGACCACGCTCCAGCTGGAGCCGTTCTACCCCGACCTCTCCGACGAGCGCTTCACCTCGACGCTCGCCCTGGTGCACTCGCGTTACTCCACCAACACGTTCCCCTCCTGGCCGCTGGCCCAGCCGTTCCGGATGATCGCGCACAACGGCGAGATCAACACCATCCAGGGCAACCGCAACTGGATGCGGGCCCGGCAGTCCCAGCTGGAGTCCGAGCTGCTCGGCGACCTGGCTCCCGTGCTGCCCATCGTCACCCCCGGCGCCAGCGACTCCGCCTCCTTCGATGAGGTTGTCGAGCTGCTCACGCTCTCCGGTCGCTCCCTCCCGCACTCCGTCATGATGATGGTGCCGGAGGCCTGGGAGAACCAGACCGAGATGGACGCGGAACGCCGCGACTTCTACGACTACCACTCCATGCTCATGGAGCCGTGGGACGGCCCGGCCGCCATCGTGTTCACCGACGGCTCGCTCGTCGGCGCGACGCTGGACCGCAACGGTCTGCGCCCTGGACGTTTCGTGATCACGGATGACGGCCTCGTCGTTCTGGCCAGCGAGATCGGCGTGCTGGACTTCGACCCGGCCACCATCGTGCGCAAGGGGCGGCTCCGCCCCGGCAAGATGTTCCTCGTCGACACCGTCGCCGGCCGTCTCATCGAAGACGATGAGATCAAGGCAGAGCTGGCCGCCTCCGAACCGTGGGGCGACTGGCTGGAGGAAAGCCGGATCAAGCTGGCCGAGCTGCCGGAGCGCGAGCACATCGTGCACCCGCCGGCATCCGTCGTGCGCCGCCAGCGCACCTTCGGCTACACCGAGGAGGAGCTGCGCCTGCTGCTCACCCCGATGGCCCGTTTCGGTGCTGAGCCGCTCGGCGCCATGGGCTCAGACACACCCATCGCCGTGCTCTCCGAGCGCCCGCGGCTGCTGTTCGACTACTTCACGCAGCAGTTCGCTCAGGTCACCAACCCGCCGCTGGACTCGATCCGCGAACAGCTGGTCACCTCGCTCGGCAGCTCCGTCGGCCCCGAGCACAACCTGCTCAGCTCCGGCCCGGAGCACGCCCGCCAGGTCTCGCTCACCTTCCCGGTGATCGACAACGACGAGCTGGCCAAGATCCAGCACATCGACCCCATGCCGGGCAGCAAGAGCACCGTCACGGTGCGCGGGCTGTACCGCTTCGACGAGGGCGTCAACGCCCTGCGCGACCGCCTGGCCGCGCTGAACGTCGAGGTGGACAGGGCCATCGAGGACGGCGCGCGCTTCATCGTGCTGAGCGACCGCGACTCGAACAAGGACCTGGCGCCGATCCCGTCGCTGCTGATGACGGCATCCGTGCACCACCACCTCACCCGCTCTGAGCACCGCATGAAGGTCGGTCTGCTCGTCGAGGCCGGCGATGTGCGCGAGGTGCACCACGTCGCCCTGCTGATCGGCTACGGCGCCTCCGCCGTGAACCCGTACCTGGCCATGGAAAGCTGCGAGAACCTCGTGCGCAGCGGCGTCATCACCGACGTCACGCCGGAGAAGGCCGTCGCCAACGTGATCAAGGCGCTCGGCAAGGGTGTGCTGAAGATCATGTCGAAGATGGGCATCTCCACGATTGCCTCCTACTCCGGCGCGCAGGCCTTCGAGGCGCTCGGCCTCGACGAGACGTTCATCGAGGAGTACTTCACCGGCACCACCTCCAAGCTCGGCGGCGTCGGCATCGAGGTCATCCAGGCCGAGAACCTGAAGCGACACACCTCCGCCTACCCGGAGGATGCCGCTGTCACCGCACACGAGCGGCTGCAGACCGGCGGCGAGTACCAGTGGCGCCGCGACGGCTCACCGCACCTGTTCAACCCGGAGACGGTGTTCCGGCTGCAGCACGCCACGCGCACCCGCCGTTACGACATCTTCCGCGAGTACACGAAGCTGGTCGATGACCAGGCCGAGACGCTCATGACGCTGCGCGGCATGTTCGGCCTGCGCACCGATCGGCGCCCGTCCGTCCCGCTGGAGGAGGTGGAGTCTGTCGCCTCCATCGTCAAGCGCTTCTCGACCGGCGCGATGAGCTATGGCTCGATCTCGCAGGAGGCGCACGAGACCCTCGCGATCGCCATGAACAGCCTCGGCGCCAAGTCCAACACGGGCGAAGGCGGCGAAGACCTCGACCGCCTGCTCGACCCGGAGCGGCGCAGCGCCATCAAGCAGGTGGCGTCCGGCCGGTTCGGCGTCACGAGCATGTACCTGAGCCACGCCGACGACATCCAGATCAAGCTGGCGCAGGGAGCCAAGCCCGGTGAGGGTGGCCAGCTGCCCGCCACGAAGGTCTACCCCTGGGTGGCGCGCACCCGGCACGGTACCCCCGGTGTCGGGCTCATCTCACCGCCGCCGCACCACGACATCTACTCGATCGAAGACCTCAAGCAGCTCATCTTCGACCTGAAGCGGGCCAACCCGTCCGCGCGCATCCATACCAAGCTGGTCAGCCAGTCCGGTATCGGCGCGGTCGCGGCCGGCGTCGCCAAGGCACTCTCCGACGTCATCCTGGTCTCCGGCCATGACGGCGGCACCGGCGCCAGCCCGGTCAACTCGCTCAAGCACGCCGGCACCCCGTGGGAGCTCGGCCTGGCCGAGACCCAGCAGACGCTCATGCTGAACGGCATGCGCGACCGGGTGGTCGTGCAGGTCGACGGCCAGCTGAAGACGGGACGCGATGTCGTCATCGGCGCGCTGCTCGGCGCGGAGGAGTTCGGTTTCGCCACCGCCCCGCTGATCGTCGAGGGCTGCATCATGATGCGGGTCTGCCACCTGGACACCTGCCCGGTCGGCGTCGCTACCCAGAACCCTGAGCTGCGCAAGCGCTTCACCGGCAAGCCGGAGTTCGTCGTGAACTTCTTCGAGTTCATCGCCCAGGAGGTGCGCGAGTACCTGGCAGAGCTGGGCTTCCGGACCCTCGGCGAGGCCATCGGCCACCACGAGCTGCTCGACACGGCGCGGGCGATCAACCACTGGAAGGCCTCGGGCATGGACCTGAGCCCGATCCTGGTCGGCCCGGACTTCTCGGATGCAGAACCGCGCCAGAGTGCGCGCGAACAGGAACATGAGCTGGAGAAGCACTTCGACGTGCAGCTCATCCAGCAGGCGGCCGGTGTGATCGAGCGCGGCGGCCACGTCGCCATCGACCTGCCCATCCGCAACACGGAGCGTGCTGTCGGCACCATGCTCGGCCACGAGGTGACCATGCGGCACGGCGTGAACGGCCTGCCTGACGGCTCCATCGAGGTGACCCTGACCGGTTCGGCCGGGCAGTCGCTCGGTGCCTTCCTGCCCGGCGGCATCACGCTCCGGCTCGAGGGCGACTCCAACGACTACGTCGGCAAGGGCCTCTCCGGCGGCCGCATCGCCGTGCGGCCAGACAGGCGCAGCCTGTTCCCGGCCGAGCGGAACGTCATTGCCGGCAACGTCATCGGCTACGGCGCCACCAGCGGCTCGCTGTTCCTCCGCGGCATCGTGGGGGAGCGGTTCCTGGTGCGCAACTCCGGCGCCACCGCCGTTGTCGAGGGCGTCGGCGACCACGCGCTCGAGTACATGACCGGCGGCCTCGCCCTCATCCTGGGTGGCACGGGGCGCAACCTGGGCGCCGGCATGTCCGGCGGCACCGCCTACGTCTACGGGCTCAAGCGCGAGCGGGTCAACGCCGAGGCGCTGGCCAGCGGCGAGCTGGAGCTGCACGACCTGGGCAGCGCCGACCGCGAGATCCTGCGGGACCTGCTCGAGCAGCACCAGACGGAGACCGGCTCCGCCGTCGCCGCCCGCATGCTCGAGAACCTGGACGAGAGCGTTTCGCGTTTCGTCAAGGTTCTGCCCCGTGACTACGCCGCTGTGCAGGGCATCCGGGCACAGGCGGTCGCCGACGGGATCGACCCCGACGGCACACATATGTGGAATCGAATTCTGGAGGTGACCGGTGGCTGACCCCAAAGGCTTCATGAAGACAACTGAGCGCGAGCTCCCCGCCCGGCGCCCCGTCTCGGTGCGCCTGATGGACTGGAAAGAGGTGTACGAGGCCGGCGACTCCGCCGTGCTCAAGCGCCAAGCCGGTCGCTGCATGGACTGCGGTGTGCCGTTCTGTCACCAGGGCTGCCCGCTCGGCAACCTGATCCCGGAGTGGAACGACCTGACCCACCGTGGCCAGGGCCACGCGGCCATCGAACGGCTGCACGCCACGAACAACTTCCCGGAGTTCACGGGTCGGCTGTGCCCGGCCCCCTGCGAGTCGGCCTGTGTCCTGGGCATCAACCAGCCCGCAGTGACCATCAAGCAGGTCGAGGTCTCGATCATCGACGAGGCCTTCGACAAGGGCTGGGTGACGCCGCACCTGCCCGGCCGCCTCACCGGCAAGACCGTCGCCGTCGTGGGCTCTGGGCCGGCCGGACTGGCCGCCGCCCAGCAGCTCACCCGGGCGGGGCACACCGTGGCCGTGTTCGAGCGCGACGACCGCATCGGCGGCCTGCTGCGCTACGGCATCCCCGATTTCAAGATGGAGAAGCGCCACATCGAGGGCCGTCTGGCCCAGATGAGCGCGGAGGGCACGCGCTTCCGCCCCGGCGTGAACATCGGTGTCGACATCAGCTGGGCCGAGCTGCGCCGGCGCTACGACGCCGTCGTGGTCGCCACGGGCGCCATGGTGCCCCGTGACCTCGCCATCCCCGGCCGCGACCTGCCCGGCGTGCACTTCGCCATGGAATACCTCGTGCAGGCCAACCGGGTCGGTGCGGGCGACGAGGTCGTGGGCCAGATCAGCGCGGCGGGCAAGCATGTCGTCGTGCTCGGCGGCGGCGACACCGGCGCGGACTGCATCGGCACCGCGCACCGGCAGGGGGCGGCATCCGTCACCAACCTCGCCATCGGCAAGCAGCCGGGGCTGACCCGCCCGAGCCACCAGCCGTGGCCGATGGACCCGCTCGTCTTCGAGGTGCAGAGCGCCCACGAAGAGGGCGGCAGCCGTGAGTACCTCGTCTCGACCGTCGAGTTCCTCGCGGACGAGGCCGGTCAGCTGCGCGCGGTGCGCGTGGCGGAGACCGAATTCGTCGACGGCCGCCGGGTACCCCGTTCCGGCACGGAGCGGGAGATCCCGGCCGACCTGGTGCTGCTGGCGCTCGGTTTCACCGGCCCCGAGCAGGAACACCTGGGCCCCCAGCTGGAGCTCGGATTCGACGAGCGCGGCAACGCCGAGCGCGGTTCCGACTACCAGACCAGTCACGAGGGCGTCTTCGTGGCCGGTGACGCTGGCCGCGGCCAATCCCTCATTGTCTGGGCAATTGCCGAGGGTCGTGCTGCGGCATCCGCCGTAGACCGGTACCTTGAAGGGGAGACGCTTCTTCCCTCACCGGTCAAACCCACCGACAGAGGATTCAGCCTCTAAAGCTTCTCGCGGCAGGGACGGCCATCGCCGCCGCCGCGACAAGAACCCATCCTGAGCCCATCCGGGCACAAAGTACGGAGTACATAAATGAGACGCGCGAAAATCGTCGCAACCCTCGGGCCGGCAACATCGAGCTATGAGCAGATCCGAGCGATCATCGATGCCGGTGTTGACGTCTGCCGCATGAACCTGAGCCACGGCAGCTATGACGTGCACGAGGGCGTTTACCAGAACGTCCGCAAGGCGGCCAACGACTCCGGTCGTGCCGTTGCCGTGATGGTCGACCTGCAGGGCCCCAAGATCCGCCTCGGCAAGTTCGCCGCCGGCCCGCACGAGCTCGCAGAGGGCGACATCTTCAAGATCACCACCGAGGACATCCTCGGCACCAAGGAGATCTGCGGCACCACATACAAGGGCCTCCCTGGCGATGTGAAGCCGGGCGACTTCCTGCTCATCGACGATGGCAAGGTGCGCGTCGAGGTCGTCTCGACCGACGGCGTCGTTGTCACCACCAAGACGATCGTTGCCGGCACGGTGTCGAACAACAAGGGCATCAACCTGCCCGGCGTTGCCGTCAACGTGCCCGCACTGTCGCTGAAGGACGAGGACGACCTGCGTTGGGGCCTCGAGCTCGGCGCCGACCTGATCGCCCTCTCCTTCGTGCGCAACGCCGAGGACATCACCCGCGTGCACGAGATCATGGATGAGGTCGGGCGCCGCGTTCCGGTCATCGCCAAGATCGAGAAGCCGCAGGCCGTCGAGGCGCTCGAGGGCATCGTTGACGCCTTCGACGCCATCATGGTGGCCCGTGGTGACCTGGGCGTCGAGCTGCCTCTGGAGGCCGTGCCGATCGTGCAGAAGCGTGCCGTCGAGCTTGCTCGCCGCATGGCCAAGCCCGTCATCGTCGCCACGCAGATGCTCGAGTCCATGATCTCCAGCCCGGTTCCGACCCGTGCAGAGACCTCGGATGTCGCCAACGCCGTCCTCGACGGTGCAGACGCTGTCATGCTCTCCGGCGAGACCAGCGTCGGCGAGTACCCGGTCGTCACGGTGCAGACCATGGCCCGCATCGTTGACTCCACCGAGGAGCACGGCCTGGAGCGCATCCTGCCGCTCACCGTCAAGCCGCGCACGCAGGGTGGTGCGATCACCCTCGCCGCAGCCGACGTTGCCGACTTCGTCGACGCGAAGTACCTCGTGGTGTTCACCGAGTCTGGTGACTCGGCCCGCCGCATGTCGCGCATCCGCTCGAGCATCCCGATGATCGCCCTCACGCCGGAGCCCAGCATCCGGCGCCGCCTGGCGCTGACCTGGGGCATCCAGACCTACCTGGTCGACCGGGTCACCCACACCGACCAGATGATCGGTCAGGTCGACGACGTGCTTCTCGGCCAGGGCATCGCCCAGGTCGGAGACAAGGTCGTCGTCATCTCCGGTTCCCCTCCCGGAATCGTCGGCTCGACCAACGACATCCGCGTGCATGTCGTCGGTGACGTCCACAACGAGGCTGCCCCGCGTACAAGCGCAGCTAGCAGCCCCCGTTGACACAGGCCCGGTTCGTACAGAGCCGGGCCTGTGGCGTACCCGGGCGCTGCGGCTGTAGGGTGTGCCCAATGCGGCCGCCAGCGCCGCGGGCCTGTCAAAGGAGACAGCGATGCCAGCAAGCCTCTTGCCCGATGTGCGTATCCCAGCGGTCAGCATCTACGAATCGGTGTTCGGCGGCCTGAGCGCCGACGAGCTGGGCGCCGTCGCGATCATCGACGGAGTCTCCGGCGCCGAGACCACCTTCGGCCAGCTGCGCGGCCAGATCGACGCGCTGGCCGGTGCGCTGGCCGCGCGCGGCGTGATCCTGGGCGAGATCATCGGGCTGCTCTGCCCGAACGTGCCCGTCTTCGCGACCGCCTTCCACGGCATCCTGCGCGCAGGCGGGGTCGTCACCACGATCAACTCGCTGTACACGGCGGAGGAGATCGAGCGGCAGTTGAAGGACTCGGGGGCGAGCTGGCTGTTCACCGTCTCGCCGTTCCTGGCGACGGCGGAGGCCGCCGCGGCCGGGGCCGGCATCCCGCCGGACCACGTCGTCGTGCTGGACGGCGCAGAGGGGCACCCGTCGCTTCGCGAGCTGTTGGGCGCGGGGGAGCAGCCGCCCGAGCTGAGCTTCGACCCGGCCACCCAGATCGCCGTGCTGCCGTACTCCTCCGGCACGACCGGGCGGCCGAAGGGCGTCATGCTCACGCACACCAACCTGGTCGCCAACGTCGCCCAGGGCATCGGGGCGATCGGCGTCGAGCGGGGCGAACGCGTGCTCGCCGTGCTGCCGTTCTTCCACATCTACGGGCTCACCGTGCTGCTGAACTACGCGCTGACGCTGCGCGCCGTGCTGGTGACCATGCCGCGCTTCGACCTGCCAGAGTTCCTGCGCATCACGAGCGAACACCGCTGCAACTGGCTGTTCATCGCGCCCCCGATCGCCGTCGCTCTGGCCAAGCACCCGATCGTCGACAACTACGACCTGTCCAGTGTCAAGGTCGTCTTCTCCGGCGCAGCGCCCCTGGCCGGCGCCCTCGCCGAGGCCGTCGCCCAACGCCTCGGCTGTACGGTGGCACAGGGCTACGGCATGACGGAGGCGAGCCCGGCCACCCACGTCATCCCGAACGCCCGCCCCGACATCGACAGGGCCAGCGTCGGGTTGGCGCTGCCGAACACCGAGTCGCGCATCGTCGACCCCGAGACGGGCATCGACGTTGCAGTGCCGGATGCCGGCCCCAGCCTGCCGGGGGAGCTGCTGGTGCGCGGCCCGCAGGTGATGGCGGGCTACCTCGGCAACGCGGAGGCGACGGCCGAGACGCTCGACGCCGACGGCTGGCTGCACACCGGCGACCTCGCCACCGTCGACGCCGACGGCATCTACCGGATCGTGGACCGGCTCAAGGAGCTGATCAAGTACAAGGGTTACCAAGTGGCGCCCGCCGTGCTGGAGGCCGTGCTGCTGGAGCACCCAGGCATCGCCGACGCCGCGGTCATCGGCGTGTCGGACGAGGACGGGCAGGAGATTCCGCGCGCCTACGTCGTGCTGCAGCCGGGGGCGAGCCTCGGCGAGGAGGAGGTGGTCGGTTTCGTGGCCGGGCGCGTCGCCCCACACGAAAAGGTGAGGCAAGTTCGATTCCTTGCCGCGATCCCCAAATCCAGCGCGGGAAAGATCCTCCGCCGCGAGCTGCGGGAGCACCCCTGATGGCCGCGAATATCGAAGCCGATCAGGGGTTTCAAGCTAGTTTGTGCCGGTGGTGGGACTCGAACCCACACGTCTCTCGACAAAGCATTTTGAGTGCTCCGCGTCTGCCATTCCGCCACACCGGCGCACAAGACCTCGATCAGAATACCGTAGGCTTGACGCTGTGACTGACACAGACATCACCCCAGCCCCACCGCGCCGCGTCGTCGTCGCAGAAGATGAGTCTCTGATTCGTCTCGACATCGTTGAGATCCTGCGTGACGCCGGATTCGAGGTCGTCGGTGAGGCCGGTGACGGTGAGACCGCGGTCGCACTCGCCACCGAGCTGCGCCCCGACCTCGTCATCATGGACGTCAAGATGCCCCAGCTGGACGGAATCTCTGCCGCCGAGCGCCTGAGCAAGGGCCACATCGCGCCCGTCGTCCTCCTCACGGCCTTCAGCCAGAAGGAGCTCGTCGAGCGGGCGACCGAGGCCGGCGCGCTGGCCTACGTGGTCAAGCCGTTCACGCCGAACGACCTGCTGCCGGCCATTGAGATCGCCCTGGCCCGCTACGCACAGATCATCGCCCTCGAGGCCGAGGTCTCCGACCTCGTCGAGCGCTTCGAGACCCGCAAGCTCGTCGACCGGGCCAAGGGCCTGCTCAACGAGAAGATGGGCCTCACCGAGCCCGAGGCGTTCCGCTGGATCCAGAAGGCCTCCATGGACCGCCGTCTGACCATGCACGACGTCGCCCAGGCGATCATCGAGCAGCTCAGCGCCAAGAAGTAGCTCCACCAGCAACACCGACACTCTTCGAAGAGCGGATGCCACCGGCATCCGCTCTTCGCGTTTAACCGGCGCTTACGCCTGCTTCGGCGTCATGTCCTTGATCAAGTTCGTGATGCGGATGGTGCAGCAGCGCCGACCCTGCTCGTCGCTGATGGCGATCTCGTGCGTGGTCAGCGTGCGGCCCAGGTGGATCGGGGTGCAGACGCCTGTCACGAAGCCCTCGGTCGCCGAGCGGGTGTGCGTGGCGTTGATCTCGATGCCGACGGCCAGCTTGCCGGGGCCCGCATAGAGGTTGGCCGCCATCGAGCCGAGCGACTCGCCGAGCACCACGTTCGCGCCGCCGTGCAGCAGCATCGCGGGCTGCGTGTTGCCCAGGACGGGCATGCGGGCGACGGAGCGCTCAATCGTGAACTCGAGGAACTCGATGCCCATCTTCTCGGCGAGGGCGCCGATTCCGCGCTGGACGACCCAATCGAGGGCGTCTGTGTTCGTCTCGCTCATGCTCACCTTTGAAATCAGTCAGACGAATACCAACCCTCGCCATGTCGGCGGCGGCTTGTAGGCTGTGTCTGTGTCGGATTCAGAAAAGCCTACCCTTCTCATCATCGACGGCCACTCGCTGGCGTTCCGGGCGTTCTACGCCCTGCCGGTCGACAGTTTCCAGACCAGGGACGGGCAGCACACCAATGCCATCCATGGCTTCATCTCGATGCTGCTCAACCTGCTGAAGAACGAGAAGCCGACGCACATCGCCGTCGCCTTCGACATCTCCCGCTTCTCCTTCCGCACCCGCGAGTACCCCGAGTACAAGGGCACCCGCGGCGAGACGCCGTCGGAGTTCATCGGGCAGATCCCGCTGCTGCAGGAGGCCCTGGCCGCGATGAACATCGTGACCATCACCAAGGAGGATTTCGAGGCCGACGACATCCTCGCCACCCTCTCCGTGCGTGGCACGGAGGCCGGCTACCGGGTGCTCGTCGTCTCGGGCGACCGCGACAGCATCCAGCTGGTCAACGACAACGTCACGCTGCTCTACCCGAACACGCAAGGCGTCTCCCAACTCAAGCGCTACGACCCGGCCGCCGTCGAGGAGCGCTACGGCATCCGCCCGGAGCAGTACCCGGATGTCGCCGCCCTCGTCGGCGAGACCAGCGACAACCTGATCGGCATCAGCAAGGTCGGCGAGAAGACCGCCGTCAAGTGGCTCGGCCTCTACGGCAGCCTCGACGGCATCCTCGAGCACGCCGATGAGATCAAGGGCGTCGTCGGCAACAACCTGCGCGAGCAGAAAGAGAACGCCATCCGCAACCGGCGGTTGAACCGCCTGGTCACCGACCTTGAGCTGCCCGTCGCGGTGCCCGAGCTGGAGCGCGGCCCGATCGACGAGCAGGCGGTGCGCGACATCTTCGCCCGCCTCGAGTTCCGCAGCCTGCTCGACCGGGTGCTCAAGCAGGAGCTCACCGAGGGCGCAGAGAGCGCAGCCCCCGGCGAGAGCGCGGATGCCGCGGCGGCCGAGATCCCGCAGACCCCGACCGCGCAGACGCTGCTCGACGAGGAGCTGCGCGGCTGGCTGAACCGCGTCACCGCCACCCACCCGGCCGGCCTCGGTCTGAGCGTCGAGGTGTTGGACGGCAAGGCCATCGGCTTTGGCATCGCCAGCGACACCGAGACGGTGAGCCTGCCCTGGATCCCCGGCCGCAGTGACTACGCGCCGTTCGAGGAATGGCTGGCCAGCGACGCCCCCAAGATCATGTGCAACGCGAAGGGGCAGCTGAAGGCCATCCGCCGCGCGGAGCTCGCCTTCAGCGGCCTCGCCACCGACGCCCTCGTCGCCGGCTGGCTGCTGCGCCCGGGTGGGCAGGAGAAGACCCTCGTCGACCTGGTGGCCCGCTACCTCGAAGAGACGCTCCCGCAGCCCGACGTCAACCAGCTGGTGCCCGACGACTCCGCACCCTCCGGTGCCCCCGTCGACGCCTGGTACACACTGTGGGTCACCCCGCGCATCGTCGAGCAGCTCGACGAGGGCTCCCGCAGCGTGCTCAACGACATCGAGATGCCGACCCTGTCCGTGCTGGTCGAGATGGAGCTGCGCGGTGTGGCCGTCAGTCACGACGAGCTCGCCGCCCTCTCCACGGAGCTCGGAGAGACGGCCGCCGGGATCGCCGCGCAGGCATTCGCCGAGATCGGCCGCGAGGTGAACCTCGGTTCGCCCAAGCAGCTGCAGGAGGTGCTCTTCGACCAGCTCGGCATGCCGAAGACGCGGGCCACCAAGACCGGCTTCTCCACGGATGCCGGCGCGCTGGCCGACCTGCAGCAGAGCAACCCGCACCCCTTCCTCGGCCTGCTGCTGGAGCACCGCGACGCGACCAAGCTGCGCCAGATCGTCGAGACGCTCGACAAGGCCATCGACACCACCGGTCGCATCCACACCAACTACGTGCAGGTCGGCACCGCGACGGGGCGCATCGCCTCCACCGACCCGAACCTGCAGAACATCCCGGTGCGCACCGAAGACGGCCGCCGCATCCGCGCCGCCTTCCACGTCGGCGACGGCTACGAGACCCTGCTCACCGCCGACTACTCGCAGATCGAAATGCGCATCATGGCGCACCTGTCAGAGGACGCCGGGCTGATTGAGGCGTTCAATGCCGGCGAGGACCTGCACCGGTTCGTCGGCTCGCGCATCTTCGGCGTCGACCCGGCAGAGGTGACGCCCTCGATGCGCAACAAGGTCAAGGCCATGTCCTATGGGCTCGCCTACGGTCTCAGCGCCTTCGGCCTGTCCAAGCAGCTGCGCATCGACACCGGCGAGGCCAAGCAGCTGATGACCGACTACTTCAGCCGCTTCGGCGCCGTGCGCGACTACCTGCGCCACGTCGTCGAGCAGGCCAAGGTCGACGGCTACACCACGACCCTGTTCGGCCGGCGCCGGCCGTTCCCCGACCTCGCCAGCCCGAATCGGGTGCACCGCGAGGCCGCCGAGCGCCAGGCGCTGAACTCGCCCATCCAGGGCTCAGCCGCCGACATCATGAAGCGCGCCATGATCACGATCGAGAACGACATCGCCGCACAGGACCTGCGCAGCCGCATGCTGCTGCAGGTGCACGATGAGTTGATCTTCGAGGTGGCGCCCGGCGAGGCCGACGCGCTCGAGGCCATCGTCCGCGGTGGCATGGGCGGAGCGGCCGACCTTCTCGTGCCGCTGGACGTCCAGCTCGGGCACGGAACCAACTGGGACAGCGCGGCACACTAGGCGCGACGCTGGTCGGAGTCAGGCGGCCGGCAGCCAGGTTCGCGCGGCCGCCACCAGCGCAGTGACCCCGATCGTCAGTGTCGGCTCGATCACCGGGGCATAGTGCGGGGAGTGGTTCGACGGCACGGTGAGCAGGGCCGGGTCGGTCATGTCACCCGTGGTGAACAGGGACGGGTCGCTTCCGCCGAGCAGCCAGTAGGCCAGGGGTGCGCCGCAACTCGTCGCCAGCACACCGACATCCTCGCTGCCAGAGCCCGCTCCGGGGTCCAAGACGTTCTCCGCCCCCAACCAATCGCTGAACACGCCGAGGGTCTTGCCGAGCGCCTCCGCGTCATTGACCACAATGGGAAACCGCTCGATCTCTGTAATCGTCGGCTGCTCCGGAGAGCCCGCCGTCGCGGCCTCGCCGGACACGATGCGGGAGACCCCGCTCAGAATGCGCTCGCGCACGCGGGCGTCGTAGCTGCGGATGTTCAACTGCAACTCGGCCTCGCCGGGGATGACGTTGGCGGCATCACCGGCATGGATCGAGCCGACGGTGAGAACCGCGGTGGCCGTGCTCGGGATCTCTCGCGAGATGATGGTCTGCAGTCGCAACACCGTCTCGGCCGCCAGCACCACCGGGTCGATGGATGCCTCGGGCATCGAGCCGTGGGCGCCTTTGCCAATCAGGCGAACGCGCAGCGAATCCGACGCCGCGTACGATGGCCCGGCATGGCCGGCGATCTTGCCGGCCGGCAGCGGCGCCACATGCTGGCCGAGCACCACATCCGGGGTGGGGAAACGATCGAACAGACCGTCGTCAACCATCGCCTGGGCGCCCGCCCCCAACTCCTCCGCCGGCTGGAACACCAGCATCAGCGTTCCCGCCCAGCTCGCGCGGTCGGCGGAGAGCATCTCCGCCGCGCCCAGCAGGCAGCTGGTGTGCAGGTCGTGACCGCAGGCGTGGTCCACGGGGACGAGCTTGCCGTTGTCGTCGGTGGCCGTGACGGTGCTCGCGTAGGGGAGCCCGGTGTCCTCCTTGACGGGCAGGGCATCCATGTCGGCTCGCAGCAGCGCGGTCGGCCCGTCGCCGTTCCGGAGAACAGCGACCACACCTGTCTTGCCGACGCCGGTCGTCACCTCGTAGCCCAGCTCCGACAAGCGGTTCGCCACGATGCTCGAGGTGCGAGTCTCCTGGAACCCGAGCTCTGGGTGACTGTGCAGATCCCGGTAGAGATCTGCGAGACCTGGGTTGACGGTGACAGCTTCGAACACTTCTGGGCACATGAGAATTCCTCAGATCGGTTGGTTTCGCGTCACGCTACGTCAATCGACTCGACCCGTCCAGTGCCCCCGGGTCGTACCGGGGCGGACGCGGCGTCTGTTCTAGGCTGAGCACATGAGCACGGACATCCAGCGCACTCCCACCGAGATCGACCAGATCGCCGAACGATGGGTGGACACCCTCGTCGAGCTGTCGCCGACCGTCGGCACCTACATCGGCCGTAACGAGGTGAACGGCCGCTTCGGCGACTACTCACCGGCCGGCCACGAGGCCATGAGCACTGCCGCGCGCGGCGTCATCGCCGAGCTCGACGCGCAGAGCCCCAGTGACGCCGTCGACGACGTGACGAAGACCGACCTGCGCGCGACGCTCGAGTTGCAGCTGCGCAGCCACGACGCCCAGCTGCACCTGCGCGACCTCAACGTGATCGCCTCGCCCGCACAGGAGATCCGTGAGATCTTCGACCTGATGCCGACGGCGACCGTCGCGGACTGGGAACAGATCAGCTCCCGGCTGGAGGCCGTGCCCGCCGCCATCGACGGCTACATCGAGACGCTGCGCGCCGGCATCGCCGCGGGTGTCACGCCCGCCGTCCGGCAGGTGCGCGAGGTCGCGGCGCAGACCAACCGGCTGTGGGCCGACAACGGCTTCTTCACCGAGTTCACCGCCGGCGCCTCGCTGGAGTCGGGCGAGCTGCCGGCGTCGCTGGCGCGCAAGCTGGCGGGGGGGCGCCGGTGTCTCCGCCGTCGCCTACCGCAAGCTGAGCGAGTTCCTCACCCATGAGCTGGCGGCATCCGCGACCAGTGTCGACGGCGTCGGCCGCGACATCTACGCCCTCCAGTCCGAGCACTTCCTCGGATCGAAGATCGACCTCGACGAGACCTACGAATGGGGCATCGAGGAGCTGGCCCGGATGACGGCCGAGCAGGAGGCCATCGCCAACGAGATCAAGCCGGGTGCGAGCGTGCAGGAGGCGATCGACCACCTCGACACCGACCCCAGCCGCAAGCTGCACGGCACAGAGGCGCTGCAGCGCTGGATGCAGGAGACCAGCGACCGCGCCGTCGCCGAGCTCGGCCGCGTGCACTTCGACATCCCGGAGGAGATCCGCACCCTCGAGTGCATGATCGCCCCCACCCAGGAGGGCGGCATCTACTACACCCCGCCCACCGACGACTTCTCCCGCCCCGGCCGCATGTGGTGGTCGGTGCCGGAGGGCGTCACCGAGTTCGACACCTGGCGCGAACTCACCACCGTCTACCACGAGGGCGTTCCCGGCCACCACCTGCAGCTGGCGCAGGCCGTCTACAACCGGTCGACGCTGAACAGCTGGCGCCGACAGCTGGCCGGCACCTCCGGCCACGCGGAGGGCTGGGCGCTCTACGCCGAACGGCTGATGGAACAGCTGGGCTACCTCGACGACCCGGCCGACCGGCTGGGCATGCTCGACGGCCAGCGGATGCGGGCCGCCCGCGTCGTGCTCGACATCGGCGTGCACCTCGGCAAGCAGCGCCCGGACGGCAACGGCATCTGGAGCGCGGAATACGCCTTCGAGTTCATGGGCCAGAACGTCAACATGGACGAGAGCTTCGTGCGCTTCGAGGTCAACCGGTACCTCGGCTGGCCAGGTCAGGCGCCCTCGTACAAGGTCGGCCAGCGCATCTGGGAACAGCTGCGCGACGAGGCGGCCGCGCGCGCGGGCGCCGGATTCGACATCAAGCAGTTCCACAAGCGCGCCCTCGACCTCGGCGGTGTCGGCCTCGACACGCTGAAGAAGGCTCTGCTTGCCTGAACTCGTGGCGGTGTCGCCATACGAGGCGGTGCTGGGGGAGCGGATGCAGCTGCTGCATCCGCGCCTGCGCGCCTACTTCGGGGCGATTCCGCGCGGCCAGCACGGCTGGGGCGCCGGCGTCTTCCACACGGCCGGCACGCCCGGGCGTTGGCTCCGGCCGCTCCTGCGGCCACTGCACAGCCAGGGGATCCTGCTGGCCGACTGGCAGCGGGACGTGCCGTTCACCGTGCTGAACGAGCCGGGCGACCGCGGCTCCGTGCGCGCCGCCCGCCGCTTCCAGCTGCGGGGCGGTGACTGGGTCATGGTCGACGAGATCGGGCTCGACGCGCGCGGGCGGCTCACCGACCGACTCGGCCGCACCGGGCTCATCGAGGCGGTCTTCCGCGCGGATGTCGTCGACGGCGCGTTGCAGCTGCGCTCCACCCGGGTGGCGCTTCGTGCCGGCCGGCTGCGCCTGGGCCTCCCCGGCTTTCTGGCGCCTCGTGTGCTCCTGATCGAACGGTGGGACGAGAAGGACGAGCGGCAGCACGTGACCCTCACGATGACCGCGCCCCTGCTCGGTACGCTGTACGAATACGGCGGCTCGTTCCGATACGAGATCCGCCAGGGGGAGAGACACGCGTGGCCAGACGAGTCGTGATCGCCGGGGCATCCGGGTTCATCGGGCAGTACCTGTGCGAGCGCTACCGCGCGGCCGGGAGCACCGTGCACACCATCGGTCGGTCCGGCGCCGACGCGTCATGGGGCGACCACGCCGCCATCACGGCACTGCTGGACGGTGCCGACCTCCTGGTCAACCTGGCCGGCAAGAGTGTCAACTGCCGCTACACGGCGGCCAACCGTGCAGAGATCATGCGCTCGCGGATCGACACCACCCGTCAGCTCGCCGCCGCGATCGCCGACTGCCAGAGCCCGCCGCCACTCTGGGTGAACTCCTCGACGGCCACCATCTACCGGCACGCCGATGACCGCGCGATGACCGAGAGCACCGGCGAGATCGGCACCGGCTTCTCTGTCGGCATCGCCACCGCCTGGGAACGCGAGTTCTTCGCATCGACGCTGCCGGGAACCCGCCGGGTGGCGCTGCGGATGGCGATCGTGCTCGGCGACGGCAGCGCCCTGCTGCCCTTGCTCAACCTGGCCCGGTTCGGCCTCGGCGGCCCACAACTCGACGGCCGCTGGTTCAGCACGGCCAAGCGCCGGGCCGCCGGCACCTTCCACGAGTACCGCGCGACGGGCGGTCACCAGAAGTTCAGCTGGGTGCACATCAGCGATGTGGCGAACATCATCGACTTCGTCGAGGCGAACCCAGAGCTCGCCGGCGTGCTCAACGTCGCCGCACCCGGAACCTCCGACAACACGAGCCTGATGCGCACGCTGCGCGAGCTTGTGCGGATGCCCGTCGGCCTGCCCACCTGGCGCTGGATGCTCGAGCTGGGCTCCGCGGCCATCAACTCCGAGACCGAGCTCGTGCTGAAGAGCCGCTGGGTCGTACCGGAGCGACTCACCGAGCTCGGCTACGACTTCGACTATCCGGAGCTGGAACCCGCGCTGCGCGCCATCGTTGCTGAGCGGGCGGCCCGATGAGCGCGCTCGGGGCGCTTGCCCTGTTGCTGCTGGCGATCCTCGCCACGGCCGCGATCGTGCTGCGCGCCAGCCAGCGCCGCCGCCCCGGACGCATCGCCCAGTATTCCCCGCCCCCAGGCGTCGGCATCCTGAGTGCCGCGGTGCTCACTCGCACCGAGAAGCGTGCGGCCGCTGCCGAACTCGTGAATCTTGCCGTGCGCAAGAACCTGCGGTTCCTGGCCCCGGATGCCGGCAGCAAGCAGCTCCGGGTCGAGCTCCTCGACGGGCCCCCGCTCGGCGCAGAGCAGAGAGCGCTGATCGCCGCGCTGTTCGGCGCCCCGCGCACGGCCCGTACCGCGCGCAAACGGCGGAGGGTGCGCACCATCCGTCGGGACGCTGCCCTCAACAGAGCCGTGCGTGGGGTCGTCGACGGTGTGAGAGCACAGCTCACGCGGTCGGGTCAGATTCGCTTCGACGCCGCCTGGCCGGTGATGCTGGTGCGCGTCGGCGCCGTCGCGTCGCTCGCACTCTACGGGATCGCGCTGCTGTGGGCGCCCGACATCGGCCTCGCCCTGCTGCTCGGCATCGCGGCCCTCGGGCTCGCGACTCTCGCGCTCTGCGCCCCGCCGGCGCGCCTGCGCCTGTTCTCTGACGAGTCTTTCGAGGTGCGCGACCACCTGAACGGGCTGAACGACTACATCGCTCTGGCTGAGGCCGACCGCATCCGCTTCCTGCAGTCACCGAACGGTGCGCTCACCCAGTCGATTGACACCCCCGAGGGGCGGGTGGAGGCCCTCGTGCTGAACGAGAAGCTGTTGCCCTACGCGATCCTGTTCGGCCACGAACAGGAGTGGGCGAAACTGCTCGAGACGGAACAGCGTGAGCTGGCGGCATCCGGGGTTCTGGACGCCTACGACGGCCTTCACCTGCTCGCCGTTGTCGGCAATCCTGCCGCGGAATTGTCGCTGCCCGAGCTGCTCGGGGGGCTGCACGGCTTTGATGTCGACATGTCGCTTCTGGCCGGAATTGAGCTCCCAGACATCGATCTGGGAGCACTCAGCCTCGACTTGTAACCCCCCTCGAAGACGGGCTAAGCTAGAACGTCACGTTTGTGACGACTTATCCGTATGCCCCTCGCAGATTCAAACAGCTCTTCCCTGCGGGTGGCCCGAACTTGTCCGTACTGGAGCATCTACTACATGACAATCGTAACGACCGCCAAGGCACCCAAGCAGGTCGCCATCAATGACATCGGATCTGCTGAAGACTTCCTCGCCGCGGTCGAGAAGACTCTGAAGTTCTTCAACGACGGCGACCTCATCGAGGGCACCGTTGTGAAGATCGACCGCGACGAGGTTCTCCTCGACGTGGGATACAAGACCGAGGGTGTCATTCCCTCGCGTGAGCTGTCCATCAAGCACGACGTTGACCCGAGCGAGGTCGTCAACGTTGGCGACACCGTCGAGGCCCTCGTTCTCCAGAAGGAGGACAAGGAAGGTCGTCTCATCCTGTCCAAGAAGCGCGCACAGTACGAGCGTGCGTGGGGCGACGTTGAGAAGATCAAGGACGCCGATGGCGTTGTCACCGGTTCGGTCATCGAGGTCGTCAAGGGTGGCCTCATCGTTGACATCGGACTCCGTGGCTTCCTGCCGGCATCGCTCATCGAGCTGCGCCGCGTCCGCGACCTCACGCCGTACCTCGGCCAGGAGATCGAGGCCAAGATCCTCGAGCTCGACAAGAACCGCAACAACGTTGTGCTTTCGCGTCGCGCGCTCCTCGAGCAGACTCAGTCCGAGAGCCGCACCACCTTCCTGAACAACCTTCAGAAGGGTCAGGTCCGCAAGGGCGTCGTCTCCTCGATCGTCAACTTCGGTGCGTTCGTGGACCTCGGCGGCGTTGACGGCCTCGTGCACGTCTCCGAGCTCAGCTGGAAGCACATCGAGCACGCCTCTGAGGTTGTTGAGGTTGGCCAGGAAGTCACCGTCGAGATCCTCGAGGTTGACCTCGAGCGCGAGCGCGTGTCGCTGTCGCTCAAGGCAACGCAGGAGGACCCGTGGCAGGTCTTCGCCCGCACCCACGCCATTGGCCAGGTTGCACCGGGTAAGGTCACCAAGCTCGTTCCCTTCGGCGCGTTCGTTCGCGTTGCAGAGGGCATCGAGGGCCTCGTGCACATCTCGGAGCTCTCCGGCAAGCACGTTGAGCTCGCCGAGCAGGTTGTTTCGGTCGGCGACGAGGTCTTCGTCAAGGTCATCGACATCGACCTCGAGCGTCGCCGCATCTCGCTGAGCCTCAAGCAGGCCAACGAGGGTGTCGACCCCGAGGGTACCGAGTTCGACCCGGCCCTCTACGGCATGCTCACCGAGTACGACGAGCAGGGCAACTACAAGTTCCCCGAGGGCTTCGACCCGGAGACGAACGAGTGGCGCGAGGGCTTCGACACCCAGCGCGAGGTGTGGGAGCAGCAGTACGCAGCAGCCCAGGCTCGCTGGGAGGCTCACAAGAAGCAGGTTGCAACCGCGAACGAAGAGGCTGCCGTTGCCGGCGAAGCCGCTGCGGCCGGTTCGACCTTCTCCAGCGAGTCCGCCACCGGTGGCACGCTTGCCGATGACGAGTCGCTCGCCGCTCTGCGCGAGAAGCTCTCCGGCGGCAACTAGTCGCTAGCTAGACACCGCGCTAGCTAGACACTGCGCTAGTTAGAACAGAACGGGTCGGTCCTTCGGGGCCGGCCCGTTTCCTGTTTAACAAGCCACCCGGCCGGGTGCAGCGGCTTAGGCTGGGGGCATGCAGACCGGGCGCCTCCAGCAGCATGCCGACTCCTTCCAGAGCGGGGCGGACGGCTACGATCGCCATCGGCCGAGCTACCCGGAGGCCAGCGTGGACTGGCTGCGCGGCCCGGCATCCGCACCGCTCGAGGTGCTCGACCTTGGCGCAGGCACCGGAAAACTGAGTGCGCAACTGCTCGCCCGCGGCGACAGCGTGGTGGCCGTTGACCCGTCCGCCGACATGCTGCGCGTCGCGGCCGAGCGGATGCCGCAGCTGCGCACCCTTGTCGGCAGTGCTGAACACATCCCGTTGCCCGACTCCCGCGTCGACCTGGTGACCGTGGCCCAGGCCTGGCACTGGATGGACGAGCAGGCGGCGACCCGCGAGGTGCTGCGAGTGCTCCGCCCCGGCGGCCGGCTCGGCCTGATCTGGAACAGCCGCGACGAGAGCGTGCCCTGGGTGGCTGCGCTCTCGGAGGCGATGCACCAGGGCATGCACCCCACCGCGTTCACGCCGGCCCTCGGCGACGGCATGACGCTGCTGGGGCGCCACGTGGCCCGCTGGAACCAGCACACCACACGTGCCGGCATCCTGAGTCTGGCGACGACCCGCAGCTACTACCTGGTGGCGTCGCCGGCCGAGCAGCGGGCCATGCTGGCCCGCATCGAGGCGGTGCTGGACACGCACCCGGAGACCCGGGCGGAGGCGATCCTGCTGCCGTATGTCACGGAGACCTGGCTGGCCGCGCCGTGGACCGGCGAGAGTGCCTGAGCCTGCGGACCCAGCGCAGCACGAGCACCACTCCGCCGATCATCGCGAGCAGCGCAAGCACCGGTGCCAGGATCGCCAGCACCGACAACACGACGCTGCTGACGTCCTCCACCGTACTGATCACGGGGGCGGCGAGCCCGGCGGTGAGGGCGTTCGCCACCGGCCGCACACTGAGCTTGGCCAGGTGCACGGCCAGCGCGATGCCAGCGCCGACGGCGATCGGCACCCACTGGTTCGAGCTGAAGAAGGTGGCAGGGTCGGTGATGGCCACCGTCGTCGCCGCGGTGCCGGACCCGAAGGCGAGACCGCCGGAGGTCGGCCGGATGACCGTCTGCACGATGTCGTTGACGGAGTCAACGCCTGGCACCTTGTCGGCCAGGATCTCCAACACGAGCAGCACGGCGAGGATTCCGAGCACCCACTCGTTCTGCAACCAGGCCCAGTTCGCCGGTAACTCGATCAGGTCGGTGAAACGCGAACCCAGCCCGATCAACAGCAGAGGGATGTAGGCGTTCAGGCCCGCGGATGCGGCCAGCGCGCTCCCGGTCAAGAACTCCAGCATGCGCCGAGTCTGGCACGGATAGGGTGTGAGCATGTATCTCATCGCATTGACGGGCGGCATCGCCGCGGGCAAATCGACGGTGGCCCGCCGTCTCGTGGAGCACGGCGCTGTGCTGATCGATGCCGACGTGTTGTCGCGCAAGGCCGTCGAGCCGGGCGCACCGGCGCTGGCCGGCATCCGCGAGGCCTTCGGCGACGAGGTGCTGAACGCCGACGGCAGCCTGAACCGTGAGAAGCTCGGCGCGATCATCTTCCACAACGATGACGCCCGCGCGAAGCTCAACGCCATCGTGCACCCCGCCGTGCGGGAACTGGGCGAGAAGCTGAAGGCCGAGGCCGTCAGGAACGACCCGGACGTCGTCATCGTGCACGACATCCCGCTGCTGGTGGAGACCGGCCGCAACACGGAGGTCTTCGACAAGATCGTCGTCGTCGAGGCGCCCCAGAAGACCCGCATCGCCCGCCTCGTCGAGGAGCGCGGGCTCGACCTCGAGCATGCCATCGCGCGGGTGGAGGCCCAGGCTACCGACGAGGAGCGCCGCGCCGTCGCCGACGTGGTCATCGACGCCGACGGCACCCTGGCCAACACCATGAGCCAGGTCGACGACCTGTGGATGCAGGTGCAGGCCGAGCGGGGTGTCAGTCGGCGTCCGTAGACTTGCCCTATGGAACCCACCCGCTCTGTCCGCCCCTTCGAGGTCGTCAGCGACTACACCCCGAGCGGTGACCAGCCCGGCGCCATCGCCGATCTCTCCGCGCGCATCAACGCTGGCGAGACGGATGTCGTGCTGCTGGGCGCCACCGGAACGGGCAAGTCGGCGACGACGGCCTGGCTGGTCGAGGCCGTGCAGCGGCCCACACTCGTGCTCGCACACAACAAGACGCTGGCGGCGCAGCTGGCGAACGAGTTCCGCGAGCTGATGCCGCACAACGCCGTCGAGTACTTCGTCTCCTACTACGACTACTACCAGCCAGAGGCCTACGTGCCGCAGACCGACACCTTCATCGAGAAAGACAGCTCGGTCAACGCCGAGGTGGAGCGGCTGCGGCACTCCACCACCAACTCGCTGCTCAGTCGGCGCGACGTCATCGTGGTGTCCACCGTGTCTTGCATCTACGGCCTCGGCACCCCAGACGAGTACATGAACGCCATGGTCGCGCTGCAGGTGGGGCAGAAGGTGAACCGCGACTGGCTGGTGCGCAAGTTCGTCTCCATGCAGTACCAGCGCAACGACATCGACTTCTCCCGCGGCAACTTCCGTGTGCGCGGCGACACCATCGAGATCATCCCGATGTACGAGGAGCTCGCGATCCGGATCGAGATGTTCGGCGACGAGATCGAGGCCTTGTACAGCCTGCACCCGCTCACCGGCGACGTTGTGCGCAAACTGGACTCCGTCGCCGTGTTCCCCGGCTCGCACTATGTCGCCAGCACCGAGGTGATGCAGAAAGCCATCGTCACCATCCGCGAGGAGCTGGAGTGGCGCCTGACCCAGTTGGAGCGTGAGGGCAAGCTGCTGGAGGCGCAGCGCCTGCGCATGCGCACCAACTTCGACCTCGAGATGATGGAGCAGATCGGTTTCTGCTCCGGCATCGAGAACTACTCGCGGCACATCGACCAGCGCGCAGTGGGGGAGGCCCCGCACTGCCTGCTCGACTACTTCCCCGACGACTTCCTCGTCGTCATCGACGAGTCGCACGTGACCGTGCCGCAGATCGGCGCCATGTACGAGGGCGACTCCTCGCGTAAGCGCACCTTGGTGGAGCACGGATTCCGGCTGCCGAGCGCGCTGGACAACAGGCCGCTCAAGTTCGACGAGTTCAAGAACCGCGTCGGCCAGACCGTCTACCTCTCTGCCACCCCCGGCAAGTACGAGATGGGCATCGCCGACGGCGTCGTCGAGCAGATCATCCGCCCGACCGGCCTCGTCGACCCAGCGATCGTGTTGAAGCCGAGCAAGGGCCAGATCGACGACCTGCTCGAGGAGATCCGCATCCGGGCGGCCAAGGACGAGCGTGTGCTCGTCACGACGCTCACCAAGAAGATGGCGGAGGAGCTCACCGACTTCTTCACCGAGTCTGGTGTGCGGGTGCGCTACCTGCACTCGGATGTCGACACGCTGCGCCGCGTCGAGCTGCTCACCGAGCTGCGCCAGGGCGTCTATGACGTGCTGGTCGGCATCAACCTGCTCCGCGAGGGCCTCGACCTGCCCGAGGTGTCGCTGGTCGCCATCCTGGACGCCGACAAGGAGGGCTTCCTGCGCTCGGCGACCTCGCTCATCCAGACCATCGGCCGTGCCGCTCGCAACGTCTCCGGCGAGGTGCACATGTACGCCGACCGGGTGACCGACTCGATGGCGAAGGCCATCGACGAGACCACGCGGCGCCGCGAGAAGCAGGTCGCCTACAACGAGCTGCACGGCATCGACCCGCAGCCGCTGCGCAAGCGCATCGCCGACATCACCGATGTGCTGGCCCGCGAGGAGGCGGACACCGCCGAGCTGCTGGCCGGCCGCGAGGGCCGCAAGAAGTCGCCGGTGCCGAACCTGCGCCGCGAGGGCATCGCCTCCGCCGGCGGCAACGAGCTGGAGTCGCTCATCGCCGACCTGAACGAGCAGATGCTGCAGGCAGCGGGGGAGCTGAAGTTCGAGCTGGCCGCGCGGTTGCGCGACGAGCTGTCCGAGATCAAGCGGGAGCTGCGCCAGATGGAGAAGGCCGGCCACCTCGACTGATGCCGGCTGGCCCGGTCAGGGTTAGTCTGGCAGCGTGAACTCCCAGGTCGTCTCGCTGCTGGTGCTCGCCGGGCTGCTCCTGGCGGGCTTCCTGCTGTGGCCGCTGCTGGGGCCGCGGCTGCGTGCCTCGGAGCAGAAACGGCGGGGCCGGAGCGCTGGAGGCGGCATGCTGGGCGTCGTCGACGAGGTGTTCCGCCCACAGACGCATCAGGCCCAGCTGGTCTGGGAAGCACAGCAGGAGATGCCGGCCCCCGCGCCGCTCCCCGGAGACGGCGACCTCGGCGCGGGCCGGATCCGCCTCACGCTGCCCGACGCACCCGGTAGCCCCGCCGCGCGGTAGCCCCGACTCGCCCGACCAGCGAGTGGCCAGCGGGCTCGACACCCCCGTTGGCTCGAGGGAGCGCCAGCGACCGAAGCCAACAGCGCCGGGCGCGGCCGCCCCGGCATCCGCTGGCTGAATGTTCGCCGCCAGCGTGTAGAACGAGTCTTCGAAAGCGCCGCGTGTCTCCTAGACTTATCTGGTGTCAGTTTCCAGAGTCGAATCCACGTCCAAGCTGAGCGTTCAGGGTGCCCGCGTGCACAACCTGCACAACGTCGACCTCGAGATTCCGCGTGACTCGCTCGTCGTCTTCACCGGCCTCTCCGGCTCCGGCAAGTCCTCACTGGCCTTCGACACCATCTTTGCCGAGGGGCAGCGCCGCTATGTCGAGTCCCTGAGCGCCTACGCCCGGCAGTTCCTCGGTCAGGTCGACCGCCCGGACGTGGACTTCATCGAGGGTCTGAGCCCGGCCGTCTCGATCGACCAGAAGTCGACCAACCGCAACCCGCGCTCGACGGTCGGCACGATCACCGAGATCTACGACTACATGCGCCTGCTCTGGGCCCGCGTCGGCGTGCCGCACTGCGCCGTCTGCGGCGAGAAGATCCAGCGCCAGACCGTGCAGCAGATCGCTGACCAGCTGATGGAGCTGGAGGCGGGCACCCGCTACCAGATCCTCAGCCCGGTGGTCAGCCAGAAGAAGGGCGAGTTCGTCGACCTCTTCAAGGAGCTCGCGGCCGGCGGCTACTCGCGCGCCATCGTCGACGGCGAGCAGATCCAACTCTCCGAGCCGCCGACGCTGAAGAAGCAGCTCAAGCACGACATTGCCGTCGTCGTCGACCGCCTCGTCGCCGACCCCGAACTTCTCAGCCGGCTCACCGACTCGCTCGAGACGGCGCTGCGCCTGACCGACGGCCTGGTCAAGATCAACTTCGTCGACAAAGAGGGCGACGCGGCCTGGCAGACGTTCTCAGAGAAGCTCTCCTGCCCGAACAACCACCCGATCCAGCTCACCGAGATCGAGCCGCGCACCTTCTCGTTCAACGCCCCCTTCGGCGCCTGCCCGGAGTGCTCCGGGCTCGGCACCCGGATGTCGGTCGACGAGGACCTGCTGCTCGGCGACCCGGAGCTCAGCATCGCCGAGGGCGTCATCCTGCCGTGGACGACGCAGGGCAAGGGCCTGTTCAGCTACTACGAGAAACTGCTCGAGGGCCTGGCACGAGACCTCGACTTCGACCTGACCACGCCGTGGCGCAAGTTGCCGGCGAACGTGCGCGCCGCCGTCATGAACGGCGACAACTTCGAGGTCAAGGTCAAGTGGAAGAACCGCTACGGCCGTGAGGTCAGCTACACGTCCGGCTTCGAGGGTGTTGTGCCCTACATCGAGCGCCAGTACGCCCAGGCCGAGACCGACAACCAGCGCGCCCGCTGGGCAGAGTACCTGCGTGAGGTCGCCTGCCACGTCTGCAACGGCAAGCGGCTGAAGCCAGAGGTGCTCGCGGTGCTCATCCACGGCGAGAGCATCGCGGATGTCTGTGAGCTCAGCCTGACCGACGCCCGAAGCTTCATGGACAAGCTCGAACTGACCGAGCGCGAGCAGGCGATCGCCGCCCAGGTGTTGCGCGAGATCAAGCTGCGCCTCGACTTCCTGGTGAAGGTCGGCCTCAACTACCTGAACCTGGCCCGCGCCGCCGCCACCCTCTCCGGCGGCGAGGCGCAGCGCATCCGCCTGGCCACCCAGATCGGCTCCGGCCTGACCGGTGTGCTGTACGTGCTCGACGAGCCGAGCATCGGCCTGCACCAGCGCGACAACCGCCGCCTGATCGAGACGCTCGTGGCCCTCCGCGACCTCGGCAACACGCTCATCGTCGTCGAGCACGACGAGGACACCATCCGCACCGCCGACTGGATCGTCGACATCGGCCCCGGCGCCGGCGTCAACGGCGGCCGCGTGGTGCATTCCGGCTCCTACGCCGAGCTGATCAAGAACACCGAGTCGCTCACCGGCGACTACCTCGCCGGCCGGCGCCAGATCGTCACCCCGCACACGCGGCGCCCGATCGACCCCGAACGCCAGATCACGGTCGTCGGAGCCCAGGCCAACAACCTGCGCAAGGTCACCGCCGAGTTCCCGCTCGGCACCTTCACGGCCGTCACCGGCGTCAGCGGATCCGGCAAGTCCTCGCTCGTGAACGACATCCTCTACCGGGTGCTCGCCAACAAGCTCAACGGCGCCCGCAAGCTGCCGGGCAAGCACACTCGGGTGACGGGCCTCGACCAGCTCGACAAGGTGATCCACGTCGACCAGGCGCCGATCGGCCGCACCCCGCGCTCCAACCCGGCCACCTACACGGGCGTCTTCGACCGCATCCGCACCCTCTTCGCCGAGACCATCGAGGCGAAGACCCGTGGCTACCTGCCCGGCCGGTTCAGCTTCAACGTCAAGGGCGGCCGCTGCGAGACCTGTTCCGGCGACGGCACCATCAAGATCGAGATGAACTTCCTGCCGGACGTCTACGTGGACTGCGAGGTGTGCCACGGCGCGCGCTACAACCGCGACACCCTCACCGTGCACTACAAGGGCAAGAACATCGCCGAGGTGCTGCAGATGCCGATCAGCGAGGCGGCCGAGTTCTTCGAGCCCATCTCGGCGATCCACCGCTACCTGAAGACCCTCGTCGAGGTCGGCCTCGGTTACGTCACGCTCGGCCAGAGCGCCACCACTCTCTCCGGCGGCGAGGCGCAGCGCGTCAAGCTCGCCACCGAGCTGCAGAAGCGCTCCAACGGGCGCAGCGTCTACGTGCTCGACGAGCCGACGACGGGCCTGCACTTCGAGGATGTGCGGAAGCTCCTCATCGTGCTGAACAGCCTCGTCGACAAGGGCAACACCGTCATCGTGATCGAGCACAACCTCGACGTCATCAAGAGCGCCGACTGGGTCATCGACCTCGGCCCCGAGGGCGGCTCCGGCGGTGGCAAGATCGTCGCGACGGGCACGCCTGAGCAGGTCGCGGCCAGCAAGAAGAGCCACACCGGCGTCTTCCTGAAGGAGGTCCTGGCCGTGGATGCCGCAACGCAGGGCGCTCTGGGCAAGGTGAAGACCACGTCCAAGGCGCGCGCAGCGGTCGCCGGCTGATCCAGCGGGAACCTCGATGGCGAATGTGCTGAGCTACCGGCCCAAGACGGGGGAGATCCCCACAGAGCCGGGCGTTTACCGATTCCGCGACGCCAACCGGCGGGTGCTCTACGTCGGCAAGGCGAAGAACCTGCGGGCCCGGCTGAGCAACTACTTCGCCCCGTTGGAGAGCCTGCACGAGCGCACCCGGCGCATGGTGACAACAGCCACCAGCGTCGAATGGACGGTCGTCGGCAGCGAGGTCGAGGCGCTGCAGCTCGAGTTCACCTGGATCAAGGAATTCGACCCGCCGTTCAACGTCATGTTCAAGGACGACAAGTCCTACCCCTACCTCGCCGTCACCCTGGCCGATGAGGCGCCGCGCGCCCTCGTCACCCGCACGACCGGCATCAAGGGGGCGCGCTACTTCGGCCCCTACCCGAAGGTGTGGGCTGTCTACGACACCATCGAGCTGATGCTCAAGGCGTTCCCGATTCGCACCTGCAAGGACTCCGACTACAAGCGCGCCATGCAGTCGGGCAAGCCGTGCTTCGCCGGCCAGATCGGTCGCTGCTTCGGCCCATGCTCCGGGCTGGTCAGCATCGAGGAGCACCGCAAGATCGTGATGCGCTTCGTCAGCTTCATGGGCAGCCAGGACCGCAAGCTGATCAACGAGCTCACGCAGGAGATGAAGGCGGCATCGGCCGAACTGAACTTCGAACTGGCGGCCAAGCGCCGCGACCAGGTGCTCGCTCTGGAGGCCGTGCTGGAGAAGAGCGCCGTCGTGCTGCGCGACTCCGTCGACATCGACCTGTTCGGCATCGTGCACGACGAGCTGGCGGCCGCCGTCCAGCAGTTCGTGGTGCGCGGCGGGCGCATCCGCGGTGTGCGCGGCTGGGTGGTCGACAAGGGGCTCGACGCCTCAATGGGGGAGCTCGTCGACTCCATCGTGCAGACCGTGTACGGCCCCAACAACCCGCCGCCGCGCGAGATCGTCGTGCCCGAGCGCCCGGATGACGCCGAGGCCCTGGAGGAGTGGCTGCGCGGCATGGCCGGCGCCAAGGTGGCGGTGCGCGCCGCCCAGCGGGGCGAGAAGGCCGCGCTGCTGGCCACTGCCACGCAGAACGCCGCCCACTCGCTGATGCTCTACAAGACCCGGCGCAGTTCCGACTTCACCGCCAGGTCCAAGGCGCTCGAAGACATCCAAGAAGCCCTCGGGATGACGGAGGCGCCGCTGCGGATGGAATGCTACGACGTGTCGCACCTGGGCGGTACCAACATCGTGGCGAGCATGGTGGTGTTCGAGGACGGCCTGCCGCGCAAAGACCAGTACCGGCGCTTCAACATCCCTGAGTCCACAGATGACACCGACTCGATCTACCGCACCCTGACACGGCGCCTGGCCTACCTGAAAGACGAGCCGGCCGATGAGACCGGCCACACTCCGGCCGAAGCCGAGGGCGAGGCAGCGCTGGGGGAGGGCGACGAGCTCATCGTGCCAGAGAAGCGCCGCAAGTTCAGCTACCCGCCGAACCTGCTCATCGTCGACGGCGGCCAGCCACAGGTCGAGGCCGCGGCGCGCGCCCTCCGCGAGTCCGGCGTGCAGGGCATCCAACTCTGCGGAATCGCCAAGCGGCTGGAGGAGATCTGGCTGCCGGACTCCGACTACCCCGTCATCCTGCCGCGCAACAGCGACGCCCTGTTCCTGTTCCAGCGGATCCGAGACGAGGCGCACCGCTTCGCGATCACCGCCCAGCGGGCCAGCCGCAAACGCGATATCAGCTCTGTTCTGGGCGAGGTTCCGGGGCTCGGGCCGGCCAGGGTGAAAGTGCTGCTCAAGCATTTCGGCTCCGTCGCACAGCTCAAACAGGCCACAGAGGAGCAGATCGCAGAGGTCCGGGGCGTCGGTCCCGCCCTCGCACAGGCGATCTATCGGCACTTGCGTGCCTGAACGCCCGCGCGCTCGGTAGGCTAGAAGCCCCCCAGTTCTTCTAGCGAAGGTGAGAATCTGCAATGGCGGATGCCCGGCAGCACGAGATGCTGATCGTCACGGGAATGTCCGGAGCCGGTCGTTCGACCGTCGCGAACGCTCTTGAGGACCTCGGCTGGTACGTCGTCGACAACCTCCCCCCGCAGATGCTGCGCCCGTTCGTCGACCTTGCCGGGCGTGCTGGGGCGAGCCTGCCCAAGATCGCGGCCGTCGTCGACATCCGCGGCGGTGACTTCTTCTCCGAGCTGCAGGAGACCATCCAGACCCTCCGCAAGGGCACTGCCCTCCGGGTCGTCTTCCTCGACGCCGCCGATGACGTGCTGGTGCGCCGCTTCGAGTCCGTGCGCCGGCCGCACCCGCTGCAGGGCGACGGCACGCTGCTGGACGGCATCGCCGCGGAGCGCAACCGCATCGCCACCATCCGCGGGGCCAGCGATCTGATCATCGACACCTCCGACCTCAACATCCACCAGCTGGCCACCGTCACCAGGGAGCACTTCTCCGAGGTGGATGCCGTCGGCGTCAGCGTCACGCTGCTCAGCTTCGGCTTCAAGTACGGGGTGCCGGCCGACGCCGACCACGTCGCCGACGCCCGATTCTTGCCCAACCCCTTCTGGATCCCGGAGCTGCGCGCGCAGACGGGGCTCGACAGTGATGTCGCCGCCTTCGTCCTGCAGCAGGCCGGGGCCAGGGAATTCCTCGCGCGGTACGCCGCCGCACTCGAGCCCGTGCTCGATGGCTACCAGCGCGAAAACAAACGTCACGTCACGATCGCCGTCGGTTGCACCGGCGGCAAGCATCGCTCCGTCGCCATGGTGAAGGAGTTGTCGGCATTGATCGGCGCCCTTCCCCGGGTCGCCGTGAGCGTGCGACATCGGGATCTCGGACGCGAATAGGCGGTCGCACCCGGCCGCCTGTCCACGCCTTTTGGGCACTGCAAAGAATGGAAACACGATTGGCTCTCACCGCCGACGTAAAAGATGAACTCTCCGTGGTCGAGGTCGCCAAGACCACGGTCCGAGCCGCCGAGCTCGCCACGATCCTGCGCTTCTCCGGGGGTCTGCACATGATCTCCGGCCGCATCGCCGTCGAGTCCGAGCTGGACTCCACCGTGCTCGCACGCCGCGTGCGCAAAGACCTCGCCGAACTCTACGGGGTGCGCAGCAGCGTCTCCGTGATCGCCGCCTCCGGGCTGCGCCGCACCAACAACTACCTGGTCCGCGTGATGGAGGGCGGCGAGACGCTGGCCCGCCAGACCGGCCTGCTCGACGCCCGCCGCCGGCCGATCCGCGGCCTCCCGAACCGTCTCACCACGGGCTCCCGCGAGGAGATCGCCGCCGTCTGGCGTGGCGCGTTCCTCGCCGCCGGCACGCTGACCGACCCCGGTCGCTCCGCCGCGCTGGAGATCACCTGCCCGGGCAACGAGGCCGCCATGGCCCTCGTGGGTGCCGCCGGCCGGCTCGGTATCGCCGCCAAGGCGCGCGAGGTGCGCGGTGTGCACCGCGTCGTCATCCGTGACGGTGACGCGATCAGCTCGATGCTCGTGCACATGGGTGCAGAGCAGACCGTGCGCAACTGGGAGGAGCTGCGCCAGCGCCGCGAGGTGCGGGCGACCGCGAACCGCCTGGTCAACTTCGACGACGCCAACCTGCGCCGCAGCGCGCAGGCCGCCGTGGCCGCCTGCGCCCGCGTCGAGCGCGCCATGGAGATCCTCGGCACCGACATCCCGGACCACCTGAAGTATGCGGGCGAGCTGCGCCTGCGCTTCCGTGACTCCAGCCTGGACGAGCTCGGTCACCACGCCGAGCCGCCGATGACGAAGGATGCGGTCGCCGGCCGTATTCGCCGTCTGCTCGCCATGGCCGACAAGAAGGCCGCAGACCTCGGAATCCCGGGCACCGACGCGAACCTGCCCGCAGACCTCGACGAGGCCTAAGGGTTGGGCCCGGCAGATGGGCCACAGGAACAGATTCGGCAGCCCCGGGGTTGCCGTGATTAGACTGAAAAAGTCGAAACCGGTCGCGAATCTCGCGGTCATGAAAGAGGAGACAATCAATGGCTGAATACACCCTGCCTGCACTTGCCTACGATTACTCGGCGCTCGAGCCGAGCATCAGCGGTGCCATCATGGAGCTGCACCACGGAAAGCACCACCAGGCTTACGTGACCGGCGCCAACACGGCACTCGCCCAGCTGGCCGAGGCCCGCGAGACCGGCAACCTGGCGAACGTGAACAAGCTGCAGAAGGACCTCGCGTTCAACCTCGGTGGTCACGTGAACCACTCGATCTTCTGGACCAACATGTCGCCCAACGGCGGCGACAAGCCGGTCGGCGAGCTGGCCGCGGCCATCGACGACTTCTTCGGCTCCTTCGACAAGTTCCAGGCGCACTTCACGGCCACGGCGCTCGGCGTGCAGGGCTCCGGCTGGTCCGTGCTGGCCTGGGACTCGATCGGCCAGCAGCTGATCATCCAGCAGTTCTTCGACCAGCAGGCCAATTTCGCGGCCGGCACCGTCCCACTGCTGATGCTCGATGTGTGGGAGCACGCCTACTACCTCGACTACCACAATGTTCGCGCCGACTACGTGAAGGCGTTCTGGAACATCGTCGACTGGTCGAACGTGCAGTCACGCTTCGACACCGCGCGAGTGAAGACCGACGGCCTCCTGCTACTGTCATAGCATGCGGTGTCCTCGGGCACTGCCTGGGGACAACGTCGTCTCAATTTGCTTCGTCCACCATGCGCTTAGCGCCCCCAGAAACAGGAGTATTTCGTGACCGTCAAGATCGGTATCAACGGATTCGGCCGCATTGGCCGTAACTACTTCCGCGCCGCCCTCGCAAAGGGCAGCGACATTGAGATTGTTGCGGTCAATGACCTCACTGATCCCAAGACCCTCGCCCACCTGCTGAAGTACGACTCTGTCGCCGGACGCCTCGACGCCACCGTCGAGCTGCAGGGTGACAGCATTGTCGTCAACGGCAAGGCCATCAAGGTTCTCGCCGAGCGCGACCCCGCCAACCTCCCCTGGGGAGAGCTGGGTGTCGACATCGTCATCGAGTCCACCGGCTTCTTCACCAAGGCTGAGCTTGCCCGCAAGCACATCGAGGCCGGCGCCAAGAAGGTTCTCGTCTCCGCTCCCGCCACCGGCGAGAACGTTGCGACCATCGTTCTCGGTGTCAACGAGTCGACCTACGACGCCGCGACCCACGACGTCATCTCGAACGCGTCCTGCACCACCAACTGCCTCGCGCCGTTGGCTCAGGTGTTCCTGGACAACTTCGGCATCGAGCGTGGCCTGATGACCACTGTTCACGCCTACACGGCCGACCAGAACCTGCAGGACGGCCCGCACAGCGACCTGCGTCGCGCCCGCGCCGCCGCCGTCAACATCGTTCCGACCTCCACCGGTGCTGCCAAGGCCCTCGGCCTCGTCATCCCCGAGCTCGTCGGCAAGCTCGACGGCTACGCCCTGCGTGTTCCGATCCCCACCGGCTCGATCACCGACCTCACGCTGACCGCTTCGCGCCCCGTCACGGTCGAAGAAGTGAACGCAGCGTACAAGGCTGCAGCAGAGGGCCCCTCAAGGGCATCCTCAGCTACACCGAGGACCCGATTGTCTCCAGCGACATCGTCGGCGACCCGCACTCCTCGATCTTCGACGCCGGCCTCACCAAGGTGATCGGCGACCAGGTCAAGGTTGCGTCCTGGTACGACAACGAGTGGGGCTACTCCAACCGCCTGGTTGACCTCACCACGTTCGTCGCCGCGAGCCTCTAAGCAGGGCGGGCATGTCGCTACGCACGATTGATTCCCTCGGTCCGCTCGCAGGCAAGCACGTCATTGTGCGCTGTGATCTCAATGTGCCGTTGAAAGACGGCCAGATCACGGATGACGGTCGTGTGCGAGCGTCGCTGCCCACCCTGAACGCCCTGCTCTCTCAGGGCGCCCGCGTGAGCGTTGTCTCACACCTCGGGCGCCCTGAGGGAGCACCGGACGAGCGCTACAGCCTCGCCCCCGTTGCCAGCCGTCTCGGCGAGCTGCTGGGCAAGCCTGTCGCGTTCGCCACCGACACCGTCGGCGCCTCGGCGCAGGCAACCGTCTCCGCCCTCGCCGACGGCGAGATCGCGGTGCTGGAGAACCTGCGCTTCAACGCGGGAGAGACGTCCAAGGTCGCCGAGGAGCGCACCGCATTCGCGGCCCAGCTCGCGGCGTTCGGTGACGCCCTCGTCTCCGACGGCTTCGGTGTCGTCCACCGCAAGCAGGCCAGCGTCTACGAGCTGGCCGAGCTTCTTCCGAGCGCGGCCGGTCTGCTGATCGCCGCCGAGCTCGAGGTGCTCGACCGCCTGACCGAGAACCCTGAGCGGCCATACGCCGTGGTCCTCGGCGGCTCCAAGGTGTCAGACAAGCTCGGCGTGATCGGGCACCTGCTGCCCCGCGTCGACTCGCTGCTCATCGGCGGCGGGATGCTCTTCACCTTCCTCGCCGCACTCGGCTACAAGGTCGGCTCGAGCCTGCTCGAGGTCGACCAGATCGACACCGTCAAGGGCTACCTGGCCGAGGCGGAACGTCTGGGCGTCGAGATCGTGCTGCCGACGGATGTCGTCGTCGCGTCGAAGTTCGGTGCGGACGCCGAGGTTCTCGTGCGTGCAGCCGACGCCATCGAAGACACCCCGTTCGGTGCATCCGGCCTCGGCCTGGACATCGGACCGGACACCGCCGCACGCTTCGCCGAGGTCATCCGCACCTCGACGACCGTGTTCTGGAACGGCCCGATGGGCGTCTTCGAGCTCGCCCCCTTCGCTGCCGGTACCCGTACCGTCGCGCAGGCCCTCACCGAGGTCTCCGGCCTCAGCGTCGTCGGCGGTGGCGACTCTGCCGCAGCCGTGCGCGCACTTGATTTCAACGATGACCAGTTTGGTCACATTTCGACCGGTGGCGGTGCAAGCCTCGAGTTCCTCGAGGGCAAGCGTCTTCCCGGTCTGGAGGTACTCGGATGGACAGCATGACCACGAACGGCAACAGAACCCCCCTCATCGCCGGCAACTGGAAGATGAACCTGGACCACCTCCAGGCGATCGCTTTCGTGCAGAAGCTGGCTTGGAACCTCACCGAGGCCAAGCACGACTTCGGCAGCGTCGAGGTTGCGGTGTTCCCTCCGTTCACCGACCTCCGCAGCGTGCAGACCCTGGTCTCGGCCGACAAGCTCCCGCTCGCCTTCGGCGCGCAGGACGTCTCCGAGCACGTTTCCGGCGCGTACACCGGCGAGATCTCTGCCGCGTTCCTCGCGCAGCTTGAGTGCCGCTACGTGATCATCGGCCACTCCGAGCGGCGCACGCTGCACGGCGAGACCGACGAGCAGGTCGCGGCGAAGGTTGCCGCAGCCCTCGAGCACAACATCGCCCCCATCATCTGCGTCGGCGAGACGGCGGAAGACCTCGAGAAGCACGGCCCGAGCGCCGTCCCCGTCGCCCAGCTGCGTGCAGCGCTGGCCAACGTGAGCGGCGCAGCCGACTTCGTCGTGGCCTACGAGCCGGTCTGGGCCATCGGCTCCGGCCAGGCCGCAACGCCGGAGCAGGCCGAGCAGGTCGCCGCGGCCCTGCGTGCCGTGCTCGTCGAGCTGCTCGGTGACGATGTCGCCGCGAAGACCCGCATCCTCTACGGCGGTTCCGTGAAGTCGGGCAACATCGCCGGTTTCATGCGCGAGCCGAACGTCGACGGCGCTCTCGTCGGCGGTGCGAGCCTGGACATCAACGAGTTCGCGAGCATCAGCCGCTACAAGCAGCACGTGGGTCTCTAACCCGAAACGTTCGGAACGACAACAGCTTGGGCGCGGCATCCGGTACTCGGATGCCGCGTCAGGCTATAATCGTCTGTGGTCTTGGCGCGGCGTTCCTGCTTCGCATTGTGAAAGGTTTCTCGTGGAAATTCTCCAGGTAGTAATGCAGGTCGTGCTCGGTTTGACGAGCCTGCTGCTGACCATGCTGATCTTGCTGCACAAGGGTCGCGGTGGCGGCCTCTCCGACATGTTCGGTGGCGGCATGACCAGCAACCTCGGCGCGTCCGGCGTTGCAGAGCGCAACCTCAACCGGATCACCGTTATCCTCGGACTCATCTGGGTCTCGAGCATCATCGTGCTCGGCCTCATCACCAAGTTCGACACCGGCTTGTAATCCGCGGTGCCCGCACGGGCATCGCCACCGCACCCGCCCCGGCGGGCGCACACTCACAGCACCATTTTTAGCAGCGGAGGCAGCCATGGCATCAGGCGGCAGTGCAATTCGGGGGTCGCGCGTCGGCGCAGGCCCCATGGGCGAACAGGACCGTGGCTACCACGCGGACCGTGTGGCCATTTCTTACTGGGACGCCCTCGGCAACGAGACGATCCGCTACTTCTCTGCCGTCCTGCCGGACGAGGAGATCCCGCTGACGATCGACTCGCCGCAGTCTGGCCTCCCGGCCGGTCGCGACAAGGAGAACCCTCCGTCGGTCGCCAAGCTGGAGCCGTACAAGACTCACCTCGCCTACGTGAAGGAACGTCGCACGGAGGAGGAGGCAGAGCAGCTCCTGCAGGAGGCGCTCGAGCAGCTTCGTGTGCGTCGCGGCAAGGTCGTCGCGAACTAACACCAGCATCCACATGCAGAAAAGCCCCAGCCATCGGCTGGGGCTTTTCTGTTGCCTGCTCTGAGCAGGGAGAGGCTAGTACGACGGGGCGATGAGCGCCTCCGGCACCTCGGCGGCCGCATCGCGGTCGACGAAGAAGACGGTGCGCTTACGACCCTTGATACCACCGACCGGAACCTCGTCCCGGCTCGCGCCGGCCAATGCGAGGCCGAGGGCTGGAGCCTTGTCGGAGCCGGCGAGAACCATCCAGACGCGGTCGGAGTGGTTCAGCACCGGGCGGGTCAGGCTGAGCCGCTCCGCCGGTGGCTTCGGCGAGTCGCGCACCGCGATCACGGTGCGGTCGTTGACCTGGATGCCGGAACGGTGCGGGAACAGGGAGGCGATGTGGCCGTCCGGCCCGACGCCGAGGAACGTGATGTCCAGGCGGGGGAGTTCGGCGCCCTCTTCCGCGTGCGCGGCGAGCTCTGCGGCATAGGAATCCGCGGCCTGATCGAGGTCGAGCGGGCCATCGGAGGCCGGGAACTGGTGGATGTTGCCCGCCGGAATATCGATGTGGCTGAGCAGGGCGTCGAACGCCTGCTGGTCGTTGCGCTCGGCGTCGCCGGCCGGGAGCCAGCGCTCATCGCCCCACCAGAAGTGGATCCGCGACCAGTCCAGCGTGTCCCTGGCTGCCGACTCGTTGACGGCGGCGAGAACTCCGGAGCCCATCGAGCCACCGGTCAGCACGATGTTGGCGCTGCCGAGGTCGTCGAGGATGTCGAGCGTCTTCGTGATGAAGCGGGCGGCGACAGAACCGGCCAGGGCCTGCTTGTCGGGGTGCACCAGCACTCGGCGTTCGTTGGTCATACTGCGCTCCTCGTCGTCATCGGCGTTGCTGCCCCGAGTCTAGCCAGTGCCTCGGTGATCACCAGACCATAGAGCTCGTCGGGGTCGAGCCGGCGCAGCTCGTCGGCCAGGCAGTCGCGGAGGTTGCGGCGGGGGAGCGCGAGCGAGTGAGTGGGCTGCTCCGGCTGGGTCAGCCGGGCGACACCGCCGCCGGTGCGGCTCAACTCGATGGCGCCGGTCGAGCGCTCCAGGCGCACGCTGTGGATGCCGTGCGAGGTGATGCCGGGCGTCAGCACGTACTCGGTGTCGGCCTCGAGGGCGAACTGCAGCCAAGCGCTGAGCAGCGTCGTCGAGGGGGAGTCGTCGCTGCCCTCAATGTAGACGGCCGTGACGGGGGAGTACGGCGGCTGGTCGAGCACGGCGGCCAGCTGGGCGCGCCAGAGCGTCAACCGGGTCCAGGCGAAGTCGATGTCGCCCGGCTTGTAGTTCTCGGCGAGCTGTTGCAGCGCGGCCTGCGGGTTCGGCTGCGCCGAGGCGTCCGTGATGCGGCGGTGGGCGATGCGGCCGAGCGGGGCGAGACCCGGAACGGTCGGCGCGAGGCCGGGCCACCAGGTGACGACGGGGGCGTCGGGCAGTAGCAGCCCCATGACGAGGCTCTGCTCGTCGGATGCAGCCTCGCCGCTGGCCCGCAGGATGATGACCTCGCTGGCGCCGGCGTCGCCGCCGACACGGATCTCGGCGTCCAGGCGCGACTCGACGGGGCCCTGGTCGGCATCCGCGGGGTTCGTGCAGACGACGAGGACCCGCATCGGGTGCTCACGCGAGGCGTCGTTGGCGGCCTCGATGGCCTCCTCTTCGGATCCGGTCGAGGCGGCGATGATGAGGGTCAGCACACGGCCGAGGGCCACGACACCGTTCTCGTCGCGCATCTTGACCAGGGCCTTGGACACCTGGCTGATGGTGGTGTTGGGCAGATCGATGATCATGGGCGTCTCCAGACGCGGCCGTCGCGGGCCAAAAGATCGTCGGCGGAGCTGGGTCCCCAGCTGCCGGGGCTGTACTGTTCCGGCTGGCCCTGGGTCTCCCAGAACTCCTCGATCGGGTCGAGGATCTTCCACGACAACTCGACCTCTTCGTGCCGGGGGAACAGGGGCGGGTCGCCGAGCAGCACGTCGAGGATGAGTCGCTCGTATGCCTCGGGGCTCGCCTCGGTGAAGGCGTGGCCGTAGCCGAAGTCCATGGTGACGTCGCGCACTTGCATGCCGGCACCGGGAACCTTGGAGCCAAAACGGATGGTGACACCCTCATCGGGCTGCACCCGGATCACGAGGGCGTTCTGGCCGAGCTCAGAGGTCTGGCTGTCGGCGAAGAGCTGCTGCGGCGCCCGCTTGAACACCACGGCGATCTCGGTGACGCGGCGGCCGAGGCGCTTGCCAGCGCGCAGGTAGAACGGCACGCCGGCCCAGCGGCGGGTGCCGATGGTCAACTTCATGGCCGCATAGGTCTCGGTGAGCGACTCCGGGTTCATGCCGTCCTCGTCGAGGAAGCCGAGAACCTTCTCGCCGCCCTGCCAACCGCCGGCGTACTGGCCGCGAGCCGTGCCGGTGCCGAGGTCCTCCGGCAGCCGCACGGCGGCAAGCACCTTCTCCTTCTCTGCCCGCAGTGCGGAGGCGTCGAACGAAATCGGCTCCTCCATCGCGGTGAGGGCGAGAAGCTGCAGCAGGTGGTTCTGGATGACGTCGCGGGCCGCGCCGATGCCGTCGTAGTAGCCGGCACGACCGCCGACACCGATGTCCTCGGCCATCGTGATCTGCACGTGGTCGACGTAGTTCGCGTTCCAGATGGGCTCGTAGAGCTGGTTGGCGAAGCGCAGCGCGAGGATGTTCTGCACCGTCTCCTTGCCCAGGTAGTGGTCGATGCGGAACACCGAGTCGGCCGGGAACACCGACTCGACGACGGCGTTCAGCTCGCGCGCCGTCTTCAGATCGCTGCCGAACGGCTTCTCGATCACGACACGACGCCAGGAGCCATCCGTGCCCTTGGCCAGGCCGGACTTGCTCAGCTGTTCGGTGACCTGCGGGAACGCCTTCGGCGGGATCGAGAGGTAGAACGCATGGTTGCCCATGGTTCCACGCTCTCGATCCAGCTCGTCGATCGTTTCCTTGAGTCGTTCGAAGGACGCCTCATCGTCGAAGGTTCCCGGCACAAACCGGATTCCCTGGGCCAGCTGGGCCCACACTTCCTCACGGAACTCGGTGCGTGCGTACTGTTTGACAGCGTCGTGCACGATCTCCATGAAGTCCTGGTCGGCCCAGTCGCGGCGGGCGAAGCCCACCAGACCGAATCCGGGCGGCAGCAGGCCGCGGTTTGCCAGGTCGTACACGGCCGGCATCAGCTTCTTGCGTGACAGGTCACCCGTCACGCCGAAGATGATGAGCCCGCTCGGACCGGCAATGCGGTTCAGGCGGTAATCGGCCGGGGACCGAAGTGGGTTGGAATCCGCGGTGATGTTCACCGGTGGCATGAAACTCCTCGAAAAGATGGCGGCTGGCTCGGGGTCAGCGAGCGGCGTCGAACAGGGTGCTCACGTTTGCCGCGGCATCCGTCAGCGTGAGAGTGAGCACAGGGCGTCCGTGCGCGGCCAGAACGCTGGCATCGCCGCTCGCCTGGGCCTGGATGAGCTCGCCGAACGTGAACGGGCTCTCCGGGATGTCGAGGTCCTCGGCCGGGGTGGCCAGGATCTGCAGGAAGGCGCCGACGGCGGGGCCACCCTTGTGGAACTGCCCGGTCGAGTGCAGGAAGCGCGGGCCCCAGCCGAAGGTGACGGGGCGGCCGGAGCGCTCTGCGAGGAGTGCCCGGAGCTCGGTCAGCTGCGGCAATGCCAGTCGGTTGACGTAGGCCTGGATCGAGATGTACCCGTTCTCGGGCACCTCCTCGACCAGTACGTCGATGGCCGACTGCAGGTCGCTGGCGGCGCCGATGACCTCCGGCGTGCCGCGCACCTCGATGCCCTCTGAGACGAAGGCGGCAGGGGCGGGCTCGGGACGGGCGTCGAGAAGGCCGCGGGTTGCGATCTTCGCCGACTCCACATCGGGCTGGTCGAACGGGTTGATGCCGAGCAGGCGGCCGGCGACGACCGTTGCGTACTCCCAGACCAGGAACTGGGCGCCCAGGGTGCCGCTGACGCGGACCTCTGCTGCGTCGCCGTCCAGGAACAGGTGCTGGCCGGCGTCGTCGACGAGACGGACGAGCAGGAGGTCGTCCAGCGCGTTCTCGATCTCCGACGCGCCCTCTTCGAGCACGACGGGCAGCAGGCCGGTGCCGAGCTTGCCGGTCGACTCCGCGATCAGCTGCTCCACCCAGTCGGGCAGGCCGACGATGTGGGTGCCGTCGGCCAGCAGGCCGAGCTTGTCGCGCAACGGCGAGGTGCCGGCGATGGCGGCTCCCAGGATCAGGCCGGGGTTCGACTCGTTGTCGACGGCGAGGGGCAGCGAGATCGCGTCGGCCTCGTCGAGGAGCTCCGCGATGTCGACACCGGCGAGGCCGGACGGCACCAGGCCGAAGGCGGTGAGCGCCGAGTAGCGGCCGCCCACGTTCGGGTCGGCGTTGAAGACGCGGTAGCCGGCGGCGCGGGCAGAGACGTCCAGCGGGGATCCGGGGTCGGTGACCACGATGACGCGCGTCGTCGGGTCGATGCCGGCATCCGTGAACGCCTTCTCGAAGACGCGGCGCTGGCTGGCGGTCTCCACGGTCGAGCCGGACTTCGACGACACGACGATGGCCGTCTCGGCGAGCCGGTCGTTCAGCGCGGCGAGAACCTGGCCGGGGTCGGTGGAGTCCAGCACGGTGAGCGGGGCGCCCATGGTGCGGGTGATGACCTCTGGCGCCAGCGAAGAGCCGCCCATGCCGGCGAGGGCAATGTGGCGCACGCCGGCCGCGTGCAGTTCCTCGCGCAGGGCGAGGATCTCCGGGACGAGGGGGCGCGAAATCGCGACCGACTCTGTCCAGCCGAGGCGGACAGCGGACTCGGACTCGGCGTCCGCGCCCCAGAGTGTCGGGTTCTGCGCGGTGATCCCCGAGGCCACCTCTTCGGCGACGAGGGCGGGGAGGTGGCGGCGGACAGCGTCTGCTGCCGCGCCGCCGACCGCGATGCCGAAGGTCACTTGGCTGCCTCGAGGGCGCCCGTGACCGTCTCCAGCAGCTCGCCCCACGACACGATGAACTTGGACACGCCCTCGGACTCGAGAACCGCGGTGGCGTCGTCGTAGGACACGCCGACGGCTGCGAGTGCGTCCAGAACGGCCTGTGCCTCTGCGTAGGAGCCGGTGACCGTGTCGCCGGTGATGACGCCGTGGTCGTACGTCGCCTCCATCGTCTTCTCCGGCATGGTGTTGACGACGTCGGCGGCAACCAAGTTGGTCACGTAGAGGGTGTCGGGCAGGTTCGGGTCCTTGACACCGGTCGAGGCCCACAGCGGGCGCTGCTTGTTGGCGCCGGCGGCGAGGAGGGCCTGGGCGCGGTCGCTGGCGAAGGCCTGCTCGAACACCTGGTAGGCGAGCTGCGCGTTGGCGACGCCAGCCTTGCTCTTGAGGGCGATGGCCTCGTCGGTGCCGATGGCAACCAGACGGGCATCGATCTCGGTGTCGACACGCGAGACGAAGAACGAGGCGACCGAGTGGATGGTGGCGAGGTCGTGGCCGTTGGCCTTCGCCTTCTCGAGGCCGGCGATGTAGGCGTCGATGACCTGCTGGTGGCGGGCCAGGCTGAAGATGAGCGTCACGTTGACGCTGATGCCGGCTGCGATGGTCTCGGTGATGGCCTCGAGGCCCTCGATCGTCGCCGGGATCTTGATCATGGCGTTCGGGCGGTCGACCTTGGCCCAGAGCTGCTTGGCCTGGGCGATGGTGCCGGCGGCGTCGTGGGCGAGGCCGGGCTCGACCTCGATCGAGACGCGGCCGTCGACGCCATTGGTGCGGTCGTAGACCGGGCGGAAGATGTCGCTGGCTGCGGCGACGTCATCCGTGGTGATCTCGAAGACTGCGTCGTGCACGCTCGTGCCGGCCGCGGCGAGCTCGGCAACCTGGGCCGAGTAGGAGGTTCCGTTGGCCAGCGCGTTGGCGAAGATCGTCGGGTTGGTGGTGACACCGACGACGTTCTTCTCTGCAATCAGCTTCTCGAGGCCGCCGGAGACGATCCGGTCGCGGGAGAGGTCGTCCAGCCAGATGCTGACGCCGGCGGCGGAAAGCTCGGAGAGGGGAGTGGTTTCAGTCATTGTGTTCAAAACTCCTTTGCGCGGCTCAGGCCGACGCGATCGATTCCTTGGCGGCGGCGACAACGGCATCGGTGGTGATGCCGAACTCGTTGAACAGGGTCTGGTAGTCGGCCGAGGCACCGAAGTGCTCGATCGAGACGCTGCGACCCCGGTCGCCAATGTAGCTCTTCCATGTCAACGCCAGACCGGCCTCAACCGATACCCGGGCGGTGACGTCCTTCGGCAGGACCGACGCGCGGTACTCGGCCGACTGCTCCTCGAACCACTCCAGGCTCGGGGCGGAGACGACACGGGCGTGCACGCCCTCGGCCTTCAGCTGCTCACGGGCGCCGAGGGCAAGCTGCACCTCGGAGCCGGTGGCGATGATGATGACGTCGGGGTTGCCGTTTGCGGCATCCGCCAGCACGTAGGCGCCCTTGGCGGTGTTCTTCGCCGAGGCCAGGATGTCGCCGGAGGCCGCACCCTCGCCACGCTCGAACACGGGGATGTTCTGACGGGTCAGCGCGATGCCGGCGGGGCCGCCACGACGCTTGAGGATCTCGAGCCAGGCGTAGCTGACCTCGTTGGCGTCGCCGGGGCGCACCACGTCCAGGCCCGGGATCGCACGCAGCGTTGCGAGCTGCTCGATGGGCTGGTGGGTCGGGCCGTCCTCGCCGAGCGCGACGGAGTCGTGCGTCCAGACGAAGATCGACGGCACCTTCATGAGCGCGGCGAGACGGACCGCCGGGCGCATGTAGTCGCTGAAGATGAGGAAGGTGCCGCCGAACGCGCGGGTGTTTCCGTGCAGGACGATGCCGTTGATGATGGCGGCCATGGCGTGCTCGCGGATGCCGAAGTGCAGCACGCGGCCGTACGGGTTGCCGCTCCACTCGTGGGTGGAGTGCTCGCTCGGCACGAACGACGCGGAACCGTTGATCGTGGTCAGGTTCGACTCGGCGAGGTCGGCGGAGCCGCCCCAGAGCTCGGGGATGACGCCGGCGAGGGCGTTGATGACCTTGCCGGAGGCGGCGCGGGTCGACACGGAGGTGCCGCCCTCGAAGACGGGCAGTGCCGCTTCGGCCTCTGCGGGCAGCTCGCCGCTCAGAACGCGCTGCAGCAGGGCGTTGCGCTCGGGGTTGGCGGCGGCCCAGGCGTCGAAGCCGACCTGCCACTCCGCGTGCTGCTCTGCGCCGCGCTCAACGGCCTTGCGGGTGTGCGCGAGCACCTCGTCGGCGACGGCGAAGCTCTCGGCCGGGTTGAAGCCGAGCACCTCCTTGACGGCGGCCAGTTCCTCGGCGCCGAGGGCGGAGCCGTGGATCTTGCCGGAGTTCTGCTTCTTCGGGCTCGGCCATCCGATGATGGTCTTCAGCACGATCAGGCTCGGCTTGTCGGTCTCGCCCTTCGCGGCCTCAATGGCTGCGTGCAGTTCCGCCATGTCCTCGACGTACTCGCCCGTCTTCTTCCAGTCGACGGTGAGCACCTGCCAGCCGTAGGACTCGTAGCGCTTGGCGACGTCCTCGGTGAAGGCGATCTGCGTGTCGTCCTCGATCGAGATCTGGTTGCTGTCGTAGATCGCAATGAGGTTGCCGAGCTGCTGGTGGCCGGCCAGCGAGGATGCCTCGCTGGTGACGCCTTCCTGCAGGTCGCCGTCGCCGGCGATGACGTAGACGAAGTGGTCGAAGGGGCTGGTGCCCGCTGCGGCCTCCGGGTCGAACAGGCCACGCTCGAAGCGTGCGGCGTAGGCGAAACCGACGGCGGAGGCCAGGCCCTGGCCGAGCGGGCCGGTCGTGATCTCGACGTGGTCGGTGTGGCCGAACTCGGGGTGGCCGGGGGTCTTGGAGCCCCAGGTGCGCAGCGCCTTGAGGTCATCGAGCTCGAGGCCGTAGCCACCGAGGTAGAGCTGGACGTACTGGGTGAGCGAGCTGTGCCCGACGGAGAGCACGAACCGGTCGCGGCCCAGCCAGTGCTGGTCGGACGGGTCACGGCGCATGACCTTCTGGAACAGCAGGTAGGCGGCGGGGGCGAGGCTCATCGCCGTTCCGGGGTGGCCGTTGCCCACCTTCTCCACTGCGTCAGCCGCGAGGATGCGGGCGGTGTCAACTGCCTTGCTATCAATGGAATCCCATTGCAGATCTGCCACTGGATACTGACCCTTCTAAGCGGTAGGGAGACAGATACTTGTCGTCTGCACTCCCGGTGAGGTATGCCGTGCCGCAGTCGTCGTTGGCTGATCCGGCGCGCATGCCTACCGCTTTGAAGCGGCTGGGAAGCATGTGCGCGCGCTGGAGACCGGCGGGCTTCTTCAGTATAGGGACAGCGTTACATCGCCCGCATGGATATGACGACATCGAGAGAGTCGCCGTGCGTAGCCTAGAATTGGCTGAGTACCCGGGTGTAAGAGGAGCAATGGACGTCGCACTAGAGAATCGCACACTGAGCCAGCGACCCGATTTGCGGCGCAAACTCGGTGCCTATTGGGCTTTGACGAAGCCGCGTGTCATTGAACTGCTGCTGGTCGTCACCGCGCCGACCATGATCCTGGCGCAGAACGGCATCCCGAGCCTGTGGCTCGTGTTGGCCACCCTGATCGGTGGCGCAATGAGCGCCGGCTCGGCCGGTGCATTCAACTGCTACATCGACCGCGACATCGACCGCGTGATGAAGCGCACCAAGAACCGTCCGTTGGTGACGGGGGAGTTGAGCGAGCGCGAAGCCCTGGTCTTCGCCTACGGACTCGGCATCGCGTCGATCCTCTGGCTAGGCTTCTTCACGAACTGGCTGGCCGCCGCCCTCTCGCTGGGCGCGATCCTGCTCTACGTGGTCTTCTACAGCCTGATTCTCAAGCGCCGCACCGCGCAGAACATCGTCTGGGGCGGCGTTGCCGGCTGCATGCCGGTGCTCATCGGGTGGGCCGCCGTGACCGGTGACGTCTCCTGGCCGCCGATCATCCTGTTCGCGATCATCTTCCTGTGGACGCCGCCGCACTACTGGCCGCTGTCGATGAAGTACCGCGACGACTACAAGGCCGCGGGCGTGCCGATGCTGGCCGTCGTGCGGGGCCGGGCGCAGGTTGGCCTGCAGACGATCCTGTACGCGTGGGCCACCGTCGCCTGCTCGCTGCTGCTGGTGCCCGTCGCCGGCATGGGCATCGTCTACACGGCCGTCGCCCTCGTGACCGGCGGCTGGTTCATCTACGAGACCCACCGCCTGTACAACCACGCCATCCGGCACAACGAGGTCTCGCCGATGCGCGTGTTCCACGGCTCCATCGCCTACCTCACGCTGTTGTTCGTCGCCGTGGGCATCGACCCGCTGCTGCCCTTCTAGGTGCACCGCGCAAACGGCCCCCTTCTGCACGCTGGAAGGGGGCCGTTTCCGTGCGCCACCGGCAGCAGCAGTTGCGCAGGGCGCCCACTCCCGTTGGTCGAGTAGGGCCCGCCAGGGCCGTATCGAGACCCCGACACAGTGGGCAGCGAGCCCCCGTGCGGGGTCTCGATACGCTCGTTCCTCGCTACTCGACCAGCGGGTTTCCGTGGGGGCGTCGGTGCCGTCGACTTCGCTGGTCGAGTCGGCCCGTCAGGGCCGTATCGAGACCCCGACACCGTGGGCAGCGAGCCCCGGTGCGGGGTCTCGATACGCTCGTTCCTCGCTACTCGACCAGCGGGTTTTCGTGGGGCATCAGTGCCGTCGCCTTCGTTGGTCGAGTGGGCCCGCTGCTGCCCTTCTAGGCGCACCGCGCAAACGGCAGCAGCAGCTGCGCAGGGCGCCCACTCCCGTTGGTCGAGTAGGCCCGCCAGGGCCGTATCGAGACCCCGACACCGTGTGGGAGCGAGCCCCCGTGCGGGGTCTCGATACGCTCGTTCCTCGCTACTCGACCAGCGGGTTCCGTGGGGCGTCGGTGCCGTCGCATTCGCTGGTCGAGTGGGCCCGCTGCTGCCCTTCTAGGCGCACCGAGCACACGGCAGCAGCAGTTGCGCAGGGCGCCCACTCCCGTTGGTCGAGTAGGCCCGCCAGGGCCGTATCGAGACCCCGACACCGTGGGCAGCGAGCCGCCGTGCGGGGTCTCGATACGCTCGTTCCTCGCTGCTTGACCAGCGGGGTTCCGTGGGGCGTCAGTGCCGTCGACTTCGCTGTTCGAGGAGCCCGATTACGGCCGTGTCAGACCGGCCTGGGGCGACTCAGGTCCGCACTCAGGCTGTGACGGTGGCGGGGGAGGGCTCCGCGATCTGGACCGCAACAGCGACGGGCTTCTTGAGGTTGAGCACGACGACGGTCATCGCCGAGGCGAGCAGCGCGGCAAGAACCATGTGCGCGGCGACCAGGCCCTCGGGCAGGCCGGTGTTGGCCTGGATCAGGCCGATCGCGATCTGCAGGAGCTCGACGCCGAGCAGCGCGAGCAGCCAGCGGTGCACGCGGGTGCCGGTGAAACCGAACGACGTGATCGCCAGGGTGACCGTGAGCGCGAGCACCGCGTAGGCGGGCCAAGCGTGCAGGTGCTCGAACAACTCGGCGTTGAATCCGGTCCGGGCGGCGTTCAGGTCGCCGGAGTGCGGGCCGGATGCCGTCGTCAACACGCCCACCGCGATGGTGAGTGCCACGAAGAAGGTGGTGAGGTGGGTGAGGATCATGAACCAGCGCGGCACGGCGAGCTCGCGCGGCCCGGGCACCGCGTAGACGCGCACCAGCAGGGCAGCCGCGATGGCGCACATGACGAGGGAGACCGTGTAGTGGAAGCCGACGATGAAGGGGTTGAGGCCGGTCAGCACGCTGATGCCGCCGACGACGGCCTGGGCGACGACGCCGATCAGCAGGATCAGCGAGAGCGTCCACAGCTCGCGGCGCTCCTTGCGCAGCGCGAACACCAGCACGAGCATGACGACGGCGATGATGCCGACCACTCCAGACATCATCCGGTTGCTGAACTCGATGACGCCGTGGATGCCCATCTCGGCCGTGGGTACAAGCGACTCCGGCGTGCAGAGCGGCCAGGTCGGGCAGCCGAGCCCCGAGCCGGTGAGCCGGACGGCACCGCCGGTCAGGATGATCAGCAGCTCAGAGAAGAAGGAGAGCCAAGCGAAGAGGCGGATGCCCCCGTTGATTCGAGTGGGGAGTGAGAAGCGCTTCACCGTGTATTTCGCCTTCGTGTCTTGCCGTTTGGGCGGCGCTGGGCTGTGCGCACGCCGATCCCCAGCTGTGTGGCTGTAGAATCGAATTGATTTGAGAACCGTGCTCACGCGCCGTCGCGTCACACGACGCCGTGATGCGCGCCCTGACAAACGGTTCTTGAATATCTTAGGTACGCAAAGCAGCCACCCGCACAATCGTTCATCGAAGTCAGGCGCATTCGCGTCGGGTTCGGGAATGAGCCGGACTGATACCCGGTTATAGCGGGCAGGAGAAGAGGTAGAGAATGTCGGACGTGCTCATTGACCGCCCAGAACTCGAGTCACTCGGTGTTTACGAGTTTGGATGGTCTGACCCGGATGCCGCAGGCGCATCCGCCCGTCGAGGAATCTCGAAGGAGGTTGTCTCCGACATTTCGGCTTTGAAGTCCGAACCGGCCTGGATGCTGGAGCGTCGACTCAAGGCCTACGAGCTGTTCGGACGCAAGCCGATGCCGACCTGGGGTGCAGACCTCAGCGAGATCGACTTCGACAACATCAAGTACTTCGTTCGGTCGACCGAGAAGCAGGCCCAGAGCTGGGAAGACCTGCCCGACGACATCAAGAACACCTACGAGAAGCTCGGCATCCCCGAGGCCGAGCGCCAGCGTCTGGTCGCCGGCGTCGCAGCCCAGTACGAGTCTGAGGTGGTCTACCACCAGATCAACTCCGAGCTCGAAGCCCAGGGCGTCATCTTCATGGACACCGACACGGCGCTCAAGGAACACCCGGAGATCTTCGAGGAGTACTTCGGTACTGTCATCCCCTCCGGCGACAACAAGTTCGCCGCGCTGAACACGGCCGTCTGGTCGGGCGGCTCCTTCGTCTACGTGCCGCCCGGCGTGCACGTCGAGATCCCGCTGCAGGCCTACTTCCGTATCAACACGGAGAACATGGGCCAGTTCGAGCGCACCCTCATCATCGCCGACGAGGGCAGCTACGTGCACTACATCGAGGGCTGCACCGCCCCGATCTACAAGAGCGACTCGCTGCACTCCGCCGTCGTCGAGATCATCGTGAAGAAGAACGCCCGCGTGCGCTACACGACGATCCAGAACTGGTCGAACAACGTCTACAACCTGGTCACCAAGCGTGCAACGGCTGCTGAAGGCGCGACCATGGAATGGGTCGACGGCAACATCGGCTCCAAGGTCACCATGAAGTACCCGTCGATCTACCTGATGGGCGAGCACGCCAAGGGCGAGACCCTCTCCGTCGCCTTCGCGGGCCCCGGCCAGCACCAGGACGCCGGAGCCAAGATGGTGCACATGGCGCCGTACACGCAGTCGTCGATCGTCTCCAAGTCGATCGCCCGCGGCGGTGGCCGCGCCGGTTACCGCGGCGAGGTGCGCATCGCCGCCAACGCCCACCACTCGGCGAATAGCGTCGTCTGTGACGCGCTGCTGGTCGACACCATTTCGCGCTCCGACACCTACCCGGCCATCGACATCCGTGTCGACGACGTGCAGCTCGGGCACGAGGCCACGGTCTCCAAGGTCAGCGAAGAGCAGTTGTTCTACCTGATGAGCCGCGGCATGACCGAAACCGAAGCAATGGCCATGATCGTGCGCGGCTTCATCGAGCCGATCGCCCGCGAACTGCCCATGGAATACGCACTTGAACTCAACAAGCTCATCGAAATGGGCATGGAAGGATCCGTCGGCTAAATGACCGCCGCCTCGACACCCAGTACAACCATGCCCAGTTCCGACGCGCCCACGGCGAGCCTCGTCTCGCCGGAGCAGCACGGCCTCAAGAAGCACAGCGACGGTGGCTGGGGTCTCGCCCCCGTGCAGACCCGATCCGCCCGCTTCGCCTCATTCGAGCACAGCGACTTCCCCGTCATCACGGGCCGCGAAGCCGTCTGGAAGCTCTCCCCGATTGCCAAGTTCGCTGACCTCCTCGACGGTGAGCTCGACGGTTCGCCGTTCGAGTTCAGCGCGACGGATGCCGCCGGCGTCAGCATCAGCTGGATCGACCGCGACGACGCCCGCATCGGCACCGCCGGCAAGCCGGAAGAGCGCGCCGCTGCGAACGCCTGGACCAATTTCGAGAAGGCCCTGCTCATCACGGTGACCGGTGAGGACGCGAAGGAGGTGACCGTGCTGCGCAGCGCACTCGGTTCCGCCGCCCGCGCCGCCCACATCGTCATCGAGGCCGCACCGTTCAGCAACGCCCGCATCGTTCTCGACAACACGGGCGACGCCCGGATCGTCGAGAACGTTGAGATCCTCGTCGGCGAGTCCGCGAACCTCAGCGTGGTCACCGTGCAGCAGTGGAACGCCGGTGCAGTGCACCTGGCCAACCACTTCTCCCGGGTCGGCCGCGACGCCAAGCTCAAGCACATCGTCGTCTCGCTCGGTGGTGAGGTGGTCCGGCTCAACCCGACCACGACGCTGGCCGAGTCCGGCGCCGACGTCGAGGCGTACGGCCTCTACTTCGCCGACGCCGGCCAGCACCTCGAACAGCAGGTCTACGTGCACCACGAGGCGCCGCACACCCGCTCGCGAGTCAACTACAAGGGTGCCCTGCAGGGCGAGGGCGCGCGCACCGTCTGGATCGGCGACGTGCTCATCGGCCAGCAGGCCACCGGCACCGACAGCTACGAGCAGAACCGCAACCTGGTTCTCAGCGAGGGCACCCGGGCCGACTCGATCCCGAACCTGGAGATCGAGACGGGCGACATCGCCGGGGCCGGCCACGCCAGCGCCACCGGCCGCTTCGACGACGAGCAGCTCTTCTACCTGCAGTCGCGCGGCATCACCGAGGAGGAGGCGCGCCGCCTCGTCGTGCGCGGATTCCTCAGCGAGATCGTGCAGCAGATCGGTTCCGCCCCGCTCGAGGAACGCCTGCAGGCCGTCCTCGAGTCCGAGCTTGTTGGGACGGCACTCTGATGGTCGCCAGCCGCATCTGTGCCCTCGACGAGCTCGAGGAGAACAAGGCCGTCAAGGTCGACATCGACGGCGTCTCCATCGCCCTGGTGAAGGATTCCGCCGGCGAGGTGTTCGCCATCGGCGACACCTGCACCCACGGCGACATCTCCCTCTCCGAGGGGTTCATCGAGGGCGACACGCTTGAGTGCTGGGCCCACGGATCGCAGTTCTCGCTGCGCACCGGGAAGCCGCTCACCCTCCCGGCCTATGAGCCGGTTCCCGTGTACCAGGTCGAACTGGTCGACGGCGACATCTACATTGACCCGGCCGTCACCCTGGCCGTCTAAACCTCCACTTGCCTGGCGCAAGCGCGCCGAACACGAAAGAGATTGAACACTATGTCTGTTCTTGAGATCAAGGACCTGCACGTCAACGTCGAGACCGACCAGGGCGCCAAGAAGATCCTGCGCGGTGTCGACCTGACCATCAACGAGGGCGAGATCCACGCCATCATGGGCCCCAACGGCTCGGGCAAGTCCACCCTCGCGTACACGATCGCTGGCCACCCGAAGTACCACGTCGAGGGCGGGTCCATCCTGCTCGACGGCGTCGAGGTGCTCGACATGAGCGTCGACGAGCGTGCCCGCGCCGGCCTGTTCCTGGCCATGCAGTACCCGGTCGAGATCCCCGGCGTCACCAACACCAACTTCCTGCGCACCGCCAAGACCGCGATCGAGGGCGAGGCTCCCAGCATCCGTCACTGGATCAAGGACGTCCGCAGTGCCATGGACGCCCTGCGCATGGACCCGTCCTTCGCCGAGCGCAACGTGAACGAGGGCTTCTCCGGTGGTGAGAAGAAGCGCAACGAGATCCTCCAGCTCGAGCTGCTCAAGCCGAAGTTCGCCGTGCTCGACGAGACTGACTCCGGCCTCGACGTCGACGCGCTGAAGATCGTCTCTGAGGGCGTCAACCGTGCCAAGGCCAACACCGGCCTCGGCATCCTGCTGATCACCCACTACACCCGCATCCTGCGCTACATCGAGCCTGACTTCGTGCACGTGTTCGTCAATGGCCGCGTGGCAGAGCAGGGCGGCCGCGAGCTCGCCGACCGCCTTGAGGACGAGGGTTACGATCGTTTTCTCAGCGGCGCGAACGTAGGCTAGTTCTATGACCAGTACGCTCGCTCCCGCGCTCTACGACCAGGTCGAAGAGGCGCTTAAAGACGTCATGGACCCTGAGCTCGGCATCAACATCGTCGACCTCGGGCTCATCTATGACCTCGGCTGGGACGACGAGAACAACGCGCTCGTCATCCACATGACGCTCACCAGCGCCGGCTGCCCGCTCACCGATGTGCTCGAGGAGCAGACCGCCGAGTCGCTGGACGGCGTCGTCGACGCCTTCCGCATCAACTGGGTGTGGATGCCGCCGTGGGGCCCCGAGAAGATCACGGACGATGGCCGCGACATGATGCGCGCCCTCGGTTTCTCGATCTAAGACAAGAGCACCAGCACGGTGCGTGGCGCGGCCCGTCCCTCGGCAGAGGGGCGGGCCGCGTTTCTGTCTGCCGGCGGGGATAGGCTCGGCATATGAGCACCGAAGCCAACCCCGAGAACCCCTTCCTGCCGGAGACCGACCGCAGCGAGACAGCCCCACCGGAGCGGTACAGCCACGGCCATCACGAGAGCGTGCTGCGCTCGCATTCCTGGCGCACGGTGCAGAACTCGGCCGGCTACCTGCTTCCCCACCTGGCCGCCGGTCAGCGGGTGTTGGATGTCGGCTGCGGCCCGGGAACGATCACCGTCGACCTGGCCCCGCGCGTCGCCCCCGGCGAGGTTATCGGTATCGACTCGTCCGCCGACGTGATCGGCCAGGCACAGGCGTTGGCCGACGACAGTGGGATGCACAACGTGCGCTTCGCCGTCGGCGACGTGTACGCCCTCGACTTCCCCGACAACAGCTTCGACGTGGTGCACGCGCACCAGGTGATGCAGCACCTCTCCCGCCCGGTCGACGCAATGCGTGAGATCTACCGGGTGCTGAAGCCCGGCGGCATCCTCGCGGTGCGCGACGTCATCTATGGCTCCACCTCCTGGTACCCGGAGCTGCCGGCGCTCGACCGCTGGCTGGCGACCATGCGCGCCGTGATGCACGGCAATGGGGTGTTCCCGGATGCCGGTCGCTCGCTCAAGGCGTGGGCCCGGCACGCCGGCTTCGAGTCCGTCACGAGCTCGGCCAGCATGTGGTGCTTCGCTACGGATGCCGAGCGCGACTGGTGGGGGAGCAGCTGGGCCACGCGCGCCCTCGAGTCCAGCTTCGCCTCGCAGGCGATCGAGAGCGGCGTCGCGACCCTCAGCGACCTGCAGGAGATCTCGGAGGGCTGGCGCTACTGGACGGCCGACCCCGACGGCTGGCTCGGTATGCCGCACGGCGAGATCATCGCCACCAAGTAGCCTGCCGCAGCTCGCCCACCCGCTGGTCGAGTAGCGAGGAACGAGCGTATCGAGACCTCGTGCGGGTCTCGGTTTCGGGCTGGATTCGGGGTCTCGATACGGCCCTGGCGGGCCTACTCGACCAGCGGGGACGTACGCCGGGTGGGTGTGCCGACCAGCGGGCTGTGGATAACTCCGGACGCCGTGCGCCGGGATCAGCGATACTCGGGGCATGCCGTACATGTACATCGTGGAGTGCTCAGACGGCTCGTACTACGTCGGCAGCGCCTGGGACGTCGAGCAGCGCGTCTGGCAGCACAACCACGAGGGCGGAGCGGCCTACACGCGACGCCGTCAGCCCGTGACGCTTGTCTATTTCGAGGAGTACGACCGCATCGATGAGGCGTACGGCCGTGAGAAGCAGGTGCAGCGCTGGAGCCGTGCAAAGCGCCGGGCGCTGATCGACGGCGTCGGCGCCGAGCTGCTTCCGGGACTCGCCAGGAAGCGCTGGGGGATAGAGCACACGTCGCCAGATGCCCACCCGCTGGTCGAGTAGCGAGGCACGAGCGTATCGAGACCTCGTGCGGGGGTCGGTTTCGGGTTGGATTCAGGGTCTCGATACGGCCCTGGCGGGCCTACTCGACCAGTGGGAATGGGAGGTTGCCGCATTCCCGCTGGTCGAGTAGCGAGGAACGAGCGTATCGAGACCTCGCGCCGGGGTCGGTTTCGGGTTGGATTCGGGGTCTCGATACGGCCCTGGCGGGCCTACTCGACCAGCGGGTGCGGGAGGTTGCCGCATTCCCGTTGGTCGAGTAGCGGGGAACGAGCGTGTCGAGACCTCGTGCCGGGGTCGGTTTCGGGCTGGATTCGGGGTCTCGATACGGCCCTGGCGGGCCAACTCGACCAGCGGGTGCGGGAGGTTGCCGTGTTCCCGTTGGTCCAGTAGCGAGGGACGAGCGTATCGAGACCTCGCGCGGGGGTCGGATTCGGGTTGGATTCGGGGTCTCGATACGGCCCTGGCGGGCCTACTCGACCAGCGGGTGAGGGAGGTTGCCGCATTCCCGCTGGTCGAGTAGCGAGGAACGAGCGTATCGAGACCTAGTGCGGGTCTCGGTTTCGGGCTGGATTCGGGGTCTCGATACGGCCCTGCGCGCGCAGCAGAAAACGAAACTGCCGCCCATCCGCTGCGTGAGTAGCGGGTGGGCGGCAGTATCGAGACCTCGAACCGCGAACTATTACCAGTCGTCGTCGTCGTCGGTGTCGGCGAACTCGCTCGTGCTCGCCGGCACGCGCTGCGTGATGGTGGCGCTGTCGGCATCGGCGTCGTAGCGGATGACGGTGCCGTCATCCAGTTCCAGCACCGGCTTGTTCTCCAGCCAGGTCAGCGTCCAGCGCCAGCTCGAGCGGTCGACACCGGCCGGGGCCTCGTCGCTCTCGACGGCCTCGACGGCGACGAGCACGACCTCGGGCAGCGTGGCCGGCGCGGCCTCACCGAACGCCCAGCGCTTGCCGAGCTGCATCAGGAATCACCCTCTGCGCTCGGGTCCATGTCGTAGGTGACCCAGTCGGTGCGCTTGGCCACCTTGTCGTAGAGCAGCTGTGCCACCTCGTTCTCGTTGGAGGTGATCCAACGCACGACGCTGAGCTTGTGCTCGAGCGCGTATCCCTTCGCGGTCTCCAGCAGCGCGCCACCGACGCCGTTGCCCCTGGCCGACTCGGCGACGTAGAGGTCGTCGAGGAACAGGCCGCGGCTGGCATCCAGCGGGCGGGCGAACTCGCGCAAGTGGGCGAGCCCGATGAGCTCGCCGTCCTCCTCCGCCACGAAACCGAAGGTCTCGTGGTTCTTGTCGACCAACCAGCTCCACAGGATGAGCGCCTTCTGGTCGGTCAGCTCCCGGTTGTAAAAGGTGTTGTAGCCCTCATAGAGGCCAATCCAATTGAAGAAGTCTCCATCGGCGATCGGGCGAATCTGCACGGTCATGCGGCTCTCCTAACTCTCCTGCGCGGGGGCGAAAACGATATCTGTGACGGCGATCTCTGATCCTTCGGCGAAGCTCAGCTCTGCGATGCGTCCGACCGCCTTGAGGTCTTCCGCAGCGAGCCGGAGCAGCTCAAGCTGCTCCGGAGTTGCAACGATCGTAGCGGAGGTCACGGCCGTCTTCTGCGATGCCTTCGCGTCGGTCTTGGCGCGGCGGATGCCGATGAGCGCCTGACCGGCCAGTGCGAGCACCTGCGGGTTGGCGGCGGAGAGCTCGGTGGCTACGGGCCAGCTGGCCGTGTGCACACTGCCCTCGTTCGACCAGGACCAGGCCTCCTCGGTCGCGAACGGCACGAACGGGGCGAACATGCGCAGCAGCACCGACAGCGCGATGCGCAGTGCCGTCGTTGCCGAGGCCTGCCCGGCGCCGTCTGCGTAGGCACGCTCCTTGACGAGCTCGAGGTAGTCGTCGCAGAAGGTCCAGAAGAAGCTCTCGGTGAGTTCCAGCGCACGGGCGTGGTCGTAGTTCTCGAAGGCGGCCGTTGCCTGCTCGATGACGGTGTGCAGCGACGCGAGCATGCTGAGGTCCAGCGGCTCCGTCACGGTCTCCAGCGAGCCGGCATCCGCACCCTGCTCGAAGCTCAGGATGAACTTGGCCGCGTTCAGGATCTTGATGGAGAGGCGGCGGCCGATCTTGATCTGGGTCGGGTTCTGCGGGTCGAAGGCCGCGTCGGTGCCGAGGCGCGAGGAGGCCGCCCAGTAGCGGACGGCGTCGGAGCCGTGCTGCTCGAGGATGTCGGCCGGGGTCACAACGTTGCCCTTGGACTTGGACATCTTCTTGCGGTCGGGGTCGACGATGAAGCCGGAGATGCTGGCGTGCTTCCACGGCGCGACGCCGTGCTCGAGCTCTGCGCGCAGCACGGAGGAGAACAGCCAGGTGCGGATGATGTCCTGGCCCTGCGGGCGCAGCGAGTACGGGAAGACCAGGTCGAACAGCTCCGGGTCGCGCTCCCAGCCGCCGGCCAGCTGCGGCGTGAGCGAGGAGGTCGCCCAGGTGTCCATGACGTCGAGCTCGCCGATGAAGCCGCCGGCGACGCCGCGCTGGGACTCGTCGTAGCCGGGCGCCGTGTCGCTGGAGGGGTCGACGGGCAGCATCTCGCGGCCGGCGATGATCGGCTCGTCGAAGACGGGGTTGCCGTCGGCGTCCAGCGGGTACCAGACAGGGATCGGGATGCCGAAGAAGCGCTGGCGCGAGATCAGCCAGTCGCCGGTCAGGCCGCCGACCCAGTTCTCGTAGCGCACGCGCATGAAGTCGGGGTGCCATTCCAGCTCGGCGCCGTGGGCGAGGAGCCGCTCGCGCAGCGCCTCATCCTTCGCGCCGTTGCCGATGTACCACTGGCGGGTGGAGACGATCTCGAGCGGCTTGTCGCCCTTCTCGAAGAACTTGACCGGGTGCTGGATGCTCTTCGGGGCGCCGATCATCTCGCCGCTGGCCTGCAGCAGCTCGACCATCGTCTGCTTGGCAGAGAACACGGTCTTGCCGGCGATCTGGGCGTAGGCGGAGAGGCCGGCCTCGCTCGTGATGACCTCGGGGGCCTCGCTGATGATGCGGCCGTCGAAGCCCATGATGGCGCGGTTCGGCAGCGACAGCTCGCGCCACCACACGACGTCGGTGACATCACCGAAGGTGCAGATCATGGCGATGCCGGAGCCCTTGTCCTGCTGGGCGAGGTGGTGCGCGAGCACGGGCACCTCGACGCCGAAGACGGGGGTCGTGACGGTCGTGCCGAAGAAGGGCTTGTAGCGCTCGTCATCCGGGTGGGCAACGAGGGCGACACACGCCGCGAGGAGCTCGGGGCGGGTGGTCTCGATCTCGATCGTGCCGCCATCGGGCTTGTGGAAGCTGACCCGGTGGTACGCGGCCGGCTGGTCGCGGTCCTCGAGCTCGGCCTGAGCCACGGCGGTGCGGAAGGTGACATCCCACAGCGTCGGCGCCATGGCCTGGTAGGCCTCGCCGCGCTCGACGTTGCGGATGAAGGCGAGCTGCGAGGTGAACAGGGCCTCGTCGCCGATGGTGCGGTAGCTCTGCGTCCAGTCGACCGAGAGGCCGAGGGTGCGCCAGAGCGCCTCGAACTGCTTCTCGTCCTCAACGGTGAGGCGCTCGCACAGCTCGATGAAGTTGCGGCGGCTGATCGGCTTCTGGTCGGCGGCCTTCGTGCTCTTGCCGTCTCCACCCTCGAAGGGCGGCACGAAGTCGACCGTGTAGGGCAGTGTCGGGTCGCAGCGCACGCCGTAGTAGTTCTGCACCCGGCGCTCGGTGGGCAGGCCGTTGTCGTCCCAGCCCATCGGGTAGAACACGCTCTTGCCGCGCATGCGCTGGAAGCGCGCGACGACGTCGGTGTGCGTGTAGGAGAAGACGTGGCCGATGTGCAGCGAACCGGATGCGGTCGGCGGCGGCGTGTCGATCGAGTAGATGCACTCGCGGGTGGCGTTGGCGCGGTCGAAGCGGTACGTGCCCGCGGTCTCCCAGACCCCGCCCCACTTGGCTTCCAGCCCTTCGAGGGCGGGCTTGTCTGGAACGCGATCGG